>JANMNO010000003.1:0-3052 GCA_031374115.1 Hyphomicrobiaceae bacterium | reverse complement strand
AAAATTCACGATTTTGCTCTTTCTTCAAAGACATCGGTCATCAATCTTCAATGGTCGTCGTAACAGAAAACCTCAATTGCAGAATCATAGAAGCTGCCCAACTGGCTACGATGTCTGCGAACATTTTCGACTATGCTCGCTTGCGGAAAGAGGAGATCCAAGATGTTTTACCGGCAGGAAGCATTGCGATGCGCCTGTTCAGCTCGCGTGTTTTGGAGGAGGAGTTTCCTAATCTTTATGAAGCGTTGAGACAGGGGCGCGGATTACTGAAATTGAACTAAGGTATGTGAGTAGAAGAGGTTGCTGGCTGCCTCGCCCTCTATCCCCCCGAGGTGTATCGTGCCCACGGGACGACCTGGAACCCATTACTCCGTGCTGAAAAAGTGCTAGCCTTAGTCGAAACGCCGTGTCGTTGACCATAACAGCCTGCAGTACTTGTGCCTCGCCGACCCTCTGGCCTACGCTTGCGTATAAGCGCGTTCAGCTGGATTGAGCTATGCCGGGTACGCCGTTGACCACCTGTTTCTTGCCGAGCGTGGCTGCTGTTGATCGCGGTCAATGGGATCGCCTTTACGGAATGTATGCGGAAGGGTTCGACTTCCGCGTGGCTTGCGAGGCGGCGCCCCCCAAAGCTGTCAAGTTCTCCGCGGCCGGAGTGTTCAACGAGACTACATTGGTCGCTGGTGTGCCGTTGTTTCAGGCCGAGTTTCGCCTCGACATGCCGCTGCAAGGACGCTTCGAACGGGTTTCCGCCTGGCTCGACCGAAATCTCCATCGGTACGTTTGCTTGCCGGTGCTCGCAGCGGGGTCGCCCTATACCGACGAGCTTGGGCTCGCCATCGATCCGGCGCTCGACATGGCTGGCCGCAGCCAAGCGCTGGAGAGGTTGATCATCGATATGCTGGCGCGTGCGCGCGCGCCGGAGACAGTTGCGGATCTCATCGCTTTGAAGGATGTGTCCGACGCTCAGGCGGTCTGGGCAGATCCGATATTGCGTCGGTTCGGTTTCACGCGCGTCGCGACCTTGCCAGTCGCCATCCTGCCGCTACCGTTCAAGAACGAGGCGGAATACATTGCCAGCCTGACGCAGAACCAGCGCTCCAACTTGCGCCGGAAGCTGAAGAAGGCGCAACGCGTTCGCGCTGAGGTCCGTGACTCGATCGCCGGCCTGGAGCAACAGATTGCCGAACTGCGGGAGGCAACACGGCTGCAAGCTGGCGTCGACTACGGCGACTTCGAACAGGTCGCGCCCGGGTACTTCGCTGAAGTAATGCGCCGAATGCCGGGCAACGCGCGCGCTTTGCTCTATTGGCTGGACGGCGAACTGGTCGGGTTCTCGCTTGTTTTTCTCGAGCCCCGGCGCATGATCTTCCAATACGTCGGAATGCGTTATCCGGCTGCGCGAGAGCACGGCGTTTACTTTCTCAATTGGATGACGATGGTGCGCATCTGCCTTGAGTTGGGCATCGAAGAACTCCGTGCCGGTCAGACCACGTACGTCACAAAGTGCCGCCTGGGTTGCAGGCTCGAGCGAACGTGGATTTACTTTCGCCATCGCGTTCCAGCTTATAATCTCCTGTGCCGGGTGCTGAAATCGCTCTTTGCGATTGATCGGATCGACCCGGATTTGAAGGCGCTGGGCAAAGAGGCGCCATACTTTGAGCCGCAGGCCGCAACGTCGTCCGAGCAACAGGTGCAAACGGGGGTGGTGGCAGTTCATATCGCTCGTAAGAGGGCGTTCAACAGCCGTTGATTGTCACCAAAGGTCGCGCCGCGAATCACCCGCTCTTGCTGGTCGCGCGTCCCGGCCTGCGCCGGGATGACGGCGATGGTGAGGCGGCGGTCGCGACCTCGGTTGGAGGTCCCTGCCCCACCCTCCCGAAATCGTGGCAAACCATTTCAGCCTTCACCCACTCGCGGAATGCTTTCACGTTGGGACGCTTTTCGCGGCCCTTGGGGCACACGAAATAGACGGCGCGGCGGGACGGTAGGGTGAGATCGAATGGCGCTACCAGGCGGCCGTTGCGCAGATCGTCATGAGCGAGCAGACCCTGCGCCAACAAGATGCCGGCACCTTCGATCGCGGCTTGGATCGCGTGGTCGGCGGTGTTGAAGCGAAGCCCTCGCGATACGTCGATGCCCTTGACTCCAGCCAACGCGAGCCAGTCGGTCCAACTCGCCGTCTCCTCGCGGCCGGCAAGGCTGTCGTCGTGGATCAAGGCGAGCCGTTTGAGCTCGGCCGGGTTCGCCAGACCACCCACTTGTTCCAAAAACCTCGGACTGCATACCGGCACATAAAATTGGTCGGTCAGCTTCTCGATCAGCAATTCGGGATCATCGATCTGTACTGCTCGCATGTGCCGGACCGCGACGTCAACGCCGTCAGTTCTGAAGTCGGCATTGGTGAGTGTCGAAGAAATCCGCGTGTCGATGCCGGGGTGGGCGGAGAGGAAACGATAAAGGCGCGGTGCCAGCCACTTGGCGGTGAAGCCCGGCGGTGTGCTGACGACGAGGATGCGGTCGTTGCCGACTGCGCCGACACCGGCCAGCGCCTGCCGGATCTGGCTGAAGCCAGCTTGCAGGCCGGGATAAAGTTGGCCGCCGACATCGGTCAAGGCGATGGCGCGCGGTCGGCGATGGAACAGCTCGAGCCCGAGAAAATCCTCAAGACCGCGGATCTGATGACTGAGGGCGCCAGGCGTGACGCCCAGTTCCGCCGCTGCTTTCGTCAAGCTCAGATGGCGGGCAGCCGCCTCGAAGGCGCGCAGCGCGGTTAGTGGCGGCAAGGCTGCATGCATGAGAATGTCTCATCTATGTGTTGAGACATCATCCTTTGTCACAACGACTGAACGGGGGCAATCTCACCCCAGATGAAAACTTGAGATGAGGAGATCTAAAATGTCAATGAGCGCTAATGATCGCGGCCCGGTACTGGCAGACGTCGATTTTGCGGCCTTCAAACGGAACGCCGTGATCGAGCGCGCCGAGGCCATCAAGGCCATCGGCCGGGCAATCGCCGATTGGCTCCGGTCCGGCCTCCGGCTTCGCCATT
>JANMNO010000182.1:0-2449 GCA_031374115.1 Hyphomicrobiaceae bacterium | reverse complement strand
GCAAGGTCCACGTTCTCGCAGACGATTGAAACGCGCTTGCCATCGACGTGCTTGAAAATGCGATGGCCCGAACAGAAATTGGCGAACACTGCCTTACGGCTATCTCCGCCAGCGAGCCAAGTTTCCATGTTGCCGACCGCGTGAGTGACGACCACGGTTGTCATTTAGTGTCTCCCATCTGCTGTTGAGCCAAGCCAAAAGTGGCCCGAGCATTGCGCGCTAGCACGGTCAAAAACACAAGAGCCAATCGACGATGAAGCGCCCACGTGTGATGTGGGCTCAGGGGCGTTTTTTTTCGTAATGGCACCAAGCTGATTGGCTGGGATCACTTTGTATTCTTCAACAGCTTTGGTGCGGCAGGTTTCTTGCCGGACTTTGTGCTTCCGAGTTAGCGTGTTTTGGCGAACAAACCTTGAGGTGCCCCCGAGTAGCCGCAGAAATGCGCGCGCGTTCTTAAGGGCGTAGCCTTCGCGATCATTATTGAAATAGGCCCAAACCCTCACGGGGTGTGCTTCTCTCACACGATGTGCCCACATGACATCGCGGCCGGCAAAGGACGAGGGCCTAAGCCGTTCATGGTCGGCGGCAGCAATGCCGCACCTGCTACAGCCGTCTGGAACTCGAACAAAGCATCGGACCGAAAGCCCGCAGCCGCCGTGGCGCTGCAGGCAAAACCATCGGCTCGCAAAGTCAAGAAGGTGACACCTAAAGAATCTTCTAAAACATCCCGAACCGCCACGATGCCGCCTTTCATTGCGCCGCAGCTTTGCAAGCTGGTCGCACGCCCGTCGCAAGGCGAGGTATGGGTGCATGAGATCAAGTTCGATGGCTACCGGATACAGCTGCGGATCGAGAAGGGTGAAGCGGCGATGCGCACCCGCAAGGGTCTCGACTGGACAGACAAGTTCAAGGCGATTGCGAAGACATCGGTGAATTTGCCGGACGCCAACTGGACTGGCAGCAGGCGAAGACTTTCGCGCAAACCGTCTGCGCGCAGATGGCAAGCGATCGTCCTGATCGCTATCTGATCAACATGTCGAAGAATAAGCGCACCGGCCGCATCTTCCTCGACTATCTGCGCAACGACAGCATGTCGACAGCCGTCGCACCCTTATCGCCACGCGGCCGGCCAGGTGCCCCGGTCTCGATGCGCCTCAACTGGAACAAGGTGGGCGATGGTCTGGAGCCACAGCGCTACACCCTGCGATCGGTCCCGGCGATCTTGAAGAGAAGCGAGGCTTGGGCCGACTACTGCGACGCAGAGCGGCCGCTGGAACTCGCGATCAAAAAGCTTCTCGCGAACAAAACATGAGCACGGCGAAGAAGCGAAATCCTGAGATGCCACTCGCGGCCCTCGGTGTGCCGCGGGATGATGCATATGCTGCGGCCGCACTGGAACCCTTTCCGGCCACTTAACTTGTGTGAATGGTGTCGGCGCACGCTAAACGCACATTTTAAGGCCATAAAACGCGTTCGCATTATCAAATACAACTTTCTGAATGTCGGCCCGCCCAATCCCTCGCCGCAGCATTTCGCGGATGGCTTTCGGAATCGCCATTATGTCGTTCCCGACGTAAGCGACGTGGTCGGAATTGATCATCAGCCTTTCAGATCCGTGCTTTTCGGCGACATCGGCGAACCAGATCGGGTTTGTGTGGCGCAACGTTTGGCCGACGCCAATCCCGATGACGGCCTTTGTCTCGGTCAGGCAATAGTCGAGGATCGTCTCGTCGACATGGTCGATGACAAGGCGTTTGTGATCAAGTCCGACCCGATTGATGATCTCCATATCTAGATCAAGATAATGCTGCTTGTAGCCCGTGGCTGGAAGCTCACTAGCTGCCAGCTTATGCATGAAGTCTCTAGCCTTCTTCGGCGTTGGCGTATGCAAGATGAATGGCTTATCGAGCTGTTTGGCTAGTCGGACTTGCGCCTCGAAGGCGCGCTTCTGGTCCTCGATATTCCACCCCATGTCGAAATACTGGACCGGATCTAGGCCGGTCTCGCCGATTGCTACTACGTACGGGCTCTTCAAATATTCGGGAATGAGTTCGAGGGCTTGCTCCCACTGAGCTACCTTGGTCATCATCGAGATGCCAACGCCGACAAAGACCTTGAAGAAATGCATGGCCTCGGCTTTGGCGGCGAGGCGGATCGGCTCGTCCCAATAGCGGCGGACGTCGGCGAGATCTGGCACCTCCTCATGAATCTCGCGATGCACATGTGGATTGCCCGCGGAGATAATTGCGGCGGCGATACCGGTTGCACCCATCGTTTCCCAGGCATCGTAGGGAAAGCCATGCGTGTGGCAGTGAGCATCGATGTAAGGGATGACGGCGCTGGCGGACATGACTCGCTTCCTTCAGAAACGACAACATCGCGGAACCCACAATGCCCTGCCGGTAGCTAGCGAGCAACGTCGACATGCCGACCCGAGATGACAGCCAGT
>JANMNO010000090.1:0-61221 GCA_031374115.1 Hyphomicrobiaceae bacterium | reverse complement strand
GAGCTCACTTCTTCTGTGCCCAGTAAAACAAGATCTGGTTGTCAGCCCGCTGCGGGATCGACACCGACTTTGCAACACCCCAGGCGAGCGCCTGCTGGTGCAGCGGCAGAATACCGACCTCTTCGTGCACGATCTTGAAAGCCTCGAAGATCATGCCATCGCGCTTCGTTTGATCGGTTTCGGAGGTGATGAGTTTGGCGAGTTCATCGACCTTCGGATTGCAGTAGCCACCGTAGTTGAATTGCGCGTTCTTACCATCGGCATCGCGGCAGCCGATGATGTTGGTCAGGACGTTATGGCTATCGAAGGAGCCCGGCGTCCAGCCCAACATATTGAACGAGCTATCGTACTTGCCGGTCGGCCCGGCGAACTCGAAGAACTTCGCCTTCGGTTGCGCATTCAACGTGATCTTCACGTTGATGCGGGCGAGCATGCCGGCCACCGCCTGGCAGATCGCCGCGTCGTTGACGTAACGATCGTTCGGGCAATCCATGCGCAGCTCGAAGCCGTCCGGATAGCCCGCCTCTGCCATCAACTTCTTGGCGGCATCGACGTCGTAAGGATGACGCTTGAACTCACCCGAGCGCGAGAACAGCAGCGGCGAAATCAGGATTGCCGATGGCGATGCCTGCCCGCGCATGACCTTCGACTTGATCGCTTCGATGTCGACGGCCTGGTAAAAAGCCTTGCGAACGCGCGCATCCTTGAACGGGTTTTTGCCCTTCACGCTGGCGTATTTGAGCTCGTCGCGGAACGAGTCGAAGTTGAGAAATATCGTCCGCAGCTCAGGACCGGTCATGACCATCGACGCCGCATTGGACGAGATCCGCTCCATGTCTTGCACCGGCACCGGCTCGATTAGATCGACCTCGCCCGACAACAATGCTGCGACCCGCGTCGCATCCGATTTGATCGTCGTGAAAATCACCTCATCGAGATTGTGCTCGACCTTACCCCACCAGTCCGGGTGCTTCTTGAACACGGTCTTCACGCCCGGTTCGTGACTGGCAACGGTGAACGGACCGGTTCCGTTGGCCTTCAACGCCCAATTGCTCAAGGACGTCGACTTGGCGGATTGTGCTTGCGTCGCACCTACGGCCTCGGACCACTTCTTCGAAAACATATACCAAGTATCCCACTCGGCGTTCAGGATGGGATTTGGCTGGCTGAGGACAAAGTCGACGGTGTGGTCGTCGACCTTCACCACCTTCATGTCGGCAGGTGCACGGCTTTTAAGTTGCGAAGCTTCAGAACGCATCCGCTCGAGCGAGAATAGAACGTCGTCCGCTGTGAAGTCTTCGCCGCCGTGAAACTTCACGCCCTTGCGCAGGTAAAATCGCCAGCGCTTCGGCTCGGCGATTTCCCATTTTTCGGCAAGGCCCGGAATGATCTTGAGATCTTTGTCGCGCTTGGTCAGCCCCTCCATGACGTTACCCATTGCACCCAACGTGAAAGTCTCGTTGAGGGTGTAGGGGTCGAGCGCATTTAGATCGCCCTGGAATGCGTACCTGAACGTCACCGCTTGCGCAGGGGCCAAGTTTACGCAAATCATACTTAGACACAGTATTGCCGCGACGGTGATCGCGCGCGCATTCAATCGCATTTTAATCCTCCAGCGATGAGTTCGATGAAGCCGAAAGCCGCACGGTTCTTGGCCGGCAATGGCAGTCATCTTGTACTCGATACTGCCGCATTGGACGATCGAGGTCCAGCCGACGTTTCGGGCACGGCTTGACAGCCAGGCAATGGTTTTGTCGTGTACCGCATCGAGCTTGCGCAGCTTTCCCGACTTCAACGCGAGACATCAAAATGCCAATCATCAATCGCGTTGCTGCTCTGGCTGAAGAGGTCGCCATCTGGCGGCGCGACATTCATGAGCACCCTGAACTCGGCTTCGATGTGCATCGCACGGCCGCAATCGTTGCCGAAAAACTTGCGAGTTTCGACTGTGACGAGGTGATTACAGGCGTTGGAAAAACTGGCGTCGTAGGGATAATTAGGGGCCGAAAAAGCAATTCCACAGCGGCGATCGGCCTGCGCGCCGACATGGATGCATTGCCGATCCATGAGACGACCAGTCTCGCGCACGCGTCCAAGCACGACGGCAAAATGCACGCCTGCGGCCACGATGGACACACCGCCATGCTTCTGGGTGCGGCCAAGTATCTTGCCGAAACCCGAAACTTCGACGGCACCGCGGTCCTGATCTTTCAACCGGCTGAGGAGGGCGGCGGCGGCGCTCGCTTGATGGTCGAGGAAGGCATCATGGATCGCTTTCGCATCAGTGAGGTTTACGGCATGCACAATTGGCCGGGCGTGCCGGTGGGGCAGTTCGCGATCCGGCCCGGTCCTTTGATGGCCGCGGCCGACAAATTCGACATCACCATCGATGGTAAAGGCAGCCACGCCGCCCAGCCGCACTTGAGCATCGACACCTTGGCGATCGGCTGCCAGGTCCACCAAGCACTGCAAATGATCGTCTCGCGCAATGTCGATCCACTCGACTCGGCCGTGGTGTCCGTCACGATGTTCCATGCGGGCGCGGCTCACAACATCATCGCGCAACAGACGTTACTCGCGGGCACGGTGCGGACGCTTCGGCCGGAAACACGTGCCGTCGTCATTCGCCGCATGCATGAAGTCGCCGAACATATCGGCCGGTTGCACGATGCCAAGATCGAACTCAATTACGTCAATGGCGTTGGGTGCACGTTCAACCACGCGGCACAAACCGAATGCGCCATTGCAGCCGCCCGCGACGTTGCCGGCGATAAAGGGGTCGATACCTCCGTCCTGCCGACTATGGCGGGGGAGGACTTTTCGCTCATGCTCGAGGCGAGACCCGGTGCCCTGATCTTCATCGGCAACGGGCCCAGCGCGGGGTTGCACCACCCGGACTACGACTTCAACGATGATACGATTGCAGCCGGCGTTTCCTACTGGTCGCGGCTCGTCGAAACCCGGTTGCCTGCATGACGCCGTCCGCTATTCAGCTGCGGCCACCCAAGCCCGGCGACATCGGCTGGGTGATCCATCGGCATGGCGTACTTTATGCGACCGAATACGGCTGGGACATTACTTTCGAGGCATTGGTGGCTAAGGTTGCCGGCGACTTCATCGAAACTTTCGATCAACGCACCGACTGCTGCTACATCGCCGAGCGCGACGGTATCATACTCGGATCGGCATTCGTGGTCGCGAAAGATCAGACGACGGCAAAACTACGTCTCGTTTACGTGGAGGCTGCTGATCGCGGCACAGGGTTAGGCCGGCGACTGGTCGAGGCGTGCATGGCCTTCGCCCGCCAGGCCGGCTACCAACGTATGACGCTGTGGACAAATGACGTACTCGTGCCCGCCAGGCGGCTGTACGAAAGTCTCGGCTTCAAACTCATGGCGAGCGAGCCGCACCGCAGCTTTGGCCACGAGCTTGTAAGCGAAACGTGGGAACGCGACCTTTGAAAACGCGACCTTTGAAAACGCAGCTCTCATCGTAAGCGCACGTAACAAAAAAGGCCCGGTGAGCGCCGGGCCTTTTCGATGTTGGAAGGCGGCGCGTTGCAGCTTCTATTCCGCAGCTTTCTTCGCGGACATAGCGGTTGCAAGCGCCTTGCGTACGCCATTACCGTAATCAGGATGCACTTTGTCGAAATGCCCCAACTGCCGCTCGATGATGAAGTCCGGCACCCCACCCATCGCGGCCGCGACGTTCGAACACAGGCGGCTTTTCTGACCCGTGTCGAACAGATTGAACAACGCCCGCACCTGCACATAGTCGTCGTTGCCGATCCGATGATTATAGCGGTCCGCATCGCCGGTAATCTTGAGCGGCGGCTCCGCCACGGCTTTGTTTTCCACCGGTCCGCCAAATGAATTCGGCTCGTAATAGGCATCCGGATTTGGGTTGGTGTGCGAGAAGAACCGCATCGAACCATCTTTGTGATAGTGATGCACCGGCGACTTCGGCGCATTCACCGGCAGCGCTTCGTAATGCGTGCCGAGACGATAGCGATGAGCGTCGGCATAGGCAAAAATACGGCCTTGCAGCATCTTATCCGGCGAGAAGCCGATGCCGGGCACGATGTTCGATGGCGAGAAGGCAACCTGCTCGATCTCTGCAAAGTAGTTCTCGGGATTGCGGTTGAGTTCCAGTATGCCGACCTCGTGCAGCGGATACTCCTTATGCGGCCACACCTTGGTTAGATCGAATGGATTATAGGACGTCTTGTCGGCGTCCATCTCAGGCATGATCTGAACCTTGAGCTTCCACCTCGGAAATTCGCCGCGCTCGACGGCGTGAAATAAATCTTCCTGCGTTGATTCACGCGTCTGACCCACCACCTGAGCAGCCTCAGCGTTGGTCCAATGCTTGTGGCCCTGCATGTTCTTGAAATGGAATTTGACCCAGTACCGCTCGTTGTTCGCGTTAATAAACGAGAAAGTGTGGCTGCCAAATCCATCGACGTTGCGCACGCCCACGGGCAAGCCCCGATCCGACATCAAAATCGTCACTTGATGCAGGCTCTCGGGCGACTGCGACCAGAAATCCCACATCGCCGTCGGTGAGCGCAGATTAGACTTCGGATGCCGCTTTTGTGTGCGAATGAAGTCCGGGAATTTCACCGGATCACGCACGAAGAACACCGGCGTGTTGTTGCCAACGACGTCCCAATTGCCTTCATCAGTATAGAACTTGACGGAGAAACCACGAACGTCACGTTCAGCATCCGCCGCACCGGCCTCGCCGGCAACGGTGGAAAAACGTTGGATAACTTCGGTCTGCTTGCCGACCTTCGAGAACACAGCAGCTTTGGTATACTGCGTAATGTCATGTGTGACCGTAAACGTGCCGAGCGCTCCCCAGCCCTTGGCGTGAACAACCCGCTCTGGGATACGCTCGCGGTTCTGATGAGCAAGCTTTTCGATCAATTGATAGTCCTGCAGCAACAGCGGCCCACGGGCACCCGCCGACAGTGAGTTCTGATTATCGGCGATGGGATTGCCCGCCGACGTCGTCAGCGTGGGACCTGCCTTCTTGGTCGCGTTGTCTGCCATGTGTGGAAGTCTCCTTTGCCGTTTGGAAATTCAGTACGGAAATTGAACTGGTAACGCGATCGGTGCAAGAGGCGTCACCTGCGGCGGGTTAGCTGCATGGGGCTAAGCGCTGCCGATGAAGATGCCGGTGAGCAGTACCAGTATGCCGCCGAGCACGACTTGCACTAAGGCGGATGTAAATGGCGTTTCCATGAATCGGAAACGAATCCAGGCGATGGCGGCAAGCTCGACCGCGACGATAACACCGGCAACAGCATTCGCAGTCCAGAAATCTTTGATCAGATAGGGGAATGTGTGACCAAGGCCGCCCAACGTCGTCATCGCTCCGCAAACGACGCCACGGATCCAAGGATGTCCGCGCCCGGTAATCTCGCCATCATCCGATAGCGCCTCGGTCAAACCCATGCTTATGCCGGCCCCGATCGAAGCGGCCATTCCAACCAGGAACGCATCCCACGTGTTGTGGGTCGCGAACGCCGCTGCAAAAATCGGAGCAAGCGTCGAAATCGAACCGTCAATCAAGCCTGCCAAGCCAGGCTGAACAACCTGCAGGACAAATAGTCTGTTCTTGGTGGTCTCTTCCTCCGCCTTAACGTCAGGCGTCAGAGAAGTTTCGCCGAGCTTGGCCGCCAGACTCTCGTGTTTTTTCTCGATTTCGGCGAGGTCGCCGAGTAGCTTGCGCACCTCGGTGTCGCGAGAGCGCTCGGCAGATTTGCCGTAGAAGCTCGCAGCCTCGTATTCCATGATCTCGGCTTGGCGCCGCGCTGCATCGATGCGCAAACCGTCGGCCAACCAGATCGGCCGGCGCTTCAAAAAACCGCGTACATCTTGACGCGTGATGTAGGGTAGCTCGTTGCCGAACTTGCGCTCGTAGAGCTGCAACAGCATGTGGCGGTGGCCCTGCTCCTCCTCCGCCATCTCGTCGAAAACTTTCGCCGAGGCGGGGTATAACGGGCGCAGCTTGGTTGCGAAGTTGAGGTAGATGCGTGCATCTTCCTCCTCGTTGGATATCGCGAGCGCCAAGACCTCAGGCTCGCTCAACTCGGAGAAACGCTTCAGCATCTACTGCACCCCGACACAGATTTAGAATCCTTCTAAACATTTTCATGTCAGCCGTGCAAGCGTGCCACGCTCCCCGGCCCCGCTTCTGGTTGCAAGTGTCGCAGATACGTTGCTTGATGGCCTCTCAACACAGCAGAGGTTTGAAGTCCCGTGAAGCGTATCGACCCCGACACGATCGTCAAGACGGCCGCCAAATACTCTCAGGGCGTACTAATCGAGAAAGAGCGCAAACGCCTACTGATCTCCGGTCAAACCGGATTGAAGCCGGATGGCACGATGGAGCGGAGCATTAAAGCGCAATTCGAGCGCGCATGGAGCAATTTGTTCGCCGTGTTGCACGAGGCGGGCTTCAAGACGAAGCACTTGGTGAAAGTCACGATCTACGTGAGTGAGCCCGGACAGATTGCAACGTTTCGCGAAATTCGGGATCGTGTTCTAGAAGGCCACTTATGCGCCGCTACATTCATGCAGGTCATGGGTTTCGCTACTCCCGAGATCAAGGTCGAGATCGAAGGGGAAGCCGTGAAGGAGCACAACTAGAATGCTGGAATTGAGACCCAACTGCGAATGTTGTGACAAGGATTTAGGGCCCGACGCGCCCGACGCGATGATCTGCTCTTTTGAATGCACTTTTTGTGCGGATTGTGCGGCAAATCGCTTGCCGGGCGGCATGTGCCCAAACTGCGGCGGAGAACTGGTGAAGCGGCCAATGCGTCCGTCATCGAAGCTCAGCAAATTCCCTGCATCGAAGGTACGATTAGTGAAACCACATCCCGGTTGCGCAAAATCACCGTGATCAATCGGAGTTACCGTCTCATGCCAATCGTCGGTTCAGCCTTGTCGCCTTACATGTCTCGCAATCGGCGGGTCACCAAACCGGCCGTGAAATCGCACGGCGGCATCGTGGTGTCTCAGAATCGCGCAGCGTCGGAGGCTGGCGCGCGTGTGTTGAAAGCTGGCGGTCACGCAGCTGATGCCGCCGTCGCGACAGCGTTTGCGTTGGGGATCGTTGAGCCTTGGATGAGCGGCGTCGGCGGTGTCGGAGCAGCTCTCGCACTCGATGCCAAATCCGGCAAGGTCACCGCTTTCGACTTTGGCGGACGCTCACCGAAGGGGCTGAAGGTCGAGGATTTCCGCCTGCGGCAAGCTGGTGCTGATGCCGATCTGTTCGGCTGGCCGCTGGTCGAAGGCAACGTCAACACGGTCGGCGCGAAGGCAGTCGTCGCGCCGACGCAGCCAGCCGGTTTGGCACTTTTGCACAGGACGTTTGGACGGCACAGCTGGGGCGAGTTGCTACAACCGGCGATCGCACTCGCTCGCGAGGGCCATGCCGTGGACTGGCATACGACGCTGGTCGTTGCGACGGCATTCGCGGATCTCGCCAAGGATCCCGGCGCACGAGAGCGGTTCCTACCGAACGGCGCGCCTCCCGTTTCACCGGCCGCGACCGATCCCGATCCCGGCCTGCGGTTGAAGATGCCGAAGCTGGCCGAAACGCTTAGCATCCTGGCGGATCGTGGTGCGGCTGCACTCTACGAAGGGCCGCTTGCCAAAGCGATCGCCGAGGACGTCCGTGAAATGGGTGGTTATCTCACCGAGGCTGATCTGGCAGCCGTCGCGCCGCGATCGGTTCTGCCACGCGCGATCGCTTATGACGGCCGGACGATCCATGTCCTGCCGGAGCTGAATGGCGGTCCGACGCTCGCGATGGCGTTCAAACATCTGAGCGACAACCGTGCGCCTATCGGCAAGACGCCGGCGGCATCCGACTGGTTCGCCTACGCAACAGCGATGCGGCATGCCTGGGAGTGGCGGTTCAAACACATGGGCGATGCGGGTGAATTGACCGCACCAACCTCGACCACACATATGGCAGTCATCGATCGCGACGGCAACGTCGTGACGCTGACGCAAACGCTGCTGTCGCTGTTCGGCTCTCGCATCGTGCTGCCGCAATCCGGCATCTTGATGAACAACGGCATCAACTGGTTCGATCCCCGACCGGGTGGCCCTAATGCCCTTGGACCCGGCAAGCGCGTCCTCGCCAACTATGCCCCCGCAATCATGACGGGTGGCAATCGCGTGATCGGCCTAGGCGGCTGTGGCGGGCGCAAGATCATCCCGGCTGTATTCCAGCTCCTGGCGCTTAATGCCGACTTCGGTTTCGACTTGGACACATCTTTCCACCAGCCGCGCATCGACGTATCGGGCGTCGGCCGGATAGCAGTCGATCACCGGCTCGGGGCTGCGGTACTCGACAAGCTCAGCAGCACATTCGACGTCGTGCCGGCCGAACCGCTCGTCTACACCAACCCGTTCACGATCGCGAGCGCGGTTGCCAGGTCCGGCTCGACCAACGAAGCCGCGACCGAACCTGAGCAGCCATGGGCTGAAGCCGTGTCGGAGGAGATGGTGTAGATCTCGCTCGCCCCAGCATGCACATTTCAAGTGCAAGGCTGGATGCAAGTTCGCTAGAACTTGCCTATATACCAATGCACACAGAAAGCCGTGAGAGAGACGATAACCAATGCCGATGGAAGCCAACGACATCGAGAAACTGATCCGTTCGAAGTTTCCCGATGCTGAAATTGTCATCAAAGACTTGGCCGGTGACGGCGATCACTATGCAGCTCACGTGGTCGCACCAGCGTTTCGGGGTAAATCGCGCGTGCAGCAACACCAGATGGTCTACGATGCGCTCGGCGGTCGAATGGGCGGCGTGTTGCACGCACTGGCTCTGACGACAGCTGCCCCGCCAGACTAATCGCTGATTGACAGCGGCCCCCGCGCGGCGTCATCTTCGCGCCGGTTTTTTGAGCACCGGCAAGTACCGGTTGCGCCCAGCCCAGGATCAAAGCAATGACCGACCAAACCGCAGTTCACGATTGGATCCGCAAGACCGTCGCGACCAATGACGTGGTGCTTTTCATGAAAGGCACCTCGAAGTTTCCCCAGTGCGGCTTTTCCGCCCAGCTGACCCAAATGCTCGATCATCTCGGCGTTCCCTATAAGGACGTGAACGTGCTCGATGATGCAAGCATTCGCGATGGCATCAAAACCTATACCAACTGGCCAACCATCCCTCAGCTTTACGTCAAAGGCGAGTTCATCGGCGGCTGCGACATCGTCCGCGAGATGTTTCAGCAGGGCGAACTGCATCAGCTGATCCACGAGAAGGGCATACCGCACACCAACCATAGTCATCATGCTTAAGGCCTATTTCGAGCCTGGTGCGGAGCGTTTCGATAGCTGCACTGCGGTGAACTCAAATCTACGGGCCCCCAGCGATGACGCTCGGCGGACGACGCTTCTTGCTCAGCTTGGCGATCGTCGGCGCGAGCGTCTGTTTGGCGCTCGGCGTGAACCTGCCGATCATCAAGTTGACCAAGTACGTGTTCTGGTCGACCGAGCACTCCTTGATTTCGACCGTGCGCGCGCTGATCCGGGACGGCCAATTGTTCCTCGGCATTATAGTGCTTGTGTTCTCCATCGTCTTTCCGGTGCTCAAACTTCTCTACCTGCTGCTTGTCTCCACTTTGCCGAACCTGGAGATTCGCCGCCAGCGCCGGCGATTGCGCGCCCTCGAATGGCTCGGCAAATGGTCGATGCATGACGTGCTCGTTCTCGCACTCACGATATTTTTTATCAAAAGCCAGAGCATCTACGACGCAGCGAGCCTCAGTGGCGTCTACTTCTTCACCGCGGCAGTGATGTTGATGATCCTGTCCTATGCCTGGCTCCGGGCAGACGGTGGGAGTGAGTCCGTATTAGTCCCCGAAACTGTCGAGGCTGAAATGCCGGCCTCCGCATTCCGCAATTTCGGCTTGAGCTTCTTGATTATTCTGGCGACGGTGTTCTTCGCACTAGGCATCATTTTGCCGGTCATTCGCTTCACGACCGTGTACGTGTGGACCAATGAGCATTCGATCGCGACCATTATTTGGGCGCTGTACAAGAACGAGGAATTCTTCCTCTGCGTGGTGCTATTCGCGTTCTCGATCTTTTTCCCGTTTCTGAAGCTGTTCTACCTCCTGACGCTGGTCACCTCGCCCGACCTCAATCCAGAATTCCGCGCCAAGAGTATATCCACGATGGAATGGCTTGGCCGCTACTCGATGACGGATGTCATGGTGCTGGCGCTGATGATCTTTTACGTGAACTCATCGGGCTACACAGAAGCAACTGTACTGCCGGGCGTGTACTTCTTCGCAGCATCCGCCCTGATGACAATGCTTGCATATGGTTGGGCAAACAGCGTGCCAGCCCGCCGGGCATTAAAGCGAGTCGCGCCCACGGCTTAAAGCATCGCTTGTTTAAGCGTGGATTTAACCGCTGGTTAGGCTGGAACGGCTAATGTTTCGGGATCCATAAGGAACTCGCAACATGAACTGCGCAACGGCCATCGACGTCTCGATCGTCGTCGTCAGTTACAACACGCGCGCGCTGACGCTCGCCTGCCTCGATTCGATCGCAGTAGAAACAAGACGCTGCCGGTACGAAGTTCACGTTGTAGATAACGCCTCGAGTGATGGTTCTGCAGACGCGCTGCGCAATCATGCCTTTGGCAGCGGGTTGATCGCAGCGGCTAGAAACCTAGGTTTTGCTGGCGCCAACAACATTGCAGCACGTTCCGCTCGCGGCGAATTCATCCTGCTGCTCAATCCCGACACTGTGCTGATCGACGGCGCTATCGATCGGCTTCTGACCTTCGCACGGGCTAATCCGGCAGCAGGCATTTGGGGCGGTCGCACATTTTTTGCCGATGGTTCGCTCAATCCATCGTCCTGTTGGGGCCGGATGACGGTCTGGAACCTCGTCTGCCGTGCAATCGGACTGACCGGGGTCTGGCCTACTTCGAGCCTGTTCAACGGAGAGGCCTACGGCGGCTGGCAACGCGATTCAGTTGGGCATGTCGATATCGTTTCAGGCTGCTTTCTGCTGATCCGCCGTTCGTTGTGGGAGCAGCTGGGTGGCTTCGATCCAGCCTTTTTCATGTACGGCGAAGAAGCCGACTTGTGCCTGCGGGCGGCCAAGATTGGCGCATCACCGATGATCACGCCAACTGCCACGATCATCCATTTGGGCGGTGCATCGGAGCCGACACGAACTGCGAAAATGCTGAAGCTGCTTGCCGCCAAATCAACATTGATACGCCGCCACTGGCATCCAATGCTCCAGCCGCTGGGCCTGATGTTGATGGCTGCATGGCCACTTACCCGGTGGGTGGCGCTGTCGGTCCTTTGCCGGATGTGGCCAACTTCGGCGAGGCGCGAAGCGGCAGCGATCTGGCGCAGCATCTGGCGACAGCGGAGATCCTGGATTTCCGGTTACCGCCATCGTCAAGGCGAGAACCCCAATCCTGTGCTCGCGTAAATCAATCGTTAACTACGACGCACTTAGGCTCCACTTAAGACCAAGCGCCATCGCGGGAAAACATTGCGATCATGATCGACCTCCTGGAGCATGCGCAACACGGCACGGACACGTGCGGCACCGCCGTGGGTCGGCCGAAGCGTTTCACGATCGCGACCCTCGTCAACAATCGTACGCACTATGACGAAATGCGCGCGTCGTTCGAGGAGGGCGGCTTCGATCGCTTCGACTGCGAATATATATTCGTCGACAATACCGGTCCGCGGCAAACCTGCGCCTATCGCGGTCTAGACCGCCTGCTGAGCGAAGCGCGCGGCGAGTTCGTCATCTTGTGCCATCAGGATGTACGCATTGTCGATGACGGGCGCGCCGAGCTCGAACAACGTCTCGCAGAGCTTGAAACACTCGATCCGTCATGGGCGATCGCGGGCAATGCTGGCGGCATATCCCCCGGCCGTCTGGCAATCCGCATTACCGATCCGCATGGCGCCAATCGCCACGTCGGCGCGTTGCCGGCGAAAGTCATGAGCCTCGACGAGAACTTGCTGGTCGTAAAAAGCGTCGCTCGGCTGTCATTTTCTCGCGATCTTTCGGGCTTCCACCTATACGGTACCGATCTGTGCCTGATTGCTGATGTAATGGGGCTCTCGGCTTACGTTATTGATTTTCACCTGGAGCATTTGAGCGGCGGCATCAAGGGCGCATCGTTCGCCGCGATGGAAGACGCCTTCCGCGACAAGTGGAGCCATGCGCTTCGTCCGCGCTTTGTGCAAACAACCTGCAGCTTGCTCAATCTTGCTGGCGACAGTCTCGGCCGTATGCTGGGGAGGGTCGCAGGTCCGCCACTCGCACGGATTTCCAAACATCTGCCGTCCGCCAGCGGTTGGACCCGCAAATCGGCGTGATCGAGCCTAAACCAGTTTCGCCGCCTGCTCCCGGTCGCACCGGTTCGTGCGCACGGCTGGGTCGGGAAGGCTTGATGCTTTCGTTGGGTTTTGCGACCGGGCAGCTTTGTTCGTTTCTGCGCAATGCAATGATCGGGTACGCGCTCTCGAAAGGCGATTTCGGCATCGCAGCTACAATAACGCTCGTGCTGCAGATGCTCGAGACGCTGAGCGATCTGGGCGCCGATCGGCTTCTCGTGCAAGCAACCGACGGCGACGATCCCGGCTTGATGGCAGCAGCGCACGCGACGCTGGTGCTGCGGGGCTTGCTCACGGCGGTTCTGATCTATCTGTCAGCCGGCATTGTCGTTAGCTTTTTCGACATTCCGAAGGCTCGTACCGCCTTTGAGGCAGCTGCACTGGTGCCGCTAATCAAGGCGTTCATGCATTTGGATTCTAGACGGCAACAGCGGCGCTTGAACAACCGCAACTTCGTCCTGATCGAAGTGGTGCCGCAAATAATCTCGTTAGCGGCAACGATGCCGGCCTTGGCATTGATCGGTGGCTATGAGAGCGTCGTCTGGATCGCGATCCTGCTGGCGCTGCTTTCAGTCGCGACATCTCACGTCGTAAGTTGCCGGCCATATCGGATCGGCATCCAACCGGAATACTTGAAACGCTTGATCGCCTTCGGCTGGCCAATCTGGCTGAGCGCCTTTCCGCTCGTAATAGTCTACCAAGGCGATCGCATTATCGTCGGGCGCCTGCTCGGAATGGATGCGTTGGCCGGCTACTCCGCTGCATTCATGATCGCGATGGTGCCAGGATTACTGGCGGCCAAGGTCGGGCATGCACTGATGCTGCCGTTATTGTCGGCGCAGCAAGCCAATCGAAACGCGTTCCACCATCGCTATTTGATCATGTGTGAGGGCGCGAGCATCGCCGCTGCCATCTATCTCGTCGCGTTCGTACTGGCAGGCGGCATTATCCTACCGCTCGCCTTCGGATCGCAATACGCTGGACTCGGAGAGATCGTAGGCTGGCTCAGCGCCATGTGGTCATTGCGCATGGTACAGGCAGTGCCCGGCATGGCCTTGATGGCAACCGGCGATACGCGACCGTTTCTTACAGCAGGCATCCTGCGCGCCTCGGCGCTCGGACTAGCCTTTGTAGCCGTCGAACTTAGATTTGGCTTGGCCGGTGTTGCCGCCGCCGGCGTTGCAGGTGAGCTGGCATCCTTGCTCTATGTCGCCATTCGAGCTGGTCGCAACGCCCCCGGTCTCGCTCGCACGACGATCCAGTCTGGATTGTTCCCACTTGTTGCCGGCGCTATCGCCGGAGCCGTGACCGCTATACTGCCCGTCGGCTCGACCATTTGGCTGGTGTTGCCGGTGACGACTGTTGCGGCGGCGAGTTGCCTGCTCGCCGGGCTCGCACTCATGCCTGCCGCTCGCGGTTTCATCGAAGATTGGAAAGCCAGCAGGGATGGGCAAACCTCAGCCCTAAAGGAGGAAGATTATGCTGCGAACCGCGCGTGAAGCCTCGACCAAATCGGTAACCGCGCCGCGCTCATTCGATGGCATCGTATGCATCGGTGGCGAAGACTGGTGGTACCACAATCGCGGGCATTTCGATTTCCAGATCATGCGGCGTTTGGCGCAGCGCTGGCCGGTGCTGTTCGTGAACTCCCTCGGTGTCCGGATGCCGAGCCTCAGGGACCACCGGTTGTTCCTGCAGCGCATGGGCCGCAAACTGAAAAGCCTCGGCAACGGGCTCGTCAATGTCGAGAACCAGTTCTGGGTCTTCTCCCCGGTTATGGTGCCAGGTGCGGCGGGTCAAAAGCTGTCGAGTTGGGCGCTTGGACCGCAAATCAGGCTGGCCGCCGCACATGCCGGCATCCGCAACCCGGTGCTTTGGATCCACTGTCCCGCAGGGGCACCGTTAGCTGGCGACTATGCAGCGGCCGCAACCGTTTTGCAGCGGACCGACAGGTTCGAGGCGTTTCCGGAAGCCGATCCGTCGGTTTTGGCAGCGCACATCTCGCACTTGAAAAATCGCGCCGATCTGGTCATCTACGCTAGCCCGCAGCTGATGGGATCAGAAACCGGCAGCGTAAAATCACAAGCTCTAGTTGCACACGGCGTCGATCTCGAGACGTTCGTTGCAGCTGGCGATGCGTCGAACAGCGATCCGCTCGATATTGCGTTCCTCAAGCGTCCACGTATCGGTTTTATCGGCGGCATCGATGCGCATACGTTTGATATCGACTTGTTTCTGGCGGTCGCACGTGCGATGCCCGGTCACCAGTTCGTCATGGTCGGCGGCGGCTCACTTCCCGATGGCTGGTGCGGGTTGGGGAACGTCCACTTCACGGGGCGCAAGCCCTATGACGAGATCGCCGGCTACATGGCGGCAATGGACGCACTCATCATGCCGTGGAACCGCAGCGAGTGGATCAAGGGCTGTAATCCCATAAAGCTGAAGGAATATTTGGCGGTCGGCCGACCCATCATTACGACCGATTTTCCAGCGCTCGATCCGTGGCGTGATTTCGTTCATGTCGCAGGCAATGCCGATGACTTCGTCACCGCCATTCATTCGGCATTGGAACGCCCTATCGCCGATCGCTCCGATGTACTTCGCCGTCTGTCCGTTGAAACGTGGAATGCCAAAGCTGATGACGTTCGTCGAGCTTTGTTTGGGCTCGGACTATCGTTCGGCCAATCGACTTCGAGCCGCCGCGGAGCTGCATAGTCAAAGCAGAAAGGCTAGTTTGCGGTACGCGAAAGGGTAATCTGCATCGTGTTTGCCTTTTGCGTGCCACTTGGGGTGTGGTACGACGGCCTCGATCGATCTTTGATCGCGCATTAGGTTCAACGAGGTACCAGAACGATGACGGAGCGGCGCCCAAGCTACGACTATAATGATATTCTGTCGTGCGGCAGGGGCGAGCTATTCGGCGCGGGCAATGCTCAGCTTCCGTTGCCGCCGATGCTCATGTTCGAGCGTATCAGTCTCGTTTCCGAAACCGGTGGCGCGCATGGCAAGGGCCAGATCGTTGCCGAAATGAACATTGCTGGAAATCCGCAGACCGATTGGTTTTTTGCCTGTCACTTCAAGGGCGATCCCGTGATGCCTGGCTGCCTCGGGTTAGACGCGCTTTGGCAATTGACGGGCTTCTACTTAGGATGGCTCGGTGCTCCAGGTCGTGGACGGGCGCTCGGCGTGGGCGAGGTGAAGTTTTCGGGCATGGTACTGCCCACGACAAAGAAAATCGAATACGTCATCGATTTGAAGCGGATCATCCTGCGGAAACTTAAGCTCGGGATCGCCGACGGCGTCATGAAGGCCGACGGCCAAGTGATTTATACAGCGACTGATCTACGCGTCGGACTGTTCGACACGGGTGATGCCGCTACCCAAAATGGTGGCTGATACAGGCATAACGATTACCGTGAAGGTAAAAACAAGGACTTGCTCATGCGCCGCGTCGTTGTCACCGGAATGGGGATCGTCTCTTCGATCGGCAATAACACTCAGGAAGTGCTTGCATCGCTGCGCGAAGCCAGGTCCGGGATTGTGGCGGCCGACAAGTACAAGGAGCTCGGCTTCCGCTGTCAGGTTCACGGCGCGCCCCGCCTTGACTGGGAAGCGATTGTTCCGCGCAAGCCGAAGCGCTTCATGAATGCCGGCATGGGTTGGAACTATATCGCGATGGATCAGGCGATCCGCGACTCGGGCCTCAGCGAGACGGAAGTACAGCACGAGCGCACGGGCATCATCATGGGTTCTGGTGGGCCGTCGACGGTTGCCATCGTCGCGGCCGCAGACGTTACCCGTTCAGCTGGCGCACCGAAGAAGATCGGCCCGTTCGAGGTGCCCAAGGCAATGTGCTCCGGGCCTTCAGGCGTGCTCGCCACGGCATTCCAGGTGCACGGGCTCAACTATTCGATCTCGTCGGCTTGCGCGACCTCCGCGCACTGCATCGGCAATGCCACCGAAATGATCCAGTGGGGCAAGCAGGACATCATGTTTGCGGGCGGCTGCGAAGAGTTGGACTGGACGCTGTCGAACTTGTTCGATGCGATGGGCGCAATGTCGTCCAGATTCAATAGCACGCCTGCCCGCGCCAGCCGTGCCTATGACAAGGACCGCGACGGCTTTGTAATTGCGGGCGGTGCCGGAACGATCGTCCTCGAAGAATACGAGCACGCGAAGGCGCGCGGCGCGAAGATATATGGCGAAGTCGTCGGCTACGGCGCAACCTCCGACGGTTTCGATATGGTCGCGCCCTCGGGCGAGGGTGCTGCCCGTTGCATGCGCCAAGCCTTAAAAGGATTTAACGGGAACGGCATCGGCAAGGTCGACTATATCAACCCGCATGCCACCGGCACGCCGGTCGGCGATGCGCGGGAGATCGACGCGGTGCGTGCCGTATTTGGATCCGAAGTGCCGGCAATCGCTGGTACCAAATCGTTGACCGGCCACTCGCTCGGCGCCATCGGCGTCCAGGAGACCATCTTCTCGTTATTGATGATGCGCAACAGCTTCATTTGTGAAAGCGCTAATATCGACGAAATCGACCCCGCCTTTGCCGACTTGCCGATCGTTCGCCGCCGCCGCGATGACGTTTCGCTTAACTGTGTGCTATCGAACAGCTTCGGCTTTGGTGGCACAAATGCGACTTTAGCGTTCCGGCGCGTCGAAGATTAATGCGCACCTTTACGGTGTAGGTAGAAGTAATATATCCAGCCAACCGATGCTTACGGCCCGCCGAACCTCGTACCGTGATAGAACTGTTCCTTAGGGTACGGTTGGAACACACTAGTCTGAAATCAGGAGTTTCCATGAGCAGCTTCGACATCGCGACGCCCAGCCCACTGATGGCTGGCAAGCGCGGACTGATCATGGGCGTGGCCAACGATCGGTCGATTGCCTGGGGCATAGCGCGCATTCTTGCCGGTCACGGCGCGAAACTCGCATTCACTTATCAGGGCGATGCGTTCGGACGCCGCGCAATCCCGCTTGCCGAGTCCGTCGGATCTGAGATCATCGAGCCTTGCGACGTCAGCGATCTGGCCAGCGTCGACGCCGTTTTCGACCGCATAGCTTCAACGTGGGGCAGCCTGGATTTCGTCGTCCACGCGCTGGCTTTTTCCGATCGTCGCGAGTTGGGGGGACGGTACGCGGATACCAGCCGGGAAAACTTCACCAACACGATGGTGATCTCGTGCTTTTCGTTTACCGAAATTTCAAAGCGCGCGGCGGCATTGATGCCCGATGGCGGTTCGATGTTGACGCTGACTTTTGGCGGCGCGACCAAGGTCGTGCCATCCTACAACGTGATGGGCGTCGCCAAGGCGGCCCTGGAAGCGAGCGTGCGGTACTTGGCGACCGATTTTGGCCCCCAAGGTATTCGCGTCAATGCATTGTCGGCCGGACCGATGCGAACGCTTGCCGGTTCAGGAGTGTCGGACGCGCGGGTCATATTCAATTATCAAAAAGAGCACGCGCCTTTGCGCCGTACGCCGACCCTCGACGAAGTCGGCGGCGCCGCGCTCTATCTGCTTTCGCCCATGTCGGGTGCCGTGACCGGCGAGGTCCACTTCGTCGATTGCGGTTACTCTACGGTTGCAATGCCGACGCTGGAAGCGCTGAAGGCGCAAGAAGCAGGCTCACAACTCGGCCGCAGCTCGAGCGAGGCGGCACAATAGCGGTCGGCGCGTAAACCAAAGGGATTTCTCGATCGAGGTATAGTAGCAATGCCAGCGCTTCGCTTTCTCGGCGGCTTATTGTTGCTAATTGCCGTTGTCATTCTGGTGGCCGACATAACCAACGCGCGTGGATCGCTCGCTTCAGGTTTGGCGGTATCGACTGCGAAGCATTGGTCAAGCCTCGCACCCGTCTCGCTCGCTTCCAGCCAAAAATCAGCTCAATCAGTGAACGCAATACTGTGGGATCCAATACTCAAATCCTTGCTCGCCATTCCCGCTTGGAGCTTGTTTGCGCTGCTTGGCAGCCTGTTCGCCTATATCGGCCGGCGCCGCCGCCGGGTTAACATCTACACGAACTAAGCGAGCAAGCGTTGATCAAACAATGGTGAGCCGGGCCGGGCGTTCGCCCCCGTGCAATCACAGCTAGTTTGCCTTATATAAATGAGACCGCGATCGATCCTTCACGCGTCAGATCATATGTCTTCCAGGTCGAGGACCAACCCCGCGAGGCCTACCCATGATCTTCAAAAAAAGCGCCGCGATGCCCAGTCGCGAAAGTGCGCCACCGGGGCGCGCCACGGCACTGCCGACCGCCACGACCCACTTCATCAGCGATCGACCTTTAAAGGGGCCGTATCCCGAACAGCACGAAATCGCAATGTTCGGCCTCGGCTGTTTCTGGGGCGCCGAACGCAAATTCTGGGAACTCGGTGGGGGCGTGTGGGTCACCGCTGTGGGTTATGCTGGTGGTTTGACACCAAATCCGACTTATGAGGAAACGTGCAGCGGTAAAACCGGGCACAACGAGGTCGTCCGCATCGTCTTCGATCCAGATAAGATCAGCTACGAGACACTGCTGAAAATCTTCTTCGAGAGCCATAATCCAACCCAAGGCATGCGACAGGGCAACGACGTTGGCACCCAATATCGCTCGGGGGTTTATACCTATGGGCCTAATCAGCGGGCCGCAGCAGAAGGTGCAAAGGCTGCGTATAGCCGTGTGCTCGATGCAAACGGTTACGGTGCAATTACAACCGAGATCGTCGACGCTCCCGAGTTCTACTACGCGGAAGACTATCATCAACAGTACTTGGCTAAAGTACCACACGGTTACTGCGGCCTCGGTGGCACGGGCCTCAGCTGCCCTGTAGGGGCGGGCGTTGCGGCCTGATCATCGAGCAAATGTTTAAGAACGATTAACCATCGCGGTATAGCCTATCGCTAAACCGCCATTTTTTCGCGGCTGCATGGTTGAGCGCTACCGGGATGCGTTCGACGACGGCAACGTAGCCGGCTGCAGCGATTTGCGGTATCGATGCTCGTTCACTGAAGCCGTGGGCACACTCAGGGCGAAGTGACAAGTTCAGGGGGGAGACAACATGTCCTCGATCAAGCCCACCGCTGCATTCGGTGCATACCTTTTTTTGTCGACTTTTGGATTATTGGCTCATGCCAATGAGCCGGCCGCAACGCCCTCTCCCGATACTCGCACGGTAGAAGCTGCGCCAACCGCTGCCGTGCTGTCCCCGCTAAAGATCGCAATCCAGCAGCAACTGGGTAACGGGGCTTCCAAAGCAATCGATAAAGCTGATCGTGCAGCTGTTGGCGCATATTATGCTGAGCCCGATAGCATCGCTGTTTGGGTCGCGGAGGGTCGCTTCACGCCGCGTGCCATCTCTGCAGTCGAAGAAATTCGGCGAGCTGGCGACTGGGGCTTGGCGCCATCGAGTTTCGACATCCCGAACATAACCGAAACACTTGCGACGCTTGAAGCACAGGCAGCTGCCGAACTGTGGACGTCACTCGCCGTATTGAAGTATGCACGCCATGCGCGCGGCGGCCGCATCGATCTGGGGCTGCTCGGTCGCAACGTCGACCAAAAGCCGCCGGTTATCGATCCGAAGACGGTTCTGCTCGGTATTGCCACGACGAGCGATGCGGCTGTGTATCTTCGAGGGTTGCATCCGAAACATCCGCAGTTCGAAAAACTCAAACAAGCGCTGTTGTCCGCGCGAAGCACTCCGGCCGCATCCCTGTCCGCGCAACCGGTTCCAGAGCCTACCGGCAAATCCGCCCGTGGCAGTGCGCGAGCCAAACCACCGGGCGACGCCACGCAGCGCATTCTCGTGAACATGGAGCGTTGGCGTTGGCTGCCCGAGGAGCTCGGTAATTTCCACGTGTGGGACAACATCCCAGAGTACCGCATGCGGGTAATGAAAGAAGGCAAAGTTGCGCATACCGAGACGATCATCGTCGGTAAGCCGAGCACGCCGACACCGATCTTCTCGGCGGAGATGAAGTACGTGATTTTCCACCCGACGTGGGGCGTGCCCGACAGCATCAAGCTCAACGAGATCGCGCCGTCCCTGCGCCGTAGCTCTAGCATTTGGGGCGGTTCGGACCCGGCCATCCTGCGCCGTCATGATTTGCGCGTGAGCTATAACGGCCGGCCCGTCGATCCGAGCAGCGTCAATTGGGAAAGCGTGGACATTCGCAGCTTCCAGTTCACCCAGCCGCCGAGCAGCTCGAATGTACTCGGCGTGGTCAAGTTCCGCTTCCCCAACAAGCACGATGTTTACATGCACGACACCCCCGAAAAGGAACTGTTCTCGCGCACCGAAAAGGCCTTCAGCCACGGTTGCATGCGCGTGAAGAACCCGCGCCGCCTTGCCGAAGTGTTGTTGGCCGAGGACAAGGGTTGGTCGTCGGCCCAGGTCGGCAACGCAATCGCTGGCGGCAGTACGCAGGAAGTCACGCTCACCAAGCAGGTCCCGGTCCACGTGACCTACTTCACAGCTGTGGTCGACGACGATGGACAGCTCAAAACCTTTGCCGATCTTTACGGCCACGACAGCCGCGTTTTTGCTGCCCTCGAAGGACGCCCCATCAAGTTGATCGCGCAATCCGATTCATCGGCCCGTGAAGTGCGGCGCAGTCCGGCCAAAGCCTATCGACCGGCGAACGACGGCGGATTGGCGTCAATTTTCTCCGGTTTGTTTGGTAACTGAAGCCGATTAAACTTCCGACTTCAGCGGCCGCTGCAGCAATTGCTCGATTGCCTCGTCGATGGCGCAATCGCCGTCAAGTATGGCACGAACTGCCGAGATGATCGGCACTTCGATTGCATGCTTGGTGGCAATAGTATCCACGACGCTCGCGGTATATGCACCTTCACTGGTGCCACGTTGACTGCCGAGGATTTCGCCGGGCGAGCGCCCCTCGCCCATGGCCTGGCCAAGCCGGAAATTACGTGATTGCGCGCTCGAACAGCTGAGCACCAGATCGCCCAGGCCTGAAAGTCCGCCGAGCGTTTCGCCACGCGCCCCTAGAACGCGGCCGATTCGGTTCAGCTCGGCAAACGAACGGGCGATCAAGGCCGCGCGAGCGCTTTCTCCAAGCTTGCGGCCAGCCACTATTCCGCATGCAATCGCCAAAACGTTTTTGACCGCGCCGCCGACCTGGACGCCTGCCAGATCATCCGACACGTACAGCCGGAACGTCGGGATGCTGAGTGCCGCTGCCACCGGATGCGCAATTTCCATCGATTGGGCGGCAAGAGTGACGGCCGTCGGTAAACCGCGAACGACATCGCCGGCAAAGCTCGGGCCCGATAGCACAAGTGGCTCGCAGCTGGGGCACTCGTCAGCCAGAATATCGGTCATGAAGGCCGCGGTGCCGCGCTCGAGGCCTTTCGCGGTAATCACGACGCGCGCGCCAGGTCTGAGCACCGCGCTGAACTGTTTCAATACCTGACGTACAGTCTGGGCTGGAGTCGCGATCAAGACGATGTCGCAGGCTGCAAGCGCCGATCGTTCCGATGTCGCCACCACATTTGGCACCAGCCTCACATCCGGAAGCCGGGCGTCGTTCATGCGTGACCGATTGATCTCAGCCGCCGCCATTGGATCACGGCACCACAGCCAGACGCTCGATCCAGCGGGTACCTGGGACTTGGCCGCGACCTGCGCAAGCGCCGTGCCCCAAGCACCGGCTCCGATGACGCCAACAGATGATGAAAGCATTGCAGCAATCCTCTAAGCTTTGGCTCCTTGGCGTCCGTAGCCGAGGGCGGGTATCGCTTCAGCATCGAGTGGCCAGCGTGCTCGTGGCGCAAAATCGAGTGGGTCGGTAAGGCCCAACGCAAGCCGCTCAGCCCCGGCCCAGGCGATCATCGCACCATTGTCTCCGCACAAGGAAAACGGCGGCACATGAATGCTCCAGCCGTGGTCATTGGCAACGGCCTCGAGCCCTGCACGCAACCGCAGGTTGGCGGCAACGCCACCGGCGATCACCAAGCGTCGCGGCGCCATTGTGCCGCACTGCGCCTCGGCCCAGCGGAACGCATGCCGGCAACGATCTGCGACGCTTTCGGTGACGGCCGCCTCAAAGCTTGCGCACAGGTCGGCGACGTCTGCTCCGGTCAGCGGCGACAACTGCTGTGCCTGACGCCTGACGGCCGTCTTCAATCCAGCGAACGAAAAGTGTGGCTCGACGCGGCCAGCCATCGGACGGGGCAACGCAAACCGCCCCGCATCGCCACTTAGTGCTGCATATTCGACATGGGGTCCGCCCGGTTGGCCTAGCCCCAATAGTTTGGCGGTCTTGTCGAACGCTTCACCAAGCGCATCGTCGATCGTTGTCGCGACGCGTTCATAAGCGCCGACGCCTCGCACGTGCAGGATTTGCGTGTGCCCTCCCGAAACCAGCAAGAGCAGGTAAGGTGGTGCCAATCCTTCCGTTAGACCGACGGTTAGCGCATGCGCTTCCAGATGGTTGACCGCAATGAGCGGCTTACCCGTCGCTAATGCCAGTGCCTTCGCCGTAGTCAACCCGACGATCAGGCCGCCGATCAGGCCTGGCCCCGCGGTTGCGGCAACAGCATCGAGATCGCTCAGAGAAGCGTTGGCGTCGCCGAGTGCCTCGGCGATGATGACGTCGAGACACTCGACGTGTGCACGGGCAGCGATTTCCGGTACAACGCCACCGAACGGCCGATGCTGCTCCCACTGGGAACGCACGATATTGGACAAAATTCGCCCCTTGCCGTCGCCATCGCGCGCGACAATCGACGCCGCCGTTTCATCGCAGCTAGTCTCGATCCCGAGCACCAGGCGCTCGCCGATTTTCTTGGCACCGAAGGGGCTGGCCGCTGACGTCACCGATTAGCCTTTCCTTGCTGTTTGCCTTTTGCCCAATGGTTAGGGCATTAAATGACTTGATCTCTTTAGCTGGCCGAGCGCTACCACCCAAGGAACACGACGTGCAAGCAAACCAGTCGGGACCGGTGACAACGATCCGCATCGGCACGCGCGGCTCGCCGCTTGCTCTTTGGCAAGCACATGAGACCAAACGCGGTCTGATGGCCGCTCATGGTTTGACCGAAGACCAGTTCGAAATCGCAGTAATCAAGACTTCCGGCGACCGGATCCAGGATCGCCCGCTTTCGGAAGTCGGCGGCAAGGGGCTGTTTACCAAAGAGATCGACGAGGCGTTGATCGCCCACCAGATCGATGTCGCAGTGCATTCGATGAAGGACCTGCCTACTGTCTTGCCCGCTGGATTTGCCATTGGCGCCGTGCTACCGCGGCATGACGTCCGCGATGCTTTCGTCAGTCTACGATATCCAACACTTGCAGCGCTGCCGATCGGCGCAACTGTCGGCACGTCCTCGTTGCGGCGGCAGGCCCAGGTCGGGGCGCTGCGGCCTGATCTGAAGATCATCGGTTTTCGCGGCAACGTGCAAACGCGGCTGCAGAAGCTTAGCGACGGTTTGGCGGACGCGACTTTGCTTGCCTGCGCAGGCCTCGACAGGTTGAGCATGAGCGACCGTATCGCCTCCCGCATCGAGCCGGCCGAGATGTTGCCGGCGGTTGCCCAGGGGGCAATCGGCATCGTTGCTAACGCCAACGATGAGCCGATCATGCGGCTTCTTGCACACCTCGATCATGAGGCTTCACGGCTGTGCGTCGCAACGGAACGCGCCTTTCTGAAAGTTCTGGATGGTTCCTGCCGCACCCCGATTGCGGCAATGGCGACCCTCAAAGGTGGTGTTATCACGCTACGCGGCCAGGTACTCTCGCCGGATGGCCGTCACAGCCTCGAATGCATGCACGAGGGCCCGGCATCCTCCGCACTCATAATCGGGGAGCGGGCGGGTGGCGATCTGCTTGCGCGAGGTGCTGCCAAACTATTCGATGGAACGATCTGATGCGATTGCTGGTGACGCGCCCCGAGCACGACTCGGTGGTGTTCAAATCGCAGCTGGTGGCCCTTGGTCACGAGGTTACGGTCGAGCCGCTGCTCACCATTTCGACGGCCAACACCGAAGATGTCGATCTGGACGGCGCCCAGGCGCTGATCGCCACCAGCCGCAATGGTCTGCGCGCGCTCGCGGAAGGGCCACATATCGACGCGGCCAAGAAGCTGCTGCTGTTCGCCGTTGGTCCGGGCACGGCCGCCACCGCGCGGCAGCTGGGTTTCGCGTCGATTGTCGAAGGCCCATCAAATGCACGCGAACTGGTTCCAATTATTTCCGAGAACGCAGATGTCAACGGTGGGCCTGTTGTTCACCTGCAAGGCGATACCGTATCCCCGAACTTTGTCGACGAGTTGCATCGGCTAGGTTTCTTTGTAACGCAACCAATCGTGTACACGACGCGAGTGGCAGAGCGGTTCGCCAGTCCGACGGTCGCGAGTATGCGAAACAAGCGCATCGACGGCGTCATCCTGCTATCGCCGCGAACCGCAGAGGTCTACACCAGTCTTGTTGAGCAGCACAATTTGACTAAGGCCTGCAGGGGGATTGTGCACTTCTGCATCTCACAGGCCGCGGCTTCCCGCCTTGGAGCATTGGGCGGTATACCAATCAAAGTTCCTGAAAAGCCGAATCTTCAAGAAATGCTTGCGCTTATCGGGCCTGCCGCTGCAAAATCGTAGGCACCGTCTACCGCACTCCGCAAAATTTGAGCCTTGCTCTCAGATTTTGATTGTAGCGGCGGAGTGCCTGGGTTTAAGCCGCTGTGATGTAGTCCGTGATGGCCGCTGGCATCCATCGAGAGCAGCCCGTTGCGTTGTGGAGGTCTAATCGATCATGTCAGGTAGCAACGAAGGTTCGGGCAAGGGCCCGGCAAAGCCGATGTCCGACGCGGGCGCCCCTAAGAAACCGTCGGCACTCATCGATTTGAAGGCCACCGAGGTCAAGGGCGCCGAGCCAAAAACCGATTTCAAGCAAGATGCCAGGTCGACTGAAAAGAGCGGCCCGGTCAGTGGCGGCGACAAACCTGTTTCGAACGCACCGGCGGGAGCGGCCAAGACTGCTGGTTCGCCCACAGGCGATACCAAGCCGGCACCAACTGGCGCATCAAGTGTGCCGCCGGTTGCAAAACCTGCCGCCGCGTCGTCCTCGTCCAAAACGGCGGGTTCCAGCCCCATCCCTGAAAGCCAGGCGCGCGGTGGGCTGGCGGCACTAGCTACACACCTGTTTGCCGGTGTGGCCGGTGGGTTTCTCGCCCTTCTGGGTGCCGACACCATTGCACCACAGCTCGGTCTCACCGGCCCGGCGACGAGCATGAGCGAATTGCAGAAGCGTCTCACAGCGATCGAAGAAACCGCAAAGGCCAACGATGCAACTACGTCTAACGAAGTTGCACGAAAGCTAGCGGCCGCCGAAGGCCGTGTCGCAAGGCTGGAAGAGCTAAGCCGCACACTGCCAGCCGTTACCGAGGCACAAAGCAAGCTCGCGGTCGACACCAAGGCGCTCGCCGAACGGCTAAGCAACCCAGCACCTGGCGCCGATGCGGAAAAGCTGACCAAACTCGAGGAATCGCTCGCCGCCCTTTCCGCAGCGGCCGGCACCGATCCGCAGAGGGGGCGCATTCCGCAACTTGCGGTCATTACGGGTAAGCTCGCCGATCTCGAAGCCACGCTCAATGGCCAGATGGCGACCGTCCGTAAGAACGTAACCCAGGATGTTGACGCTCGCCTCGGTCAAGCGACTGAGGCCGCGGAGCAGGCTCGCTCAGGTGTGCAGCGCATCGACCGCGATCTGTCGGCGGTGAAAACCGAAGCCGCACGCGCGACCCAGCGCCTCGACGCCGTTGACCAAACAATGCGTTCCGTCAAGGACGAGATCGCCGGGCTCAAAGGCGACGTGGCAGGTCAACTCAAAACGGTTGCACGTGCGCAAGACGTGTCCAGTGCACTCACGCCTCTGACGGCGAAGCTGGCGGCCATCGAGCAAAACATCGCCGGCGTCGTGAAGAGCGAGGACGACCGGCGCGCCACGGCCGAGCGCATCGTGCTGTCGCTGGAACTAGCAAACCTTAAACGGGCACTCGACCGCGGCGGATCGTTTGCAACCGAACTTGCAGCGGTGCAAAAAATCGGCGGCGGCAAGCTCGACCTCAAGACACTTGAACCGTTCAAGAACCAGGGCATCGCCTCGACCACCGCGCTGAGCTCGGACTTCCGATCGGTGGCCTACGCCCTTATTTCGGCCGATGCCGAACCTGCTGATGCGAGTGTCGTCGACAAATTGATATCAGGCGCAAAATCGATCGTGCGCGTGCGCAAGTCGAACGCGGATGCCGCCGAGACATCGGCTGAGGCGATCGCTGCACGGATGGACGCTGCATTAAAGGCGAACCGCCTGAGCGACGTTATCGAGGAATCGAAGAAGCTATCGCCGAAAGCGCGCACCGCGGGTGCCGCATGGCTCAACAAGGTCGAAAGCCGCGCCGCCGTGGATAAGGCGGTGGCCGACGTAGAGACGCAACTGAAATCGGCGCTGGCGAACAAACCAGCACCCTGAGACAACATTGAGAACGAAAGAGCAGTAGCGTCATGGTGCGTCTCGTCTTGTATCTCGTCGGTGTGGCCAGCCTTGCTGCGGCGCTTGCCTGGCTTGCAGACCGTCCTGGATCGATCAACATCGAATGGCAGGGCTACACGGCAAACCCGAGCGTCTTTCACGCGGTGATCGGCATCGCGTTGCTGTTGGTGCTGACGCTAGTTGCCTGGTCGATCATCCGGCAGATCTGGCAAAGCCCATCGAACATCGGGACGTTCTTCTTGAAACGGCGCAACAAGCGCGGTCTGGAATCTTTGTCGAGCGGCATGATTGCGATTGGCGCAGGTGACCGATCGCTTGCTACGCGCTACGCGATCCAGGCCCGCAAGGCGCTTCCAAATGAACCGTTGACCCATCTGCTGCGTGCCCAAGCCGCCCAACTGTCGGGCGATCGCACTACGGCACGGCGTATATTCGACGCGATGCTGGCTAGCCCAGATACGGAGCAGTTAGGTTTGCGCGGCCTCTTTCTCGAGGCTGAGCGGGAAGGTGAGACAGAGGCTGCTCTGCAATATGCGGAACGTGCACTCTCGCTCAATCCAAAGCTCGACTGGTCGGCCGACGCATTGTTCGAGATCCAGTGCAGACAGGCTGACTGGTCCGCAGCGCTCGACACGCTCAGCATCGCAAAGCGCCACGGACACCTCGAGAAACCAGTGGCAGACCGCCGTCGCGCGGTACTGCTCGCTGCCCAGTCGCAAGCCGCCGAAGACAACGATCCAGATAAAGCAATGGCGCTCGCTATCGAAGCGCAAGGCTTGGCGCCCGACCTCATTCCGGCAGCCGCCATCGCTGGCCGTCTGCTGGTTGCGCGTGGCAATACAGCGAAGGCCGCCAAGATCATCCAGAAGACATGGCGCAAAGCGCCGCATCCAGATCTTGCAACCGCCTATGCCTATGCGCGCATCGGCGACAGCCCACGTGACCGTCTGACCCGCATTCGCCATCTGAGCGAACTCAATCAGCATTCAATTGAGAGCCCGATCGCGGTCGCCGTTGCCGCCATCGAAGCGAAAGACTGGGAAGTGGCGCGCAAGGCTCTTGGCCCATTGCTCGAGTCGCGACTGACGCAACGGGTTTGCACTTTGATGGCCAAGATCGAAGGTGGCGAGCATGGCGATGCCGGCCGCGTGCGAGAGTGGCTCGCCCGCGCAGTCAATGCACCGCGTGATCCGGCTTGGACAGCTGATGGCATTGTCTCGGAAACCTGGTCGCCGGTATCCCCGGTCACCGGCCAGTTGGACGCGTTCCAGTGGCGGATACCGGTCGAGAACGCCGAACCGCGCAATCAAGAGGCCATCCTGGACAAACTCGAGGAACTGGTCGCGCTTGGCGCGCGCACTGAAAAGGCGCCAGCGCAACCGGCAATCTCTTTGCCGCCGCGCGTATCTCAGCAAACTTCGGCCGCTGCCCGCACTGCCGAAGATGCCGACATCGTCGAGGTGGCAGCACCCGCCTCGCCGGCAGCGGCCAAGTCTCCCGAAATCGCGGATGAAGCCGCACGCACAGCACCCGTTTCAGAACCAGTAAAGACGACGATACCCGGCGCCACGCCCATCCCGATCAAGGTGCGCCCAGCCGCAGCTGCTGAAGCAACCCAACCCCAAACGCCGTCTGCGACGATGGCTGACGGGGTGTTGCGCACTGTGCGCGCGGCGAACTCATCTGCACCAATTGCTCATCGAAAGTCTGCGGCGAACATGTATGTAGCACCACACGCGCCTGACGATCCCGGCCCGGACGATCCGGCGGCCGATCAACCTGCATTGGCGGAGCACAAGCGATCTTATGCTGTGCCCTACACGCGACCGGCGAAGCAGCGTACTTGAACGCCGCAATTCGTATCGAGGAGCTTTGACCAGATGAAAACCCGCGCCGCAGTCGCATTCGAAAAGGCCAAGCCACTCGAAATCGTAGAAGTCGATCTTGAAGGGCCACGGCAAGGCGAAGTCTTGGTCGAGATCAAGGCGACGGGGATCTGTCACACTGACGAGTTCACGCGCTCGGGGGCGGACCCGGAGGGTTTGTTTCCCACCATCCTTGGGCACGAAGGCGCAGGTATCGTCATCGACATCGGACCCGGCGTGAAGTCGCTCAAAAAGGGCGATCACGTCATTCCACTGTATACGCCGGAATGCCGCGAGTGCGAGTACTGTCTGAACCCCAAGACCAATTTATGCCAATCGATCCGCGTTACGCAGGGTCAAGGCTTGATGCCAGACGGCACCAGCCGCTTCTCGTACAAGGGCCAGAAGATCCATCACTACATGGGCTGCTCGACGTTTGCCAATCACACGGTAATGCCCGAGATCGCGCTTGCCAAGATCCGCTCCGACGCACCATTCGACAAGGTCTGCTACATCGGTTGCGGGGTTACGACCGGCATCGGCGCAGTCATCAACACGGGAAAGGTCGAGCCTGGTTCCAACGCCATTGTCTTCGGTCTCGGCGGTATCGGTCTCAACGTCATTCAGGGTCTACGCCTGGCCGGCGCCAACATGATCATCGGTGTCGATCTGAACCCGGCCCGTGAAGACTGGGGCCGCAAGTTTGGCATGACGCACTTCGTCAACCCGAAGGACGTGAAGGGCGATCTTGTCGCTCATCTTGTCGCGCTTACCAACGGCGGCGCCGACTACACGTTCGAGTGCATCGGCAATGTCGATGTCATGCGCACCGCGCTCGAAGCGTGCCACAAGGGTTGGGGCGAGAGCATTATCATCGGCGTCGCGGGTGCCGGACAAGAGATTAAGACGCGCCCCTTCCAGTTGGTCACCGGCCGATCATGGCGCGGCACTGCCTTCGGTGGCGCGCGCGGCCGCACCGATGTGCCCAAGATCGTCGACTGGTACATGAACGGAAAAATCGAAATCGACGCGATGATCACGCACACGATGCCGTTGGAAGACATCAACAAGGGATTCGATCTCATGCACGAAGGTAAAAGCATTCGCGGCGTGGTGGTTTACTAAGTAAAATCGAGCTCAGATGCCCAACAAACCGAAAAAAGACGTATCTTTCAAATTTGGAACCTCACGGGCAGATCTGCAATCGCTCGCCGCTGGCAAATTGACCGATGCTACGTTACTTCTAAAAAATGGACGCCACAGTTCAGCCTACTACATCAGTGGATATGTAATTGAATTGGCCCTGAAAGCCGTCATCACGAAGCGAATTGCGCAGCATACACTCCCTGATCTTAAGCTTATTCAACATGCGTTCTCACACGACCTAGAGCAGCTGCTGACAATTTCTCTTTTGCGGCGTCGCTTTGAAGAAAACAGGAAAAATGACCCAAGACTCGCGGCCAATTGGGCAATCATTACTGATTGGAATGTCGAAAGCAGATACGATCAGATTGACCCCGTCAAAGCGGTTGCAATGGTCGGAGCAGTGTCTGAGGAGCCTTCAGGAGTATTTGTGTGGATACAAAAACACTGGTGAGCGATGACGCCAATCTAGGTCGAACTGTTCTCGACGCATTGGACAAGAGCGAAATTAGAGTCTTAGCGGCGTTTTGGCTGTACTATGGAGACACTGGAGCTTGGAAACTTTGGATCGCCACGCCGGAAGCGGGCATAAACCTTCAAGATGCATATGTCGAGGTGGCGCAAGCCTTGGTAGCTTTTGGGCCGCCTGCTGAGGATTTTGATCTAAGCAGAATCAAGCTCGTCACTCCGGGCGATCCTATGGTACGAGCGCTAAATGCGGCAATTCGTGTAGAAGGTACCTCGCAAGTTCGCTTTTCTAAAAATGTCATAAACGGCATATATATTGAAGATGCTATTATTTACCGACTAAATTCGCTGAAGTGAAGGTTCCTCGCGGCGAAAAAAGATTTGTAAATTTATCAAGTAATGAATGCCCCCTGAGCATCTCGTACACAGGGCATTAAGCTGGGGTTCGGAACACCGGACTGCGGGCAAAGAACCAGCCCAGCGCGATCACCTGTAGGGCGAGGAACGTGCCAAACGCGAATTGGTATGCTTCTGGCGGATAGCCCCCCGGAACGTTGCGCGGATAAAGATCGATCAGTGCGCCCATCGCAAATTGTGCCGCGAATGCCGAAGCGAAAATGACGAGGTTCATCGCAGTGTTCGCTCGACCCGAGAGTGCACCACCGAAATGGCTCGACAGCCAGGGGTACGCCAGGATCGCAACCTGCCCGACGCAGCCGAACAGCAGCCACGCCCACATTGCCAACCAGACCGGCGCAACCATAATTATCGTCTGCGCTATGATGAAAAACGCGATGAAGGCAACCATCACTTTCAAGACATCAACCTGGCGGCGAACGAACCAATCGGCGATCGCGCCGGTGCCGAGGATACCGACAAAGAACGCCGCGGCCATCATCAATAGCGCGTTCGCAGTACCCGTACGATCAAGACCCGCGACATCGCGCATCCAGGGCCCCGCCCACAGCGTCTGAATGGCAATGTGCGTGCCAGCTGTCGCACCGAGCAATGGCGCGAGCGCGAGGAAACCCCGGTCGCTATAGATGCCGCCGATCTGTCGAAATTGTTCGGTAAGCGGCGTTGCGGCTGCGATGTTGCCGCGCTCCGGCACGGCCAGATAGATCAGCAGCGCCGCTGCGGCGGTCACTGCCAGCAGTCCGCCAAAGGCTTGCCGCCAGCCGAACGCTTGTACCGCGTATTCCATGGGTGCGGTCGCAACCATCAAACCAAGGGCGCCAAGCGACATGACGAGCGAATTGGCGAGGGGCCGGCGCGGCTCCGGCACCCACAACACAACGGCTTTGAAACCGCTCATCAGTCCGCCGGCAAAGCCTAAGCCGATCAGCGCTCGCGCAATCGTCAAGGTCACCACATCGCGGCCGAGCGCGAAACCCAGTGCACCCAGCGCCGCGCAAGACAACAGCACGATCTGAACCCGGCGCGGGCCATAACGATCAAGTGCCACGCCGAGTGGCAGCTGGAAGATCGCAAACGCCAGCAGGTAGGCCGCGGTCAGCAAACCAAGCTCACTGGCCGACAATCCGAGCTCGGTTACCAGGTTCGGAGCAACGACTGCGTTGACGGCGCGAAACAGGTAGGACAGAAAATAGCCGACCGCGAATGGCAGCAAGATAATCGCGGTGCGACCCGGTGAGCGATAGTGCGCAGTCGTGGTGTCGAGGTTCGTCATCGTGGCGGGTTGCTTTATTTTGTTAGCTGTCATGGCGTTCCGATGCCTAACAAGCTCGCACCGCCATGCAAAGCAGGCTAGACGCATCGCACATCTGCGTGTCCGGTGAGAAAACAGAGCGACCATGTCCCGCACCCCCGAACTCGATACATCCGCCTTGAACCCAGAGCAGCAGCGCGTCTTCGACGCGATCAGTTCCGGGCCACGCGGCCGTGTGCAAGGGCCACTGAAGATTTGGCTGCAAAGCGCCGAGCTCGCAGACAAAGCGCAGGCGCTCGGCGCTTTCTGCCGTTACGGCACGTCGCTGCCTGCACGCTTGTCGGAGCTGGCTATCCTGGTGACGGGCGCTCACTGGCAAGCGGGATTCGAGTGGTGGGCGCATGCGCCAGTCGCTGCGAAAGCCGGGATCGATGAGGCAGCGATTGAGGCGATAAGGCGCGGCGATACGCCGGCAATGGCATTGGCCGATGAGAAGACCGTCTATGAATTCGCACATGAACTCGTCACTAAACGACACGTTTCCGATGCGACTTATGCGGCAGCAATTGCTGTGCTCGGCCAGAAAGCAGTTGTCGAGCTGGTCGGCATCCTGGGCTACTATACGCTGATCGCGATGACCATCGTCGCCTTTGATGTAGCCCTCCCCGAGGACGCGACCGATCCTTTCGCCGACCGGCCGACGCTGGGATAATCAGCGATGCTTGAAAATCGCTTTACGCTTCTCGGCGAAGGCGGCCATCCCTTCCTTCTGATCTTCCGTTGCGAACATCGAGTGAAAAACGCGACGCTCGAATTTCACGCCCTCGGCAAGCGTTGTTTCGTATGAACGATTGACCGCTTCCTTGGTCATCATGGCCGCCGGCAACGACATCGCGGCGATCGTGTCGGCAGCCTTCATTGCCTCTGTCATCAAGTCGGCAGCGGGGACGATGCGGCTGACAAGGCCCGAGCGTTCGGCCTCGTCTGCGTCCATCATGCGACCCGTGAGGCACATTTCCATCGCCTTCGACTTGCCGACGAAGCGGGTGAGCCGTTGCGTGCCTCCTGAGCCAGGCATCACTCCGAGACGGATTTCCGGTTGCCCAAACTTCGCAGTGTCGGCTGCGATGATGAAATCGCACATCATGGCGAGTTCGCAGCCGCCACCCAGTGCAAAGCCCGCAACCGCCGCGATCACCGGCTTGCGGCACAAAGTGACGCGCTGCCAGGATTCGATGAAATCGGTTCTGTAGACATCCATGTACGACTTCGACTGCATCTCCTTGATGTCGGCACCAGCAGCGAATGCCTTCTCGGAACCAGTAATCACGATGCACCCGATCGCCTCGTCTGCCTCGAAGGCATCGAGTGCGGCGCTGAGCTCGACGATCAACGCCGCATTCAAGGCGTTGAGCGCCTTCGGCCGATTAAGCGTTACAAGCCCGACCCGGCCCCGCGTCTCGACGATGATGTTTTCGTGGGTCATGGGCCGGGTCTCCGCTTTTTAATTGCACGGCCCCTTTTAGCGATTTTTCTCAAAACAGGCGACCACCATTCGGAATCTTTAAATCAGGCTTGAACATCACGACGGCGCCGGCTTCGTCGGGGAAACCGAGGGTCAGTACTTCCGACATGAATTTGCCGATCTGCCGCGGGGGAAAATTCACAACCGCCGCCACCTGCCGGCCCACCAGCTCATCGAGCTTGTAGTGCACCGTGATTTGCGCCGACGAGCGCTTGATGCCGATGTCTGGTCCGAAATCGATGCGCAGCTTGATTGCTGGCTTACGCGCTTCCGGATACGGCTCGGCTTCGACAATGGTGCCGACCCGAATATCGACCTTCGTAAAGTCATCGAATGAGATGGTGGACGAGGAAGAATTCGTCGTGCTCACGTCGGAACTCTCCGTTTACAGAGGCTTGGTCTCGGCGCCCGGATCACTTGGCGTTGGCGATGACCGCGAGGCGCGCTGCGTTGCTGCCGCAAATATACCGTTAATCGATTTGCAGATGCCATCGAACGTCTGCAAACTCTGCTCGCCGCGACGCAGCCGCCGATCAAGTGCCGCCATCGTGCGCGCGAGCCCAGCATCGTCGTCGTTCAGCCAGGTTTGCAGGACCGACGTGTAGACGGACGCCAAGCCGAAGACGCGCACGGTCCCACTCATCCCGTCCAGCGGAATGCCAGCTGCATTCAACATCCAGGCCTGCGACGCGAACAGCCGCTTGGCGACGTCGGTGTCAAAGCCCATCGATGCCATGATCGACTTCAGCCCGGCTTTATAAGGTTGCATGGCGTCGAAGCGGCTCATCACGATTTCGAAGATCGCATCGCGCGGCAGCGTGCCGGGCTGTGGCCGCTTGGCCTTCGCCAAAACCACATCGTCGATCTCGCGCATGAAGGCTTGAACGATCTTCGACTTCGAACCGAACTCTTTCCTCAGATCAACGAGCCCCGAACCGCTCGCTTCGGCGATATCCAGCAGCGTCACGTCCGCCCATGGCCGTTCGGCGGCGAGGCGAAGAGCAGCAGTAACAATGCGGCCTTTCGTTGTGGTCGGGTCGATCATAAACGCCTCCGATATCGATGGATGGCAACACTATAGATCAGACGCATCGATCCGGGTCAGGCGCTGAGCTCGCGGCTTCGTTTGGTCGCAGCCGCAACCGCGCGATCCATCAGAGCTCCAAGTCCACCCGGCGCCATCAGCACTTCGAGGGCCGCCGCCGTGGTGCCGTTGGGCGAGGTCACGTTACGGCGCAGGACGGCTGGATCTTCGCCGCTTTGACGTAGCAGCTCGCCCGATCCTGCAACGGTTGCATCAGCGAGTTGGCGCGCGAGTTTTACGTCGAGCCCGGCTGCGACGCCGGCATGGGCCAGGCACTCGGCCAGCAGGAATACGTACGCTGGTCCCGAACCGGATACCGCCGTTGCGGTATCGATCAGTGCTTCGTCCTCGACCCAACCGACCTCGCCGATCGCCGACAGCAATTCGGTTGCGAGCACGCGTTGCGCTGGCTTGACGTTAGAATTGGCACAGCAAACCGTGATGCCGCGGCCGACAGCCGCCGGCGTATTCGGGATCGATCGGATGATCGCAGCATTGCTATCCAGGTGTTTGGCAAAGCCCGCAATCGTGCGTCCGGCTGCGATCGACAGTACTACTGTCGACGCGCCGACGAACTTTGCAACGGCGGGAAACACTTCTTCCATGACCTGAGGTTTCACGGCAATCAGCAAAACCGCAGGTTCCGGCATCGCTGCCGGTAAGGTCGCGTGTACCGGGATTTCATGGCGCGCAAGGAGCGCTGCGACTTCGGGCGGCGGTCCTGGGTCCTGGACGAATACCAACTTCGGATCGAGACCACGGGCAAGCCAACCCGCCAACATCGCCCCACCCATTTTCCCGGCGCCGACAAGCACCAGTGGACCGTTCAGTGCCATGCTCATACGCGCTACTCCAACACGACTTGAATGTTCAGGCTCGGCCCTCGGTCTGGAACATCGTCGAGACCAGCGCTTCGCGACTTTCCTTGCCAGCCCATACCACGAATTGGAAAGCTTGATAGTAGCGCTCGCACGCTTCCAGTGCCGCCTTCAAGAGTGCCTCGCACTGCCGGGCATTTGCCGCCGAGTCGTTAAGCATCAATCCCTGCCGGAACATGATCAGGCCGTCCTGGGTCCACACGTCGAAGTGCCCGAGCCAAAGCTGCTCGTTGATTTGGCCTACGAGACGATAGATCTCGGGCAGACGGTTGTCGGGGACCTTGAAGTCGAATGCGCAGGCGAGATGCAGTGATTCCAAATCATCGCGCCAATTGATCGACACGTGATAGTCGGTCCAGCTGCCAGCCACCACCAAAGTCAGCTCGTCTTCGCTCGACCGTTCGCACGGCCAGTCGTGAGTTGCTGCCACATCTTCCACTAGATCGATCGGATTGCCGACGCGCGCAAATCTCATCTCAGCGGATGCCATCTTCAATTCCTTTTGCCGTGCGTGCGCCTTGCAAACAGTGGCGGGCAAATCCGAAACCGCTGCAAATCATTTACGCGACGAAAGCAGCACCAGCCATGCGAGTGCAAGCTCACAGCAACATTGTCCACCGCCAAAGTGACGGTGATCGGGCACTACGGCAATAAATGCAAGGGTTGGGGAAAAGCCGCGTACAAACGAGGTATTAGTCTGTGGACAGTTTGTGGAAATACTGGACCGTTGCTCAAATCGGCACCACCGATTCACTGCGCGAACGCTAGGTTTGGCCCAGCTTCGCTTCGAGCGCTGCAATACGCGCTTCGAGACGTTCGTTTTCCATGCGCGCTTTTTCAGCCATCGCTTTGACGACGTCGAAATCCTCCCGGCGGACGACGTCCAAGCCGTTGAGCATCCGCTCGCCTTGCGATTTCACAATCGTCTCGACCTCGCGCTTCACACCTTGGGCTGCGCCCGCAGCGTCGGTCATGAGGCGGGCGATATCGTCGAGAAAGCGGTTGTTGGTTTGTGTCATGGGTAGTTCTCCGAAGCCTTCCATGCTTGATATGCGCCGACAGGGCTTGCCGTTCAAGCGGGCCCGACCGCTCAAACTGAGAAAAGACGAGGCCACCCGTGAGCTTGCTACTAATTAGCGTCCTGTCGCCTCTTACAATTCCATTCCCGGGTCTAGATCCGATCGCATTTGAGATCGGGCCAGTGGCGGTGAAGTGGTATGGTCTTGCTTACATGGCGGGTCTACTTTTGGGCTGGCTCTATATCAAGCGCCTACTGGATAAACCGAACCTATGGCCGGCTGGTAAAGCGCCGTTTGCTAGTGCCCGCGCCGACGATCTGCTGCTCTATATGACGGTCGGCGTGATCGTAGGCGGACGTCTCGGCTCGGTGCTATTCTATGAGCCAGGTTATTACCTGCAGAACCCTTGGGAAATTCCTCAGGTCTGGAAGGGTGGAATGGCGTTCCATGGCGCACTACTGGGAACCGGCGTCGCGATCTGGGTGTTCGCCCACTTCAACAAGGTCTCGCCGTGGAGCACGATGGATCTATGCGCCGCCGCAGTGCCGATCGGATTGTTTTTTGGACGTCTGGCGAACTTCATCAACGGCGAACTGTGGGGACGACCGACGGATGTTGCTTGGGGCATGGTATTTCCCGGTGCCGGGGCGACGCCGCGTCACCCGAGCCAACTCTATGAAGCCGCCCTCGAAGGCTTGGCCTTGTTCCTCGTACTGCGTTTCCTCTCGCATCGCCGGCTTGCCTTGAAGTCACCGGGCCTGGTTACCGGTGTATTCCTCGCCGGCTATGGGGTAGCACGATCCTTCTGCGAGTTCTTCCGGCAGCCCGATACGCAACATGCCTTCACCACTGGACCGTTCACGCCGGGCATCGTCTATTCCATTCCGATGATCCTGCTGGGACTGTGGTTCATCGCGCGCGCCCGCAATCAGATACGAGCAACGGCTTGACGTACGATCCCGCACTTCGCCGCCGGACGCCTCTCGCCAAGACATTGGCACACGAAATCGTGCGCAATGGTCCAATGACTGTCGCCGAATATATGCAGCGCTGTCTGTGGGATCAGCAGTCTGGCTATTACACCATGCGCAATCCGCTTGGACAGTCCGGCGATTTCGTCACAGCGCCGGAGATAAGCCAAGTCTTTGGCGAGCTGATCGGGCTGTGGTCGGCCGTGGTATGGCGTGACACTTTCCGTGCGCCCGAAGACGTTGCTCTCGTAGAGCTGGGGCCAGGTCGCGGCACTCTGCTGAGCGATGCTCTGCGCGCGACCAAGTCATTGAGCGCGTTTAGCCAAGCTCGGCGCTGTCATCTTGTCGAGGCGTCTCAGCCCCTCATTGAGCTTCAGCGTGTGACGCTTTCGCCATCTGGCGCCGCGCTGTCGTGGGGGCACGATCTTTCGGGTGTCTCACCCCCAGCGGTCATTATCGCCAATGAATTCTTCGATGCATTGCCGATCGATCAATGGATCATGACAGTCGACGGCTGGCGTGAACGCACAGTCGGCTTAGATGAAAACGGCATGCTTTGCTTGACAGTTGGACCGGTTCCCGCGGCTGGAATAACAACCGAACTGCCTGCGGCAGCCGTCGGCGCGATCGCCGAGCGCGTCAACTCAGTCGCAATAATCGAGGCTATCTCGTCCATCGCGCAGCGCGGGCCGCTCGCTGCCCTGATCATCGACTATGGTCATGCGACGTCCGGTATCGGAGATACCCTGCAAGCCGTTCGCGGGCATACCCATGAACATCCTCTCACTTCTCCGGGCGAAGCCGATCTTTCCGCTCAAGTAGATTTTGCGGCATTGCAATCAGTTGCAAATTCCGCTGGGCTCGAGGTGGATGGGCCAGTCACGCAAAGCGAATTTCTATCGCGACTGGGCATCGTAGAACGGGCCGCAAATCTGATGTCGGCAAACCCAGCGCTGGCTGGCGCGATCGAGTTCGCCGTCGCCAGATTGATCGCCCCGGAAGCGATGGGCAGTCGATTCAAGGTCCTAGGTTTGCGGAGCCGCAGTCTGCCACGACTACCTGGTTTCAGGTCATAGGGGGACGCGCATTGGCAATTGATGGAAAGGTGGTCGCTGCTAAGACGCTCTCTTACTTGCCCGGCATTCGGCACGGGTTCTTCACGCGCCAGGGCGGGGTTTCGACCGGTATTTACAGTTCGCTCAACTGCGGCCTCGGCTCGAATGACGACCCGGCGCGGGTTTTGACCAATCGCGACCTTGTTACGCGGCACCTTGACGCCGCGGCAGGCCAGCTCGTCACCGTCTATCAAACGCACAGCACCCTTGCCCTGATAATCGACCAACCGTTTCCCGATGGAGCGATCCCGAAGGCCGATGCGATCGTCACACGCACCCCAGGCATTGTGGTTGCAGCGCTCGCCGCCGACTGCGCGCCCGTATTGTTCGCAGACCCCAAAGCAAAAGTTGTCGCCGCCGCTCACGCCGGCTGGCGCGGAGCGGTGGGTGGCATTGTCGAATCGACGATTGCGGCAATGGCGGAGCTTGGCGCCAAGCGTTCCGATATTCACGCCGCGATCGGGCCCTGCATTCAACAAGAGCACTACGAAGTTGGTCCTGAATTCGAAGCCCAATTCTTGTTGGCCGCGCCTGGAAATGCGAAATTTTTCTCAATCCCGCCAGCGAAGACGAAGGCACACTTCGATCTTCCAGGCTTTATTACAGATCGCCTGACCGTCGCAGGAATTGCCAGCGTCACGCACTCGCCGCTGTGCACCTACGCCGATCCCCAGTCGTTTTTCAGCTATCGGCGAACGACCCATCGGGGCGAACCCGACTATGGGCGTCAAATCTCCGCCATTGTCGTGACCTAACTGCACAATTCACAGTTTTCAGCACCTGAACGTTTCTTTACGTTACCTTTGACCACTGATTCTAGACGAATTCTATTGGACGAGCGCCGAGCACCAGCGCTACAGATCGAAGAATAGTCCAAGGTTTTCCGGGCCATAATAGGCTAAGATCGCTAAGTTAGTTCGTCGGTCACCGGAGCCAGCGGGTCAAAATATCAGGGGGACGTCATCGTGACGACCATCGACATTGTCGAAGCACAGCACATGAAATTACGCGCAATCCTTGTCGCGGCGGCGTGCGGTGCCGCGTTGAGCCTCGCTGGATGTGAGACAAGCAGCAATCTGCTCGGTCCCAGCAGTCCGGCCGCATCTGCGGCGATAACGCCGCCTGCGATTGCGCAAGCAGCGCCAGTGGCCGTCAAACGCATTGCAATTGCGCCCATCATTGGACCGCCGGATGCGGTGTCCAAGGCATTGGTCGCTCAACTGTCTGATGCTGCCGAGCGCCAGAAGATCGTTCTATCGAAAGGTGGCGGTGAAGTTGCCAGCTACACCTTGCGCGGATACTTCGTCGCCCCGGCCAAGGACAAAGCCGGCAACAAGCTGTCCTACATTTGGGATGTGGCCGATGCCACCGGCAAGCGGGTTAATCGCATCACCGGCGAGGAAGTGCTGACGCCGAGCGGCGGCGACGCTTGGGGCGCCGTCACACCGCAAATCATGCAGACGATTTCTGATAAGACGGCGGCCTCGCTCGCGGCCTGGTTGCCGACACAAAATCAGGGCGAGGCGCCAATCGCCAGCGCCTCGACGCCGACGTCCGCTGTCGCGCAGGGACCGCTGCCGCCACCTGCGGCTACCGGTGTGGCGACGGGAAGCTTACCGAGCACCCTACTGTCGACGCCACCAAAAGTTTCAGGCGCGCCCGGCGATGGCAACACGTCTCTAGCGGCGGCCATGCGGCGTGAACTGGTCGACAAAGGCGTACAAGTTGCCGACGCAGGTGCGAACGCGTACCGCGTTGCTGCCGATGTCAAAATCAAGCCGCCGAAAGACGGCATGCAGGCGATTGCAATCAATTGGACGATCAACGATCCGAAAGGCACCGAGGTCGCCAAGATAACGCAAAACAACGAAGTGCCAGCAGGTTTCCTCGACAAAACCTGGGGCCCCAGCGCCGAAGATGCGGCGAGAGCAGCCTCGGTTCAGATCAAGCAGGTTATCGCTGACCACCGTGCCGGTAAGCAGATCCAGTCTTCGGCTGGCGGCAGTGAGCGCAAGGTCAACTAGATCGTCGTCGGCGAACAACTTGACCGGTAATGCACGGCTCACGGGCCACCTTCATTGTGCCTTTGCTGCACGGCCATTGTTTGTTGCGCGAAAGCCCTGCCACCACGGGCGTTTACAGGGCATCGCCTCATTGCTAGAAGCCGCGCATTGACGAGCCATCCTCAGTGGCCGCTTGGATTGTTGTCGCAAAGGACACTTGATGTCGAAAGACACCGCAAAGGACCTGTCCAAAGACAGCGTAAAAAATCCGGGTGAACTCGAAAATCTCTTGGGGGATCTCAAGATCGAACTGGTCGCTGGCAATAGCAACCGCGCGTTAGCCGAAGATATCGCGAGCATTCTCGATACACCATTGACGCGGGGCGTTTGCCGCCGTTTCGCCGACATGGAAGTGTTTGTCGAGATCCAGGAAAACGTCCGCGGAACGGACGTCTTCGTGATGCAGTCGACGTCATTTCCGGCGAACGACAATCTGATGGAATTACTTATCCTGATCGATGCGCTCAAGCGCGCATCGGCCCGGCGCATAAACGCCGTCATGCCATATTTCGGCTATGCACGGCAGGATCGAAAACCAGGGCCACGCACGCCGATATCAGCCAAGCTCGTCGCCAACATGATCGAAAGAGCCGGCGCTGATCGCGTTCTGACGCTCGATTTGCACGCAGGCCAGATCCAAGGTTTCTTCGATATCCCGACCGACAATTTGTTTGCCGCCCCGACCATGGTGAAGGACATTAAGTCCAGGTTTGAGCTGTCGAACCTGATGGTCGTATCGCCAGACGTCGGCGGCGTCGTTCGCGCGCGTGCGCTTGCCAAACGGATCGACGCGCCGATCGCGATTTGCGACAAGCGCCGCGAACGCCCTGGCGAAAGCGAAGTGATGAACGTGATCGGCGATGTACGCGGCAAACGTTGCATCCTGGTCGACGATATCGTCGATTCAGGCGGTACGTTGTGCAACGCTGCCGAAGCACTTTTGAAAAACGGCGCCACCGAAGTGATGGCCTACATTACTCACGGCGTACTTTCGGGCGGTGCGGTGGCAAAAATTCAAAACTCGAGCCTCAAGTCACTCGTGATCACGGATTCGATCCAGCCATCGGAAGTCGTCAAATCGGCGAAGAACATTCGCGTCCTTTCGATCGCCCCGCTGATCGCCAAAGCCATTGCCCGCACTGCACGCGAAGAAAGCGTATCGAGCTTGTTCTATGATTGAAGAACCTCCTGGGGCCAGGCTGTCGCCGTCAATTTCGTGATATTCAATCAGTAGTTGTCTTGCCCTCAACTTTTACGTGCGCAAACATGGTGTATTGGCTGCTTGCTGCGCGTCGTCGATAGCGCGTATGGCTTATCCCCGAGATCACTGCACTTGGAGATTGAAATGGCTGCCGCACGTATCGAGCTCCATCAGGGAGATCTTCCGCCCAATGTCAGCTTCTCGGGTTCGGTCGCGATCGATACAGAGACGTTGGGACTGAGACCGCAGCGCGACCGCCTGTGTTTAGTGCAGTTGTCAGGTGGCGACGGTGTGGCTCATCTGGTTCAGATCCCCACAGGGCGGCATTTAGCGCCTCGGCTATCTGCACTTTTGACAGATCCGAGCATTATTAAGATTTTTCATTTCGCCCGCTTCGACGTGGCCGTTCTCAGCCACAATCTCGGTGTGATGACGACACCGGTCTACTGCACCAAAATTGCCTCGAAACTCACCCGCACCTATACCGATCGGCATGGATTGAAAGATCTGACAGCGGAACTTCTCGGCGTTGAGCTTTCCAAGCAACAACAGAGTTCGGATTGGGCAGCGTCGGAACTTTCGCAACAACAGCTCGCCTACGCCGCCTCGGATGTACTCCACTTGCACGGGCTCAAGCTTCGGCTGGACGCGATGCTCGCCCGCGAAGGGCGCACGCATCTAGCGGAGAAGTGCTTCGACTTCTTGGCAACGCGAGCACAACTGGACCTTGCAGGCTTCGAAGAGATGGACATCTTCGCCCATTGAAATCGAGCCCATGCGCATAGCCAATCTTACCTCCTTGGCAAATAACGATTGCCGGGCGACTAAACACTATAATGTCCCTCACATTGCGGCCCGAATCTTAGCGCTTCTGTCGATTTACGTTTCATCACCCCGCGGCACATGACATGGCGTTTCAAGGCACACTCGCAGACGTGCGCCGATCCTCTTCGCCGGGAAGGGGATCGCCTGGGCGCTCATTGGTGATTGCGACCGCGGATCGTGCGCATGCTTTTGCAACGGCTCGCCGCCACACCGCGTTCGTGCGCATCTGCCGTTTGGCGCTCCCGCTCGCAACCCTTGCGGCGATCGCAAGCTACGGGATGGGCGTGCGCGTCAAACTGAAATTCGAGAACGGCACCCTGCAAACCGGCCCTGTGTCGCTATCGTCGGAAAACCTCGCGATGTCTAATCCTCGCTACGAAGGTTTCAATAAGGACGGCAGCAAGTTTGCGGTAACCGCCAAGAGCGCTACTCATGACATCCGCTCACGAGCTCCGGTACGCCTCGACCAAATTGACGGACGAATGGTACAAGCTAACAATAGCGTCGTTACATTGACGGCACCGCGAGGTCTATTCGACAACACGGAGAACCAGCTCGAGCTGCTCGACGACATCAAGGTGCGCGGCGATGATGGCATGCGCGCCGATTTGACCCAGGCGACGATCTTTCTAAAGGACAACCGGATCGTCTCCAATCGGCCGGTCGCGATCGAAATGAAGGCGGGGCAAATCCGCGCCAACCAGATGCAAATATTGCAGTCGTTGCGGCAGGCGACTTTCAGCGACGGTGTGATGACGCGGCTGAAGCGAGAGGCGAGACCCGCAAGTTCCACAGCGAAACCTCAAGGCACTCCTGGATCAACTGCGTCGCGTATGATCGGCGCAACCGACGGACCGATCGATGTTTCATCACAGACGCTGCTGGTAGATGACGCCAAGAAAATTGCAGTGTTCAGCGGCGACGTCATCGCAAAACAAGGTGAAGCGAGTTTGCGTACTCCCGAGCTACAAGCGTTCTACGACGGGGGCCCTGCCGCGCTGCCGGGGCAGGACGCTGCCGCCGCCAACAGTGAGCCAGCCGGTATGCTGAAGCGGCTCGTCGCTAAGTCCGACGTGACAATGACAACCGCTACCGATCGGGTCACCAGCGATTCTGCGGACTTCGACGCCGAGCGGGAAACTGCGGTGCTGCTCGGTCATGTGGTCATGAATGCCGGCGTCGATCGGCGCGCAACGAGCGATCGTGTCGATCTGGATTCCAGGGCCGATACAGCCCTGATGACCGGCAACGTAGTGGTCAACCAGGACAAGAACGTGCTGCGGGGGGGGCGCTTGTTTTTGGACCGCAGGGGTGGGATCACAAAGCTCTGGTCGCCTGCTGACGGCACGCAGCCCGCTGGCCGGATCGCCGCGCGTTTCTTCCAGTCGGCGCCGCCCGCTGCGCAAGCAAAGACGGCGGTAAAGAAGGTGGTGGAGCCCGTTGCGAACCAAGCCGGCGGCTTCGTATTCCGCACCGACTCGAATGCGCCGATCGACATCGATGCCGACGTGCTCGACATCGCCGATAGGGCAAAAACCGCGACCTTTCGAGGCGCGGTCCATGCGGTCCAAGGCGAGTTCACCATTCGCACGCCCGAGCTGGTTGCGAGCTACATTGGCGACGCCGGACTGAATGCGGCGAGCGATGCGAAGGCGGGATCGGCGCAACTTACCAAGATCCGCGCGAACCAAAAGGTCGAAGTAACGTCGAGCAATGATCAAACGGCAACCGGCGACTGGGCCGAGTTCGACACTAAATCGAACACGGTGACCATTGGTGGTAATGTGGCCCTCAAAAAGGGCAGCAGTGTCGCCTATGCACCCAAAGCCATCATCGACATGACCACGGGTCTGACCTATCTCGAAAAGGATCATAAAGGCAGCGGCCCCACGGTCAGCGCATCACCGACCGAGCAGCGTGCTCCCTATGCACTGCCCGACCTTCCATCGGCGAAAGTGACTGTAGTGCCCCCAACCGCACCTGCATTTGGCACCGATCCAAGGGCTTGCCCGCCGGGCAAGATGTGTCTCAAGGTGGATCCGAAGGATGGCTTAGCCGCGCAGGGCGGATCCAAACCGGCAACCAAAGGTCCCGGTGTGCCCTGGCAGCCCGAGGTTGCGCCACCGGTCAAACAGAAGGCACCGGCTGCTTCAGCATCGGGCTGGACATCGACGGCGCAGCCGTCGAATTAGGATCAAGAAAGTTCCCACGTGAAGTTATTTACATTCGGCTCGAAGACGCAACGTACCAGCGGCAGCGGTTCCACAAACCCGCAATACGGTTACGATGACAATGCCAGCGATGGCTACGCCCACAACGAGGCCGAACCGGCGGTTGCTGATGGCTGGCTGACCGTTCACAATGTAAAGAAAAGCTATGGCCGCCGCATGGTTGTCAAAGGCGTGACGCTGGCGCTCGGACGCGGCGAATCCGTCGGTCTTCTCGGTCCAAACGGCGCCGGAAAGACGACGGTGTTCTACATGATCACCGGGCTCGTACCGGCCGATGAAGGCCGCATCACTATCGACGGCCGCGATGTTACCAAACTGCCGATGTATCGCCGCGCTCGCCTAGGCATCGGATATCTGCCGCAGGAGGCCTCGATCTTCCGTGGCTTGACGGTCGAGCAAAACATCATGGCAATCCTCGAACTGGTCGAACCGAACAAGAAACAGCGAAAGGAGCAACTCGACAGCCTGTTGGAGGAATTTCGCATCACCAAACTTCGAAGATCACCTTCGACGGCCTTATCCGGCGGCGAACGGCGGCGCTGCGAAATCGCCCGCGCCTTGGCATCGCGGCCTTCGTTCATGTTATTGGACGAACCATTTGCCGGCATCGACCCGATCGCGGTAGGGGACATCCAGCAACTTGTTAGACACTTGACCGAACGGGGCATTGGCGTGTTGATTACCGATCACAATGTGCGCGAGACACTGAGCCTCAGTGATCGCGCATATATTTTTTATGATGGTCAAGTTCTGACACAAGGTAAGCCGGCGGAAATCATAGCAAACGAAGATGTACGACGGGTGTACCTTGGGGATATGTTTGGTTAAGCGGTATTCAGTACACCTTGTGACCTGACTTTGTATTGGTAACAGGGTTCGTTAACTATGGCGCTCTCAGCACGCCTAGAAATGCGGCAGGGCCAGCAGCTGGTGATGACACCTCAGCTGCAGCAGGCGATCCGTCTTTTGCAGCTGTCCAACCTCGAACTCAGCGCCTTCGTGGAACAGGAAGTAGAACGCAATCCCTTGCTGGAACGCGACGAGAACGGTGACCTGCCAGCGCCACGCACGATTGATACCGAAGCAGATTCGACGCCAGATGGTACCATCGCGGCAGTGGGCGAGTACGACACGTTAGATCTATCCAAACCCGACTCCGACGCTTCGGGCGCACTCGATACCGCACACGAAAATCTGTACCCCGATGCAAATAGAAGCGACCTGGGCGGCAGTTTCGAACCCAATCTCGGTGGCTCAAACTGGTCCAATGTCAGCGGCCCAGGTGGCAGTGGCGACGATGACTATAATCTTGAATCCTTCGTTGCAGCGGAAGTGTCGCTCAAAGATCATTTGCAGACACAGATGCAGATTGCGCTGCAGGATCCCGGCGACCGGCTCATCGCTCAGCATTTGATCGATCTCGTCGACGAGGCTGGGTATTTGCATGCCGAGCTGGACAACATTGCAGACAAACTGGGCTGTCCATTGTCGCGGGTCGAGCGTGTGCTGACGTCGATGCAAACACTCGAACCACCAGGCGTGCTGGCGCGAACCCTTGCCGAATGCCTCGCCCTTCAACTCAAGGAGCAGAACCGGTTCGATCCGCAGATCGCGCTTTTGCTAGAGCATCTCGATTTGCTTGCCGCGCACAACATCGCGGCGCTGAAGCGCGCCGTCGGCGTGGACATGGACGAGCTCGCCGAGATGATCGCCGAGTTGAAACAACTCAACCCGAAGCCGGGTCTAGCGTTCGGCAGCGTCCATCTGCAACCGGTGGTGCCGGACGTGTTCGTGCGGCCTGCTTCCGATGGCGGCTGGTTCGTCGAGTTGAATAGCGAAACGCTGCCGCGTGTGCTCGTCAATCGCAGCTACTACACACGGGTTTCGAAGGCCGCACGGGATCCGCACGACAAGGACTATCTGGTCGATTGCCTGCAGTCGGCGAACTGGCTCGCGAAGAGTTTGGACCAGCGGGCTCGCACTATTTTGCGCGTTGCTGAAGAGATCGTGCGACAGCAGGATGGGTTCTTTGCACACGGTGTCCAACACTTGCGGCCACTGAACCTCAAAACCGTTGCAGATGCCATCAAGATGCATGAATCGACCGTCAGTCGCGTTACGTCCAACAAATACATCGCGACACCGCGTGGCATCTTCGAGCTCAAGTACTTCTTCATGTCCTCGATCGCATCCTGGAGCGAGGGGGAATGTCACTCGTCGGAGTCCGTTCGCCATCGCATCAAGCAGTTGGTCGATGCGGAGACCGCTCAAGGCATCCTCTCCGACGACAAGCTTGTCGAGCGCCTGAAGGGCGATGGTATCGATATCGCGCGTCGCACTGTCGCCAAGTATCGTGAAGCTCTAAAAATACCATCATCTGTTCAACGGCGGCGGCAAAAGCAAATGAGCGTGCACGTCGAACGCGTCGGTTGATGCCCGATGGTGATTTGACACCAATGTTGTAGCGGGATTAGCTTTTATGGGTGTAGCATTCCCCATCGCAAACTCGCGGGGACATCGATGACGATACAAGTTACCGGCAGGAATATCGACGCAGGCGAAGCATTCCAAGTTTACGTAACTGACAAGATTTCAGACGTCCTCGACAAGTATATTGGACCAGAGCTTTCGGGTCATGTCCGCGTTGAAAAAGTAAAAGTCGGTTTCCGCACCGACTGCTCACTGCGGCTGCGAACGGGACTTCTCGTGGAAGCGCATGGTGAGGGCAACGACGCTTACGCCAGCGCGGATGCGGCTATCGAACGGCTCGACAAGCGCGTTCGCCGTTATAAGCGGCGACTCAAGAGCCATCATCACGACGCCAGCGATATGAACGATCGCGCCACGGGGATGAACGAATATGTGGTTCAGACCGAGGACGAGGAGAGCGGGAACAAGATCGCCGCAACCCCAGTTATCGTTGCTGAAACCGAGGGGTTGTTGCAGGAAATGACCGTAAGTGAGGCCGTCATGCAGCTCGATCTGACGGATAAACCGTTTTTGCTGTTTCGTAATGCAGCACATGGTCGGATTAGTGTAGTTCACCGTAGGCCGGACGGTAATTTCGGTTGGATCGATCCCAATGCGGAGGCTTCGGCCGGCTAGTGTGCAGTAGCGGTTATCTCATGCGCGCTATCAGAGATCGGCTTAGAAACTTTGCGTCTTTAGACCAAGGTCTAGTATATAGTCGTGATAGCTGAGTGTGCATGCGCCGTACACGGGACGGCGCTTATCCTTTGGGAATGACGCACTATGGACTTTGGCGACCTCCTGACAATCGAAAGTATTGTCCCTGCGCTTCGAGCGAAGGACAAAAAGCAGGCGCTGCAAGACCTTAGCGTTCTTGCGGCAGACCTGACGGGGCTGACCGATCGCGAAGTATTCGACGCGCTCCTGCAGCGGGAGCGGTTAGGCTCGACCGGGTTCGGTCACGGTATCGCCATTCCGCACGTCAAGTTCCGCACCCTCAAAAACATTGTTTGCATCTTTGCTCATCTGGTCGAGCCAATCTCCTACGATTCTCCCGACGGGGAAGCGGTCGATCTTATTTTCTTGCTGTTGGGCCCCGAGCACGCCAGCGGCGATCATCTCAAAGCGCTGGCCCGTATTTCTCGCCTGGTTCGTGATCCGCGCGCTTTGGAGAGCCTGCGTGCTGCGGCGGATAAGGAATCGCTATTTGCGGTATTAACCGAGCCCGCGACTTCACACGCCGCTTGAGCTGTTACCTCTATCTCATTGACAAGACTGCTATCCCCGAGTCACAATCTCGCCGATACATCATTTTCAGCATAATTCTTTCGAAATTGGCACAACTGATGCTACGCTTACTGTCAATATTAACTTCGCCGCGATCATTGAAAAGCACGGCAGATACCAATGCATACGCAAGTACCTCACATTCGAACGACGTTTGCTAAGCGCCTCAAGGCGCTGCGGATACCGCGGGGGTTCTCGACAGCCCGCAGCTTCGCCAATGCGTTGGAGATCGACGAGAACCGGTATACCCGGTACGAGCGTGCCGAGGTCGAACCTGATCTCAGCCTGCTCGTCAAAATGTGTTTGCTGCTTGAGGTTACCCCCAACGATCTGCTCGACACTTCGGTGGGATCGCATTTGGCACCTGGCGTCAGCGACAGCACCTCAGTGCCAATCCTGCAAGTGATGAGCGCGCGCGGCCCGAGCAACGGTCACGAGAATGCCAATGCCAACATGCGCAAAAGCGCGCTCGCCTGGCGGCTGGCGGAAGAAGTGGCCAAGCTCGAAAAGCCAGGCGACTTGAACCCGATCGACAAAGTCGGACGCGTCTCGAAATTGTTTGCGGCAATCGAAGCCGATCCATTTTCTTATATTGCGAGCATAACCACCGACCCGCGCATATCGGCGCTGGACACCCTGGCTGCGGCGCAATTCGCAGCACTAGCGGAAGCCTTGATCGCTTCCGCAAAAGACTCGGTGCTGCGCTGATTTTTCTGAAATCGCGCCATCTCGAAACCCAGCACAGCAACGTCAATTCAGAGGCGGCAATCGGCTGTTTCCGCGAAAGCACGGTTCTGCTAAACGCCTGCTGACGGCTTAGGCACCCACCGCAGCCATTCCCTCGAACAATCTGAAGCGCAAACGACATGAAATTCACGCTATCCTGGCTCAAGGATCATCTCGACACGACCGCTTCGGTCGCGGCATTGTCGACCACTCTGACGGCCATCGGCCTAGAAGTCGAAAGTGTCGACGACCGGTCGGAAAATCTGGGCGCTTTCACGATTGCCCGCGTAGTCGACGCTAAACAGCATCCCAATGCCGACCGGCTGCGCGTTTGTCAGGTCGAGGTTTCACCAGGTAAGCCCACGGTGGAAGTCGTGTGCGGCGCACCGAACGCTAGGACGGGGTTGATCGGCGTTTTCGCTCCCCTCGGCGCCTTCATTCCGGGCACCGGGATCACGCTCGACAAACGCCCCGTTCGAGGCGTCGTCTCAAATGGCATGCTGGTTTCCGAGCGCGAGCTTGAACTTTCCGAGGCGCACGATGGCATCATCGAGTTGCCGGAAGAATTCGGCGACAAGATCGGGCAACGCTACGTCGATGCTTTCGGGCTGAGCGACCCGGTTTTCGAGGTCAAGCTGACGCCAAATCGACCCGATTGCACCGGCGTGCGAGGCATCGCCCGCGATCTCGCAGCGGCCGGATTGGGCAAATTGAAACCCGAGTCCAAGCTCAGCAGCGTCGAAGGCGCGCAGCCCTCTCCTGTGGAGATCAAGCTCGAGTTTCCGCCCGAGGCTGCGAGCGCTTGCTCGATGTTCGCTGGCCGTGTGGTTCGCGGGGTGAGAAATGGCCCTTCGCCGGCCTGGCTGCAAACGCGCCTGCTGGCCATCGGGCTTCGCCCCATCAGTGCACTTGTTGATGTCACGAACTACATTTCGATCGATCGCGGGCGGCCACTGCACGTTTACGATGCGGACAAGCTAAACGGCGCCGTCCGCGCACGGCTGGGTCGAGCAGGTGAATCGTTCAAAGCTCTCGACAACAAAACCTATACTATCGATGACACGATGTGCGTCATCGCCGACGACGGCGGGCCACTAGGACTTGGCGGCATCATCGGTGGCGAGCGGTCCGGCTGTACCGAAGCGACAACTGACGTATTGATCGAATGTGCCTACTTCGATCCACTGCGCACTGCCGCTACGGGTCGCAAAGCTGGCGTCCAAACCGATGCGCGCTATCGTTTCGAACGCGGGGTCGATCCAGCGTTTGTCAGGGGCGGCTTGGATCTTGCGACGGACATGGTGCTACGGCTCTGCGGGGGCACGCCCTCCAAAGCTTGCATTGCCGGTGAAGCACCGATCGCGCGAGCGGAAGTCGTGTTCGACTTTGCCCGGATCGAGAAACTGTCGGGGTTGGCCGTATCCGAAAGCGATAGCAAACGTATCCTCGAAGCGCTCGGCTTCACTGCGCGCGCGAAGGATAAATCGACAGTTGTGATTGCCCCCTCGTGGCGTCCAGATATCCATGGCGCAGCAGATATCGTCGAAGAAGTCATCCGCATTGTGGGTCTGGAGAAGATACCCTCGACGCCGATGCCGCGTGCCCGGGGCATCACCCGCACCGTTTTGACGGAGCCGCAGCGCCGCGCTCGACGCGCGCGCCGGTTGTTGGCAGCGCGCGGGTTCGTCGAAGCGGTGACGTGGTCGTTCCTGCCGCGCGCGCAGGCGGCACATTTCGGAGGCGGTGCCGACGCGCTCGAGCTTGATAATCCGATCTCTGTGGAATTGTCGTCGATGCGCCCTAGCCTGCTTCCGGGCCTGCTATCGTCGGCTCAACGCAATCGCAACAACGGCCTTACCGACGCGGCGCTGTTCGAACTTGGACAAGCCTATCGCGGCGATCAGCCGAAAGACCAAATCATGGTCGCGGCCGGCGTTCGCGCTGGCTCAGCACTATTGACCGGCAGTGGCCGGCACTGGAGCGGCACCTCAGCCGATGCCGATGTGTTTGCAGTGAAAGCCGACGTAGTAGCCCTCCTCATGAGCCTCGGCTTCGATATTGCAAAGTCGCAAGTCACGCGCGATGCGCCCGCTTGGTTCCATCCCGGGCGCTCAGGCACCGTGCGCCTTGGCCCCAAAGTCATCCTCGCGCACTTTGGCGAGATCCATCCCTCGACCTTGAGAATGTTGGATTGCAGCGCGCCCGTATCGGCGTTTGAATTGTTCCTCGATGCGATCCCGCCGGAGAAGCGAAAATCGCTCGCTCGCCCAGCACTTGACTCAGCCAACCTAATGCCGGTGCGGCGTGACTTTGCGTTCGTGACCGATATCGATACGCCGGCGGGAGACGTCATCAAGGCCGCGACCAGCGCCGACAAGACGACAATCACTGATGTGATGGTATTCGACGTTTTCACCGGCGGCAATCTCGGCGCGGCGAAAAAATCGATCGCGGTGGAAGTAACCTTGCAACCGCAGGACAAGACCTTCAACGACACCGAAATCGAAGCGATCGCGTCAAAGATCATTGCGGCGGTGACGAAAGCAACGGGCGCCGAGATCCGCGGCTAGGTCCGCCGCGGATGATTACAGCTCACGCAGCCATCGGCAAAGACAACAGCGATCGCGCTTCCGCAACCGTCGCCGGTCGCCGGCCGTACTCGGCACAAAGCGATGCGACGCGTCCGACAAGCGCAGCGTTCGAAGGTGCAAGCGTCGTCTTGTCCCAGCGAATGTTGTCCTCGAGACCGGTGCGGCAATGGCCACCGAGTTCGAGCGACCAACGATTGAGCGTGATCTGATCGCGGCCGATACCCGCGCCGGTCCAGGTCGCATCAGGCGCAATCCGCTTCAGTGTGGCGACGAAGAACTCGAACGAAGCCCGATCGACCGGCATTGCATTCTTCACGCCCATCACGAACTGCACGTGGATCGGGCCCTTCATCAGGCCGGTTTTCTGCATCTCGACGGCTTTGAAGATCATCGACAAATCGAACGCCTCGACCTCGGGCTTGACGTCATGCGCGATCATTTCCGAGGCAAGCCAGTTCACCAATTCCGGTGTATTCTCATAAATGCGGGTGGGAAAGTTACACGAGCCGGTCGAAAGCGATGCCATCTCAGGCTTGAGCGAAAGCATGCCGCCACGTTCGCGGCCAGCACCAGAGCGCCCACCTGTCGACAACTGCACGATCATGCCTGGGCAATGCTTGCGCAAACCTTCCAGCAATTGTCCAAAACGCTCTGGGTCTGAGGTCGGCGTACCGTCATCCTTGCGCACGTGGCAGTGGGCAAGCGTGGCGCCGGCCTCGAACGACGCCTGCGTCGACTCGATCTGCTCAGTCACCGCGATCGGCACCGCCGGGTTGTCGGCTTTCGTCGGCAGCGACCCGGTAATGGCGACGGTGATAATGCATGGCGTTGCCATGTTGCACTCCCTGTTTCCAGCAACTCGCATTTTCAAACAATACAGTCACTTGCAGCGTCAAGTCACTCGTTGTCACAATGGGGGTCGCATGTAGAAATCGTTTCGCTTCAACGTCGTGGCATCGCCGGATGCGGCGTCAGACGCGTTTGCGCGGCCAGCCGTATCGGTGCGTTCGCGGCTCCATACCCGTGCGCACCCCGCCGTTCCACGATCTCGAAGAAGAAACGGTTCTCGAAGGTCTGCGTATAGGCCTGAAAAAACTCTCCGTCGCTCTCGCGATCATACAGGATGTTATGCGCTTTTAACTGGTCCAACTCTTCCACAGACAAGTCGGTCTTTGCTTCCAGATCTTCGTAGTAGTTTTCCGGAATACTCAGCATCGCTACGCCGTTGGCTTCGAGATGTTTGATCGTCGCGATAATATCGCCGCTCGCAAATGCCACATGCTGAACGCCCGACCCGAACAACTCCGACAAGAACATCGACGACTGCGTCCGGTTCGACTGAGACGCGTTCAGTATGACGCGAAGCGCCCCATCTGCGGCCTCAATCACTTGGCTCTTCACGAGGCCGCCAGGATCCATCACATCCTGCTCGCCGGCTTTCTTCACATCCAGTAGCGACGTGTAGAACAATACCCAGCTGAGCATTTCTTCATAGTGCATGGATTGCGAAATGTGATCGACACGCGTTAAGCCGGCTGTCTGAGCTGGCCCAGCTTCGGTCGTCGCCTCGAACTCGATGTCCCACACGCGGGCGAGGTCGCTTTTGTGATCGATGAAATAGATCAAGCTACCGCCGACGCCGCGGACGGCTGGGATTTCGAGCTCCCCCGGCCCGACAGGTTGACGGAACGGCTGGTCCAGTAGCTGGCGCGCCCGGTCGAGTGTCGCTGCAGCATCGTCGACGTCGAGACCGATGGCACATACCGCCGCGCCATGCGTGATGTTGAACGCGTGCGCGAAGCCCTCACTCTCGCAATTCACTACGATGTTGATCGCGCCCTGACGCCAGCGCGTAACCGCTTTCGAACGGTGCACCCCAGCCCGCACAAAGCCAAGTCCGATCAGCAAGGCTTCAAACGCGGGCGCCGCGCGCTCGTCGATTGCAAACTCAATGAAGGCCGTGCCTTGACACATCGAGCGACGCGGCAGCGGGTCTGACGACTGTCTTGGACCGATACTTTTCTCCCGCATCTGGTCGAATAGGTACACCAAGGAGCGGCGGCCATCGATCGCTACACTGCGCGCCGAGCCTGCGCGAAATTGATCGTTGAAGATTTCGAGCGAGATGACGCCATCATATCCGGTGGCATCGAGCGCGGTCATGAAGTCGAGCAGCGGCAGTTCGCCCTGCCCTGGAAAGTTGCGGAAATGGCGGCTCCATGACAGCGGATCCATATCGAGGAGCGGCGCGTCGGCGAGTTGCACCAGGAATATCTTATCGCCGGGGATCGATCGGATCGAGTTGAGATCGGTTCTGCGGGCGAACGTGTGGAAGGTGTCCAGGACGAGCCCGATCGCTTGATGGTCAGCGCGGCGCACCGCCTCCCACGCATCGCGATGATCGCTGATGTGACGGCCCCATGCCAGCGCCTCGAATCCGACGCGAAATCCACGTTTATCCGCGCGCTCGCCGAGTTCGTGCAGGTCGGCCGCCGCCCGTTCGATCCCGCCGAGACTGTCCGGTGATACGTTCGAACAAACCAGAAGCTGCGCGCAGCCGAGTTGCTCCATTAGATCGAACTTGCGTTCGGCACGCGCGAAGACGCGGGCGCGTTTGTCTGCGGGCATTCCCTCGAAATCGCGAAATGGCTGGAACGCGACGATGTCGAGGCCAAGATCGGCGACCATCCTGCGAACATCGGCAGGCGTGCCGTTGAAGGAGAGAAGATCGTTCTCGAAGATCTCGACAGCTTCAAAGCCGGCTGTCGCGATCGCCTGCAATTTTTCGACCAGGCCACCGCTCAGCGAAACCGTCGCAATCGACATCTTCATTAGCTTTTCCTCCTCCTATGCGCCAGCCTCCGCTGCGGGACCAAGCACCTTGAGCAGCCGATCTCTTATTACCCGCTGGCGGGGCGCCGCATCGATTTTCTTTCCCGTCAAGTCCGTCACGTAGAAGACGTCGACCGCTTTTTCGCCATAGGTCGTAATGTGCGCCGAGGTGATATCGAGGCTGAGGTCCGATAGCGTGCTGGTCAGCTCGTACAGCAAGCCGGGACGGTCGAGGCCGGCGACTTCGATGACCGTAAAATTGTCGGACAGCGTGTTGTTGACAACGACTTCCGGGGGAACATGGAACGCTTGCAGCCGGCGTTCTGCCGGCCGGCGCTTTGCCAGCAACGCCGACAATCGTGTTTCGCCCATCAGGACACGGCCGATTGTCTGCCCGATTCTGGTCATCCGGCGAGCCTCGTCCTCGTCGGCCGGGAACTCCCGTTGCAACAGAAACGTGTCGAGCGCGATGCCATCGCGCGTCGTCGACACCTGAGCTCCCACGATATTTGCCCCCGCCGCTGCACAGCAACCGGCAAACAAAGCGAGCAAGCGCGCATGGTTCGGCGCCATGATCGAAAGCTCGGTAATCGAAGTGAACCGGTCCGATGTAAACGACGTCGCGAGTTTCTCGACCGCAGCTTCCGCACGCCGCATCAACCGCGCATGCTCCGCCTGTTTGCGCGTCTCGATTTTTAACCAGTAGTCTGGATACTGACGCTCGATGAACCGGTCGACATCCTTTGGCGCCCAGTCGGCGAGCAGCGCACGCAAAGCGCGTTGCGCTTCGGCCGAGCGCTCCTTGCGGCCAGCTTGTGTATGTCCACCCGCCACCAGCGGTTCCGTTTCGTGATAAAGCTGGCGCAGCAGCTGCCCTTTCCAGCCGTTCCAGGTACCCGGACCGACCGCGCGGATATCGGCGACCGTCAACAGCAGCAGCAGCTTCAGCCGCTCGGGTGACTGCACGATGTCGGCAAAATCGCGGATCGTCTTCGGATCGCCCAGGTCCCGGCTTTGAGCGATGTTGCTCATCGTCAGGTGCTCGCGGATGAGCCACGTGACGGTATCGCCTTCGGCAGCCGTCAGACCAAATCGCGGACAGAGCTCGGCCGCGATCCTGGCGCCGGCGATGGAGTGATCTTCGGTGCGGCCCTTGCCGACATCGTGCAGGAATGCTGCTACATAAAGTGCGCGCCGATTTTGGATTGATTTGATGACCTCGCTCGACAGCGGCAGCATATCGGCAAGCTGGCCTTCCTCGATTGCCCGCAACTCGCCAACGGTGCGCAGCAAGTGCTCGTCGACCGTATAGTGATGATACATGTTGAACTGCATCATCGATATGACGCGGCCAAACTCAGGAATAAACCTGCCTAGGATCCCGGCTTCATTCATTTGCCGAAGTGCCTTCTCCGGATTGGCCTTCGACGTCAGCAGCTCGATGAAAATACGATTTGCTTCGGGATTGTTGCGGATGCCGTCGTCGACCAGCCGCTCAGCGTTACGAAGGCGGCGTATCGCGAACGGATGCAGAAAGGCGCCTGTTTTTTCGGCCTGCGCAAAGAAGCGGATGAGATTGACAGGATCGCGCGTAAACACATCCGGATCAGCGATGTTGAGCCGATCATTGTCGAGCCTAAATTCTGTTTGAGTCCGAACTTGCCGGCGTGCACGCCAACCGAGCTGATCGAGCCACGCACTTAGCCGAGGCGCGGTCTTCAGCTGTTGCATTTCCAACGAGGTACATAAGATCGAAGTGAGGCCGCCGACGTCATTTGCGATCAGGAAGTAATGCTTCATGAACCGCTCGACGGCTTTTAATCCCCGGTGATCCTTATACCCCAATCTTTGGGCCATTTGTGATTGGACATCGAAGGACAACCGCTCTTCCGGCCGCCCGGTCAGAAAATGCAAGTTGCAACGAACGGTCCACAGGAAACCCTCGCACTTGCGATAGACAGCAATTTCTTCCGGCGTGAAATTGCCGGCCGCAAGCGTCGCCTCGCCAACGCCGCCGCCGTAGATGTATGTCGCAAGCCAATGCAGCGTGTGCAGATCACGCAATCCGCCTTTGCCGTCCTTCACGTTGGGCTCGACCAGATAACGGCTTTCACCTGAGCGTTGGTGACGCTGGTCGCGCTCGGCCATCTTGGCGTCAATGAAAGCGCGGGCCGTTCCGCTGACCACCTCGGAGCGAAAGCGGTCGATCATCTCGGCGAAGATCTGTGCGTCGCCCTTTATCAGCCGTGCATCCAGCATGGACGTGCGGATCGTCATATCGGATTGCGCATACTTCAAGCTTTGATCGACGTTGCGCGTAGCATGGCCGACCTTGAAGCCTAGGTCCCACAGAAGGTAGAGCACGGCTTCGGCAACGCTCTCCCCCCACGGCGTCTGCCTATAAGGCAGCAGGAACAGCAAATCGATATCCGATCCTGGCGCCAACAGACCACGGCCATAGCCACCGGTTGCGACGATCGCCATCCGCTCAGCATCCGACGGGTTCTCGGCCTGGTAGACGTGCTGGACGACATAGTCGAAGACGAGGCGGATCAACTCGTCCTGAAAATGCGAGAGACCCCGGGCACAATGCCGGCCGCTACCATCGGCCAACAGCTCGGCTTGGGCTGCCGAGCGTGCCGTCGTCACGAGCATCTTGAGCTGCTCGACGACCGCCGCCCGCGGCTCACCACCCGGCGAATTGGTATGGAGAGCGCTCAGTTTCAAACGCAATTCAGCCGGATTGAAATAGGGGGCGGTTAAGCGCGTTCGGCGATCGATGATTGCTACTGTCATGCCCTCCTGAATGCCGCAATTCTCAAGCGAAAGCCAGCCAGTACGCTAATACCGGCGCCGCTTGTGACGCGCGTTATCGAGCTTCAATTTTTAGTGACTTTGGCGATCCGTCCCGACTCCATAATTATGATCCGGTCGCACAGCGGGCTGGCTAATGTCATATCCCTGCTCATCAAGATGTAAGTCAGCCCGAACTCTTGGCGGAGGTCCTGCAGGAGATCGAGAAGCGGCGCCGCGATCGCCTTATCGAGCCCGGCGACTGCATCATCGAGGATCAACAGCTTCGGGTCGAGCGCCAGCGTTCTCGCCACATTCACCCGCTGCCGCTGGCCATCATGCAACTCGTGCGGATAGCGCCCGGCGAAGATCTTCGGTTCGAGGCCAACGCGGGCCAGCACCGATCGAGCGCGGGCATTGGCAGCTTTCCTCGACAGGCCATGCATCGCAGGACCGAGCGCAATCGACCGCTCGATCGTCAGTCGCGGATCGAGCGATCCGTTCGTGTTCTGCTGTATGACCTGCACGTCGCGCCGGTAACGCTTGACCGGCAATGTCGCGCTGCCCACTTCCAACCCGCGCCAAATCACTTTCCCGCTGTCAGGCTTGATCAGATGCATCAAGAGACGCGCCGAAGTCGACTTGCCGCATCCGATCGCACCGGCGATGCCAAGCGTTTCGCCGTGGTTGACCGTGAACGTCAAGCCGTCGACTGCGCGAACGGTTGCCCTTGCTCGCCCGAACATCCAGGATCTGATGGGAAAATGCTTCACGAGATTGTCCACAACCAAAAGGGGCTTGGCGGGGATTGTGGTGCCCTCGTCATCCCACTCCAGGATCTCGTTAGCCGTGAGCATAGCCGCCGCCTTCAACTCGTTTGCGACCTTATACCATCAGCCCGCCCATTCCGTGCGATCAAGACGACGCACTTAACGGCATTGTCAAAGTGCTCGATCGACTTCGAGTTTCAGTCTTTGACCTCACGCGCCGCGTTGGTCTGCACCTCGACATCGCGTACTCTGACAACGCCTGATGCACCGGCGACTGCTATCCGGCGGCCGTTACTCGCGAAACTGACCGCCTTCAGGCTGGCATTCGGCTCGGCCGAATTAAACGTGCGGGGCGATCTCGCCTTCCGCGGTTCCCACAACCTCAGCACGCCATCGTCGCCAACCGACGCCAGCGTCTCACCAACAGGGCCGAACGCCAATGCATTGATCCGCCCATTATGTCCACTGAGCGTGGTCACCAGCCGGCTCGATACGGTCGACCATACGTGAATGGTGCCGTCCAGCCCGGCCGACGCCAACAGCCGCCCGTCCGCCGAAAAATCGACTGCTGTGATGAAATCCCTGTGGCCCCGGTAGGTGCGCAGAAGGCTTGCCGTTTCCATATTCCAAAGTTTGATCGATCGATCTGCGCCGCCCGAAGCAATGAAGGGTCCGACAGCGGAGAACGCGATCGCCTGCACCGCGCTTTCGTGGCCGTCCATCACCTGCACCGGAGCTGCCGGCGAAGCTGCTTCCCATATCGCGATCGACCAATCGTGGGACGCTGTCACGATCCGGTCCGACGCACCAGCGAACGCCACGGCCCAGACGTTTGCCTCGTTGCGTTTGAACGTCGCGAGGATCTCGCCTTTGTCCAGATCCCAAAGCATCGTCGTTCCATCACTGTGACCGGTGATGGCGCGCCTTGCCAACACTGCAAAGGCGGTGATCGGGCCGTGCGGCACGAAAATCGTGTGCTGTAGTACGCCCGAAGTCGCGCTCCATAGCTTTAGCGAGCCATCGATTCCGGCAGCGATCACCTGATCGCCGGTGAACCCCACACCGACGGTATCACCGGCGTTTCCTCTCAACTCGAGCACGTCGAGCGCAGGTTGCCCCGCTGCCTTCTGTGGAGGCGTGGCAGATATTTTTCCTCGCCATTCGACATTCGCGAAGACGCTGGCAATCTGATCCTTCAGCGCGAGAGCGGCACTCGATACACCAGCCAGGACAAGCAGCACGACAGCCGCCCTCTGCCCGAACGCGGATCGCTCCGGCAGCACAGCTCGCGGGGGCGCCAACTCGAGTGCAGGAGCAGGAGGAGATGGCGCCGGAAGCGGTAGTGGCGTCAGTTTCTTGGTGGTCTTCGCAACCTTCGGCTTGCGCTGCACGGCAGGCACCGCTGGCTTCAAAACTGACTGCGGCAGCGGTTCGATACCGAGCGAAGGCTGCGGTGGCGGCACAATCAAGCCTGTTGCCGCACCGGACTTGGGGGCCGTCTTTTTCTTCAGACCTTCGAAATAGTCGAGCATGCTGCCCATCCGTCCCGGCGCGTCCGGAACCGGCGGTATCTCGCTTTGCTGCGCGTCGGCGGCCATCGGTGCTCGCGCTGCTGCGGGCACTTTCTTCGACTTCGCGTTGTGCTTGTCGTCCTCGTCCGGCGTCAGCCAGCTTTTCTTGGCTATCTTCGGCTCTGGCGCCAGCAGGTCGCCGCGCCATTCAATGATCGATTTTGGCCGTCGCTCAATATCGAGGGATAATGCGCGATCGATCGCCGCCAGGAAACGTGGGCGGTACGTGGCCGCCACGGCGTCTTTCGCTGGTACGTACTCATCGTTGACGATCCGCGACGGACTATCCGGCGGCCGCTGCCCGGTGATTGCATGATAAATGGTTGCGGCGAATGCGTAGATATCGGTCCACGGTCCTTGCTGCGAGCTTTTCTCAGCGTACTGCTCGTAGGGACTATAGCCGGGTTTTACGAGTGCGCTCACCGCACGTGAATGGTTCGCAATGTCGCCGCGCGCGGAGCCGAAATCGATCAGCACGGGCGAGCCGTCGCGGCGCAGCATTATGTTATCGGGCGCGACATCGCGATGCAGAAAATCGGCCTTGTGGATAACCTCCAAGGCATCCAATAGCGGGCCGACGATGTTGTCGATCTCGGCTTGGCGTGGTGCCCGTCCGAGGCCCTTCAGCCAACCTTTGAGACTCGACCCCTCTTCGAAGTGGAGCACCATGTAGCCCGTGTTGTTGGCACGGAAGTAACGATACACCCGGCAGATGTTGCGATGATCAAACCGCGCCAGCGTCTGCGCTTCCTCGATGAAGCGGTCGAGCCCCCACTTGTAATCGCCAGCGCAATCGCTCGAACGCGGCACCGCACCCTGATCCTTGGATCGGGCAGCAAAGTCAGAGGGGAAATATTCCTTGATCGTCACCGACCGGGCGAGCGCGATTTCATCGGCGAGGTAGGTTATGCCGAAACCGCCCGCGCCCAATACCCGGTCGATCCGGAAATCGCCGACGAGCTCGGTTCCAGGCGTGAGGGCGAGGACGTCGGTCATGGCTGCACTGGCCGCGCGACCGCGACTGCGCGTGACCCTCCGACCGAGCGTTTAGCCCCCGTTTTTGTTTGGCTTTGCCCCACAGGTGCTCCCTCTGAGCATCTCAATCCAACGATGACCGATCGCACGGCAAATGTGGCCACAAATTGTGGCCGGGGGGAGATTTGCCCCATTCCAATCTGCACGATTCCCCCGACCGATGCATTGGGCTC
>JANMNO010000139.1:0-3929 GCA_031374115.1 Hyphomicrobiaceae bacterium | reverse complement strand
GCCAGCGCCTCGAAAACTGCCGAAAGCCGAGATCGCACCGACATCCTTGCAGCACCGATCGGCGCTCTCCTGATCGAGGGCTGTGACGCGGCAGCGGTAAACGCGACGATGAATCAGCTCTTGCTAGATTTGCACATCGATCCCGACGGCCTGCAATCAGGTCTCTACGTGCTGGAGCACTGCCGGAATGATCGAACTTAGGCGGCAAATTGCCACTGAAAACGCCCCGCGATCAGGACGACAACAATGAGACTTCATGACGCACACATGGCCAGCGGCATGACCGACGGAGAAACTGAATTCACGGCATTCTCGCTGGTGTTCAAGGGCCAGAGATATCCTGCCTCCATGGTTTTCAATGTTCAAGCGCCCGCGCAAAAGCTTCTTGCCGGGCTCAGGCATCGGCGCAAACAGCTGAACACGGACACAGCATTGCCAACGACCTCCCGAAAGTGGGAGGATGACGGATGCAATCTTAATTGGCGTGCAAAACGAGAACGAAAACCAGAGCGCAAGGGGTGGCGAGTATGTTCCGCATATTTATTGGTATGGTGTTTGCTGCAATTGCAATGGCAACGCCGGCTGCGGCCCAGGATCTGCCAAAAAGCCAGTTCAAGGTGATCGGCCTCAACAGCCCGACGCCGGTGTCGATCCAGGATGAGCTGCCGTTCTGGCGCAAAACCATTCCGGAAGCGTCGAAGGGCGCGATCACGGCGGACGTTACCCCGCTCGACCAGATGGGCATCGACGACAAGACCATGCTGCGCCTGCTCAAGCTGGGCGTCATGGATTTCGCTGGCATGGACATCTCGAAGATGGCTGGCGACGATCCGCGTTTCGAGGCCTGTGACCTCGCCGGCCTGACACTTGATCCCGACAAGGCGCGCGCTGCCTGCAACGCCTACCGCGCGGTGATCGACAAGCAAATGCAGAAGAACTGGGGCGCAAAGGTGCTGGCGTTCGGCGGGAATACGCCACAGGTCTTCTGGTGCCGGGCCGAGGTCAAGGGCCTGGACGATCTCAAGGGCAAGAAGATACGTGTGTTCAACAACACGATGCGCGATTTCCTCTCCGGCCTCGGTGCAACAGCCGTGAGCATGGCATTCGCCGAAGTGGTGCCGGCGCTGAACAACGGCGTCGTCGATTGCGCGGTGACCGGAAGCCTGTCGGGCAATACCGCTGGCTGGCCGGAGGTGACGAAGTCACTTTACAACATGTCGCTGGGCTGGAGCATCAACGTAGTGGCGGTGAACCTCAACAAGTGGAACGCGCTCGACGACAAGACCAAGGCCTTCCTGGAAGCCCAGTTCAAGGCCTACGAGGACAAGATGTGGGCTACGATCAAGACTGCGACCATGGAAGCCGATAGCTGCAACACCAACAAGCAGCCCTGCACCCTTGGCAAACTCGCCAGCATCAAGCTCGTGCAGGTGTCGCCGGAGGAAGCGGCCGCCCACAAGAAGCTGGTCGAAGGCGGAGTCCTGGCCGGCTGGGCCAAGCGCTGTGGCGCCGAATGCGCCAAGGAGTGGAACGAGACGGTCGGCAAGGCAACCGGCTTCACTGCAACGGTTCCTTGATCGGGCTTCCGAGGCGGCACCAATAGCGCCGCCTCGATTGTTACTGAGCGGCTCACGGCAATTGGGGATGACATGACGGTGCTGCTGGCGGGCGTGCGACGGTTGTCGCAATGGGGGCTATGGTTCGGCGGTGCGCTGGTTCTCCTCGCCGCCATCCTGATCGGCGTCGACGTGGTGCTGCGGGTGGTGTTCAACCGGTCGATCGGCGGTGCGGACGAACTGTCGGGCTATGCACTCGCCATTGGTACGGTATGGAGCCTTGGCGCGGCTCTGCTCGATCGCGCCCATATCCGCATCGATAGCCTCTACATTCTGTTCCCGACTCCGCTGCGGCTCGCACTGGACGTGATGGGACTGGTGCTGTTCATCGCGTTCTTTGCGCTCGTCACCTGGCACGGGATCGGCGTGCTCCAGCAATCGATCCAGTCCGGATCGCATAGCCAGTCGGCCTTGGAAACGCCGCTGATCATTCCGCAGGTGCTCTGGATCGCAGGACTAGTTGCGTTCCTGGTGACTGGTCTCGTCCTGTTGATTCACGCGCTAATCCTTGCGATGCGCGGTGACGCATCGGCAATGGCGAAGGCGATCGGAACCAAGTCGGCCGAGGAGGAAGTCGAGGAGGAGATAGCCGCACTCAAGGGGCGTCAGGCCAACGGCGGAGCGGCCTGATGCTGTGGGTCACGCTTCTTATTCTGCTCGGGCTTCTAGCGATTGCTGTTCCCGTTGCCGCTGGCCTCGGCTTCCTAGGTCTGTCCCTGTCGGCCATCTACTCGAAGCTGCCGCTGACCCTGGCGATCGGCGAGATGACGTGGGCGACTTCGAACAACTTCTTGCTGGTCGCCATCCCGTTCTTCGTGCTGCTGGGGGAAATCCTTCTGCGATCCGGCATGGCCGAGCGGATGTACAATGCGCTGGTGCTATGGATCCCCTGGTTGCCGGGGGGGCTGATGCACTCGAACATTGCCGCCTGCGCCATGTTTGCTGCGACCTCGGGCTCGAGCGTCGCGACTGCCGCCACCATCGGCACCGTCGCCATGGGCGAGATCGAGAAGCATGGCTACTCCGAGCGCCTGTTCCTCGGAACGATCGCCGCCGGCGGCACGCTTGGCATCCTCATTCCGCCATCGATCAACATGATCGTCTACGGCGTGCTCACCGACACATCGATCCCGAAGCTGTACCTGGCCGGCGTCATTCCGGGACTGGTGCTCGCGAGCTTGTTCAGCCTGACGGTGCTGATCTACTGCACGATCTGGCCGGAACTCGGCGGACGGCCGACCAAGACCACCTGGGCGGCGCGGATCGCGGCGTTGCCGGACCTGCTGCCGCCGCTGGTCATTTTTCTGTCGGTCATCGGCTCGATCTATGCCGGCTTCGCCACCGCGACCGAATCCGCGGCCCTCGGCGTCATCGCAGCGCTGGGTGTCGCGGCCTGGAACCGCCGCTTGACGATCACGATGCTGAAAACCGCCTTCGAAGGCACGATGCGCACCACCGCCATGATCATGGCGATCCTGATCGCGGCCTACTTCCTGAACTTTGTCATCACCTCGATCGGGCTTACGGGCCAGGTCAACCGCTTCATCACCGATCTGACGCTCACACCGACACAACTGCTGATCGGCGTAATCATCTTCTACGTGATTCTCGGCATGTTCATGGAAACATTGTCGATGATGGTGGCGACGGTGCCGATCATCACCCCGGTCATGGTCAAGGCCGGTTTCGATCCGATCTGGTTCGGCATAATCATCGTGATCCTGATGGAGACGGCCATGATCACGCCGCCGGTCGGCATCAACCTCTACGTCGTGCAGGGTTTGCGCAAACGGGGACGCATCAATGACGTGATCATGGGCTCCCTGCCGTTCGTCTTCACGATGATGCTGATGATCATCCTGCTGTCGATCTGGCCGAGGATCGCGCTGTGGCTGCCGAGTATCGCCGCAAACTGAGATGCGGCGCCATCCAGCTAAACCACCCAACCTACATTTCGATTACGATGTTGCCCCCAACATCGAGGCTGGCAGACGCACCTGGATGCACCAGCGTCGTAGAGTCATATTCCTCGACGATCAGCGGTCCCTGGCGCGGCGTGGCAAGATCAGCGCGGCGCAGGATCGGAGTCTTGATCCAGCCGTGCTTAGAGCCGAAGTAGGCTTGGCGCGGAGCTGACGGCGCCGGTGCCGCCCGCGTCGGCACGACTCTATCGGGCACGCCACCGCCCTCGCGCAGACCTTGACCCACGAGCTGGATCGCGACCAGTTCTACCGGCTCGTCGGGACCGGCTCGGTGACCATAGGTCTTCTCGTGCTCGACACCGAAGGCTTCTTCCAGGTGCGCCACCATCGC
>JANMNO010000137.1:0-18188 GCA_031374115.1 Hyphomicrobiaceae bacterium | reverse complement strand
CGGATCCATTTGATGTCGAACACGGGCGGCTTCCTTCGGTGGCAAATCGGGATGCCGACCTATAAGCGCGCGCGTACCCGCGGTCCAGTTCTAGGGCATGGAGATCATCGAACGCGCCACCAGCTCTAAGTCTTGGCGGCGGCTTCGGCGTCTTTCTTTTCGAGGTAGGCGACGGCGAGCACGGCGACCTCGTAGAGCAGCACCGTCGGCAAGGCCATCGCGATCATGCTCAACGGATCGGGCGGGGTCAGCACGGCTGCCACCGCGGCGATCCCAACGATCGCATACCGCCGCTTATCGCGCAGGCCTTCGGCGGTCACAATGCCAGCACGGGCCAGGAGCGTCAGCACCACCGGCAGCTGGAAGCAAATGCCGAAGCCGAAGATTAACGTCATGATCAGCGACAGATACTCAGACACTTTCGGCAGCAGCTCAATCACCGGCTGGCCCTCGACGTGCTGTGTCAGTCCAATCGAGAATTGGATCAACAGCGGCATCGCGATGAAATACACGACCGAGGCGCCGAGCAGGAAAAAGCACGGCGTTGCGATCAGGTAAGGCAAAAACGCGCCACGCTCGTTACTGTACAGGCCAGGAGCAACAAACTTGTAGATCTGTGTTGCAACCACAGGAAATGACAGGAACGCCGCACCGAACATCGCGAGCTTGATGTGCGTGAACAGCTGTTCGAGGAAGTGTGTCGCAATTAGTTTGCAGCTGCTATCGCCGACCACGCGGCAGTACGGCCAAACGAGCAGGTTGTAGATCGGCTTGGCCATGAAGAAACAAATGAGAAACATGCCGACGAAAGCGAGCATGGAGTAAATCAGCCGCGTTCGCAGCTCGATCAAATGCTCCATCAAAGGTGCTTTGGACGCTTCGATCGCCTCGCGGTCCCGCCGCTCTCGCTCTTCCCTTTGGCTCAGACTGATGTCGCTCACTTGTCTATGCGGCTCCTACCTTGGGCATCGACGGTGCAGTCGTCGGTAGAGCGGGCGCCGGCGGTAACTCTATCGCCTCTGAGACCGCGCCGGTAGATGCAGAGACAGAGGTCGACGACGGGTTGGCCGGCATCTCTGGTGCCGTGCTGCTGCTCGACGCATGGGTCGTCGATTCGGGCATGAAAGTATCGGCAGTCTTGGCGTCAGGCAGCGCGCCATTGCCCATTTCGGTAATTTTGCCCATTTCGGTAATTTCGGAAGCCGCTGCTTCGAGAGGCTTTACGCTCTCCTCGGCACTGCGACCGATGTCTCGAACAGTGGCCTCGGTCGAACTCTTGATTTCCTCGACATCCTTGCGGATCTGATCGAGTTCGGTGTCACGCATCGCCTCGTCGAACTGACGGCGGAACTCGTCGGCTTGACGGCGGATCTGGCTCACGAATTTGCCGATCGTGCGCAACAACGCCGGCAAATCCTTCGGACCCACCACGACAATCGCCAGCATGGCGATAATGATCAATTTGCTCCAGCCGAGATCGAACACACGATCCTCAAGCGTCAATGTGGCTTCGACAAGTGCGAACGCTGCCGGGCCCTACCGGCGTTGCGCGCGATTTGTAACGATCGTCGACGTTAGCCGACGCGAGTTTGATGGCTCGATGGTTCAGGAGTCTTGACCTGCGCATCGATTGCCTTCGGCTGATCAGGCTTGACAACGACCGTTTCGTCTTCGGCCATGCCCTTCTTGAAGCTTTTGATTCCCTTGGCGAAATCCCCCATGATTTCGGAAATCTTGCCCTTGCCGAACAACAGCAAGGCAACCGCAAGCAGGATGAGCATATGCCAGATGCTGAATGAACCCATAGGTCGTCCTACTCCAAACGTGTCCCGGCGCTGCTCTAGTGCCGGGAAGGTTGCGAATTGCGACTATCCATACAGGTAAGCACCAAAACGGGCAAGGGAAGCTCCATTACCGATTGTTTAGATGTCGATCAGGGTTATCGATGGGGGAGGCAGGGAACACCAGAGCGCTCACCGGATCGATCAATACGTTGACTTCCGCGCCACGCGCCGGGGCACCCCCCTCGCCAACGCGCACCCGAAGCGGCTCGTCGAAGCCTTGGACGCCAACCTCGACGTGAGCAATATCGCCGAGAAACCGCACATGCAGAACCCGACCGAACAAGCCGGTACCGCCGCCGAGGGGCCGCAGCTTGATGGCCCGTTGACGCAGGCACAGGATGCCGGTCTCGCCCTCCACCAGGTCACCGGCACGAAACACACCGATCGGCGTGCGAATTCCGTCGCCCTCGACGGTGTAGGCGATCTCGTTGATTTCTGAGAATAGGCGGGCAACGAACAGATCGGTCGGGTTGCGATATAACTCCTCCGCCTTACCGATTTGAACGAGACGGCCAGCCCGCATGACAGCGACCCGGTCGCCCAGCTTCATTGCCTCCTCGCGATTATGCGTGACGATCAAAGCCGTCGCACGCGTCTCGCGGAGAAGTTCGAGCGTCTGCTCCTGCATTGCATCGCGCAGATGCACGTCCAATCCGGAGAAAGGCTCATCCATCAAGACCACTGCGGGCCGAGGTGCCAGCGCGCGCGCCAGCGCCACGCGCTGCTGCTCACCGCCGGATAGAATATGCGGGTATTGATCGGCATAGTGTTGCAGGCCGACGCGCGCGAGCAGCCCCATCGATTGGCGGATGGCCTCGTTGCGTGGCAGTGCCGTCAACCCGAACGCTACGTTGTCGAGAATGGTCAGGTGCGGGAACAGCGCGAAATCCTGAAACATCAGGCCGACGTTACGCTTCTCCGGCGGCACGAACTTGTTTGGACCGGCCACCTCCTGATCGTTGATGAGGACGCGACCTGAAGTGGGTTTCTCGATGCCTGACGCTATCCGCAGAAGCGTAGTCTTGCCGCAGCCCGATGGCCCGAGCAGACACACGATTTCTCCTGGCGCAACGGTGAGTGACACGCCCTTCAACGCATGCGTTTGGCCGTAATCCTTCGCGACTTGTTCGAAACAAAGCTCGGCTGCGAAAGCAACGGCCGCCCGCCCCGGCGGCTCAACCGCGCGTGCGGTCGATGCCCCCGCTGGAGGATTTCTTCGGAACCAATTTGCCACGCCCACGGCCTTCGGTCGCTTGCCTATTCTTGGCCCTGATCGGGCCCTGGCGCGGGCTTAGCCTCGGCAGGCGTTTGCGGCAAGGCTTCGTCGTCATCGTCGATAATGGGTTCGTCGAACGGTAGCTCGGCGGTTTCCTCTTCGTCGGCCGCATCGAGCGGCAGTTCGTCCGGCATAAGCGCTGCGATATCGATCGGTTCCGGCACGGCAAAACCTGGCGGTAGATTGCTATCGAGCAGACCCGCGCCTTTGAGTTCGGCCAGACCGGGCAGATCCTTGATCGAATCGAGGCCGAAGTGGATCAAGAAATCCTCGGTGGTCCCATATGTCACCGGTTTGCCGGGCGCGCGACGACGGCCGCGTGGCCTAATCCAACCGGTCTCCATCAGCACATCGAGCGTGCCCTTGGACGTCGTCACGCCGCGTATTTCTTCGATCTCGGCACGCGTTACCGGCTGGTGATAGGCGATAATGGCAAGTGTTTCGAGCGCTGCCTTCGACAACCGCCGTTCCTCGAGCGCATGCCGTTCCAGCAGATAACTCAGATCCTCGGCAGTGCGGAACGCCCACTTGCCCGCAACCTTGATCAGATTGATGCCCCGCGACGCGTACGCCGATTGAAGCTCCACCAGCAACGCTGCAATATCATCGCCCTCCTTGAGGTGCGATCCCAGTTTGCCCTCCTCGAGCGGCTCCGATGCTGCAAACAGCAAAGCTTCGAGAATGCGCAGGCGTTGCTGCCGGTCGGCGACGGCTAGGATCGCGACTGCTACCTCCGGCGAATGCTCGGCAGCCGACGCCGGGACTGCTTGCCCGCCGGTCGCCGGTTCGATATCGTTGTCTGGCTCACGCGGCACGAGGGACAGTCTCGGTGGTGTCATGGTTGTAGCTCCAAACAGGCGATGATCAGCGCGCTAACGGCCGGTATCATCCGACTTTTTCCCAGGCTGATCCGCTGCCTAGCTTACGCATATAGATCGGAGCAAACGGTGCGCCTTGTTTGATCTCTAGCACGCCCTCCCGGGCCAATTCGAGCGAGGCACCAAAGGAACTGGCGACCACGGTCTTCTCAAGTTCACTGCCACTGCCAACTCCTTGCGGCAAATACCGATCCAGAAACAGATCAAGCTGCATCCAGCCACCGGCACTTTCGCCAATCAACCGCTCGAGATGCTGTCGCGCGTCCCTTATCGACCACACCGTTCGTGCCTTGACGACGTGAACGCTCTTGATAGTTCGTGTACGCTGAGATGCATAGGCCTGCAGTAGATCGAAGATTTGCGCAGTGTACTCGGTTTCGCGGATCGTCTTGACGCCTTCCGGTGCGCCGCGTGCAAATACGTCGCGGCCCAGCCGGTGCCTCGTCAGCAGCTGGGCGGCGGCCGTGCGCATCGCGTCCAGGCGCATCAGACGGAAGGCCAGACGCTGCGCCAATTCTTCGCCTGAAAATGCAGTGTCGTCGCTTTTCTCACGCGGCAATAACAGGCGTGATTTGAGATATGCCAACCAAGCCGCCATCACCAGATAGTCGGCGGCGATCTCGAGCTTGATGCGCTGCGCTTCCTCGATGTAGCTCAGGTATTGTTCGACGAGCGCTAGAACTGAGATGCGCGCAAGATCGACCTTCTGCGTGCGCGCTAGCGCCAGCAACAGGTCGAGCGGACCCTCGAAACCTTGAATATCGATGCGCAGCGCATCGGCCTCCGACGCCGCTTCATCGGGTCCTGGCGCCAGCCAAGCTTCGATCAACTGCTGAGGTTCGTCTTCGCTCATCCGCCCGTTCCGGTTGCGTTCTGGAGTGCATAGTACACTGATTCAGGCCGCATCATGCACCTGCGGGGCGCGGGCTAACAGTTGCGTGCGTGGCCACTTCGGAGAGTGCCGCGATGGCGGCCAATTCATCAAAGGACACGACCCGCCGGGTAACCTCGATGCATTGGCTAAACCTGCGCAAACTCGCGCCACTGAGCGCCGGCACGCCGGTTGCCACAGCTTCCATTTCCGTTAAGTCGCCACTGCAGTGCAATGCAACGTCGCTGCCGGCCCGAATGACCGAAGCGGCGCGCTCGAGGAAGGGGCCGCCGAGCGCTTTCATGCCGATATCGTCGCTCATCAAGAGGCCATCGAAGCCAATTTTACCGCGGATCACATCCTCGGTGACGTGCACCGACGTACTTGCCGGCACAGTGGCATCGAGCGCCGAAAATACGACGTGAGCCGTCATTGCAGCGGGCATCTCGCGCAGAGCGTGGAAGGGAGCGAAGTCGCTGGCCTCGAGCTCCGTACGACTGGCGTCGACGATGGGAAGTTCCAAATGGCTATCGGCCGTCGCGCGACCGTGGCCCGGAATGTGCTTTATCACCGGCACGACCCCACCCGCCATGTAGCCTTCGCACACCGCTCGGCCGAGAGCCGCAATTTGCTGCCACGACATTCCATAAGCCCGGTCGCCGATGATCTCGTGAGCACCCATGATCGGCACATCAACGACGGGAGCACAGTTGGTGTTGATACCGAGCGCGCGTAGATCCCGAGCAGTCAACCGGGCGGCCAGCCGGGCACACTGCATAGCGCGCGCCGGTTCGTGCGTGTAAAGCCCGCCGTAGGCAGATGCCGGAGGCAGATCCCGCCACTGGGGTGGTCGCAAGCGTTGGACCCGGCCGCCTTCCTGGTCGATCAACACCAGCACATCGTCTGCGCCGATCGCAGTTTTGGCGTCGGCAACCAACCGGGTGATTTGTGCGGGAGCGGCGCAATTGCGCGCAAACAGGATTATCCCGGCGGGCCGGGAAGCGGCCAGGAGCGCGCGCTCGCCGCCGGCGAGGCTCTCACCTGCCAACCCGGTAATGTAGGCTGCGCGCATTTTGGCACCTCAATAACGGCTGCACTGAAAACGCCGACGGCGGCCGGAGCCGCCGTCTAATAAATGTATTGTTTTTAGGCTAGTTGTATTTCACCGGCCAGCAATCGGTATAACCAACTGTTTTCAGCTGCTCGCAGATGCCGCTGGCAAATGCGCGCGAACCTGGCGGGCCGACCACAGAACGGTAGACAACACCTTTTCCTTGCGCCGTTAGATCGGCCTCTTGCACGTCGAAAATCTTACCCTTGAGAACGTCGAAACGCTGCTCCAAATCGACGTTTGCTCTCTGCGCGTCGGCTTTACTTGCCTTCGACGCGATGACCGCAACAAATCCGGTTCCGCCTGCCTTCACCGGCGCCGGCGGAGCGGCCGTCGCAGCGCTTGGCACACCGTTGGATGCGACGAGATCGTCGCGGGCCGCCGGCTTCTTTTGTGCAGTGGGCTTCTTCAATGGGGCGGAGGCCGAAACCTCGGGCGGTGTGACTTCGGCAACCTCGGCGACGGCGGCGCGCGCCTGCGGTGCGACTATGCGGGCCTGCGCGGGCGGCGGCGTCGGAAGACTTGCCGCAGAAGGTGCAGCCTGCGGCTGAGTTGGCGGCATTTGCACGACCATGCCCGGTATGGCGGACGCCTGGGTCGGTGGCGATAGAGTGCCGTCACGGCCAACCGTCATTGTCCTGACGCGCTGCACGCCGTCCGTCTCACCAAGGTTTGACGCGCCGCCGACGGGCGCCGAGCCCGATGATGCAGCGGTGCCATCACCAAGGCGTTCTTGCAATTTCGACTCTTGGTTGGGGAATTGCTTACCGCCGGGATCGGCAGGGGCGGTTTTGGCCGGGCCCTTCGGTGCGGAAACTTTCGCAACCTGACCACCGCCGGACGGCTTGATGAATGTCTTGTACGCGTACGCCATACCGCCGCCGAGAGCGATCGCACCGACCAAAGCTGATACCATGATCAGTCCGCGGCGGCCCTTGCGCGGCTCATCGTCCTCGTAGTCGGGGTGATCGTCCTGATCATAACCGAGATCATCGGCGTGCTGTAACTGCCCAGATGAATCGTTTGCATAAGCTAACGGGTCTGCGCCCAAATCATTGGGGTCCTGGTAAGCGTTCGGATCGGACGGCAGTTCATTGCGCCGGTCATAGGCTCCCGCGCGCTGCCACTGCCCGTCGTCCCCCCGCGAGGGCGATTGCTGAATGTGAGGTTGCCGCAAATCATACGCGTGCAGCGCCGGACTACCGGGCTGGCCGTAGGCGTGGTTGTTGTGATCTTGCGGAGGCGCTGCCGCGTAGTTCGCGAAGTCATAATTGTTCGGCGCAGCAGTCGCAGGCGAATGCGGTTGCGGTGCGAATGAGCGCTGCGGATGAGACTGCGCAGCCGTTGATTGCGCGCCCTGCTGCCATTGATCGACAGCCGTTCCGCGATAAGCATCTTGCGGATTGAACGGCGCGGGCTGGGCCGGTACCGGCGCATAAGGATGGGCTTGCGGTAACGCTGTGCGGGGCTGTTGCGTGCGCACATCGTAGCCGCGTGCCGTGGGATCCGGCGTCCGGGCCTGCGGCTCCGGCACATAGCGATCAAAAACCGGTTGGTAGGAAGGCTGGCCGGAAGCAGACGGGTTCGCTGGGTAATATCCCGGCTGTTGCTGGAACGCAGGTTGATTGGGATACGTTTGCTGACTATGCCCCCCATGTTGATCATAACCGTGCCCGTTGGCGGGATAGCCAGGATCAAGACTGCCGAATGCCGCCGGCGCATGACGAGGCTGTTGGGATGGCGCAGATCCCTGAGCGGGGTGCGCACCTTGCCCCAGCGCGTACGCGCGGTTAGCCGGATCTTGATCCGCAACCGTGCGCTTGAAAGGCGGCTGTGTGCCACCCGTTTGGCTTAGTGGACCATTTGACCGAGACATTCCCGTCGTCCTCGTAACAACCCCCGCTCCCAGCGAATCAAGAGACTAGCGCATCTCCTGCGGAGCATCGACGCCTAGAATTACCAATCCCGACGATATCACCTGTTGCGTGGCGGTGATAAGCGCTAATCGGGCATTTGTGGCATCAAGATTACCGGGTTGTATGAAGCGCAAATGTGGCAAATCATTGCCTCGGGCCCACAGCTGATGGAAAGCGGATGCCAGCTCGAACAGGTAGAAAGCGAGGCGATGCGGCTCGTGCGCACGCGCCGCGGCCGTGACCAATCTTGGAAATGCCGCCAGATGCTTGATCAGCTCGATTTCCGCGGGATCGCCGATGCTGGACAAATCGGCTGAACCGATCCGTTCGGCCTCAAGGCCCGGAAACGCTAGTTGTGCATTGCGAAGCACGGATGCTGCACGTGCGTGGGCGTATTGAACGTAGAAAACCGGATTGTCTTTCGATTGCTCCGTCACCTTGGCAAAATCGAAATCGAGAGGGGCGTCGTTCTTCCGGTACAGCATCATGAAGCGCACGGCATCGCAGCCAACCTCGTCGACAACGTCTCGCAGAGTAATGAAAGTGCCGGAGCGCTTGCTCATCTTCAACGGTTCGCCGTTCTTCAGCAACTTGACGAACTGGTAGAACTGCACATCCAAATCGGCGTGACCTTCGCTCAGCGCTGCGACAGCCGCCTTGATGCGCTTGGCGTAGCCACTGTGATCGGCACCCAACACGTTGACCAGATGAGTAAATCCGCGATCGAGCTTGTTTTGATGGTAAGCCATGTCGGAGGCGAAATAAGTGTAGCCGCCGTCCGACTTCTTCAGAGCCCGGTCCATGTCGTCGCCAAACTGGGTCGAGCGGAACAAGGTTTGCGGACGATCCTCCCACTCTTCGTTGGCCTCTCCCTTGGGAGGTGGCAGCGTGCCCACGTACACGAGGTCGCGCACGGCGAGTTTCGCAATGGTCGCGGCGACGAGGTCGCGGCCGCCAGCAGTCAACGAGCGTTCGGAGAAAAATACGTCGTGCTTGATGCGCAGACTGGCTAGATCGGCGCGGATCATATCGAGCATTCCGGCGATCGAAGCCTCGCGAACGGTCGAAAGCCAATCGGTCTCCGGTTTCTCCCGTAGCTTGTCGCCATAAACCTCGACCAATGCCGTGCCGATCGGCTTCAGGTACTCGCCTGGATATAACCCCTCTGGAATCTCGCCGATGCTATCACCGAGCGCCTCACGATAGCGCAGGAACGCCGACTTCGCTAGGGCGTCGACCTGGCCACCGGCGTCGTTGATGTAGTATTCCCGAGTTACGTCAAAGCCGGCAAACGCCATCAAATTCGCGATCGCATCGCCGACGACCGCATTGCGGCAATGACCAACGTGCATCGGTCCTGTCGGATTTGCAGAGACGTACTCAACGTTCACACGCCCGCCGCCGCCAGCGTTCATGCGCCCGTATTGGCCGCCCTCGTTCAGAATCTGCGTGATCTGCGATCGCCACGCTTGCGGATCGAGAGTGAGGTTTATGAACCCGGGGCCCGCTACGGATGCAGCTACCACGCGGCGATCAGCTGCAAGTTTGGCGACAAGCTTGTCGGCGATGTCGCGTGGCCTCATCCGCGCGGGCTTTGCCAACACCATCGCCGCATTGGTCGACAAATCGCCGTGACTGGCATCACGCGGGGTCTCGACATTGATCGATGACAACACGAGCCCGGCGGGCAAGGCGCCTTCGCTCATCAGCGCCACAAGGGATTGCTGCACCAGCTCTTCGATGGCGGCGAACACGTTCATACGAAACATTCCTTGTGCGGCGCGTCTTGTGCCCGCAGCTGGTTCAAGTCGTCCTGCCGCTAACGCAACTCGGGCGTCGCGTCAAACAAACGCCGGTGTTCGGCGATCGCATAGCGATCGGTCATTCCAGCCACGAAATCGGCAATCACGCGGGCTTGCGCCCGGCTCGTTTGTTTTGCCGCAACCATCCGCCAATCATCCGGCAGCGCGGCGCCGTCACTGAGATACCGCTTGAACAGATCCCGGACAATTTCCTCCGCGCCGTTCATTATGCGGGTAACCCGAGGATGACGGTAAACCCGAGCGAACAAGAACTGTTTGAGCCCGGCTAACTGTTCCCCGGTCGCGGGCGAAAATCCGACAATCGGGCGGCCGGCTTTCCTGATCGCGCTTGCATCGACTGGCGCGAGCCCGCGCAAACGATCCCGGCTGGCCTCGACCAGATCGCGAATTAGCCAGGTGATCATCCGGCGGCTCACGTCGTAATTGGCCCTACTCTGATCGCCATTGCGGAGCCCGGGAGTCATCGTCGCGACAACAGCGCTTGCGAGCGGCGCCGATGCCAAATCTTCGAGTAAAATCAGTCCTGCCCGCAGCCCATCATCAATATCGTGAGTCGCATAAGCTATGTCGTCGGCGAGCGCTGCCACTTGCGCTTCCGCGCACGGCCAAGCTGCGATGTCGAAGTCTTGCCAACGCATTGCCGATTTGATCACCCGGCGCGTCGCCTCCGCGCCCGGGCCGATCAGCGGGCCATTGTGCTTGATCAATCCCTCAAGCGTTTCCCATGTGAGATTGAGCCCGTCGAATGCCGCGTACCTGCGTTCGAGCTTGGTCACCACCCGTAGACTTTGCGCGTTGTGATCGAAGCCGCCTTGGCTGGCGTTCGCAGTATCGAGGGCACGTTCGCCAGCATGCCCGAATGGTGGATGGCCGAGGTCATGCGCCAGTGCCAATGCTTCCGCGAGATCCTCGTCAAGGCACAGCTGCCGCGACACGGTGCGTGCGATCTGAGCAACTTCCAGCGTATGCGTGAGGCGCGTGCGATAGTGATCGCCCTCGTGATACACGAACACCTGCGTCTTGTGCGTGAGCCGGCGGAATGCACTCGCGTGAATGACCCGATCGCGATCACGCTGATATTCAGATCGCGTCGAACATCCAGGCTCGACGTATTGCCGTCCTCGTCCAGGGACCATGCTTGCCGCATAGGACGCGAGCCGGCGTTCACCGGGCGCCAGGTGCGCGCCATACTCATGCTGCGAGGCATCAGGGCTGGCGATTCGACCGGGCACTGCGTTATGCATCATGTTGACGTGTTCCAGAATATTGACGTGTTCCAGACCGCCGGGCGCCTTGCCACAATTGACAATGCCAGGACGACTCCTATGTCATGATATCATAGTGCGCTGGCAGCCGAAAAAGGGCCTCCTCTCCAATGAACACGGTTACCTTGACCCAAAGTGCCGCCGATCGCATCAATCAGATCGTTGCCAACGAAGTCGCCAACAAGCTTCTTCGGATCAGCGTCGAAGGAGGCGGCTGTTCGGGGTTCCAGTACAAATTTGACTTGGTCGCGAGCGCCTCGCCGGATGATGTCGTTATCGAACGCAACAGTGCGCGCGTGCTGGTCGATCCGGTGTCTTTGGAGTTCCTCGGTGGAGCCGAGATCGACTTTGTCGACGACCTGATCGGCGCGTCGTTCAAAATTCGCAATCCGAATGCCACCGCTTCATGCGGCTGCGGGACTAGTTTTACCGTTTAGCGAAACGCGCCGAGCCCCGCGTGGTAGCAGATCACCAGTATCGTCAAGAAGATCAATGGCACACTGGCGAGTGTAACGGCGCGCGCCCTCTGCCCGTCGAGACGCAAAATCCAGGCTGCCGCGATTGTGACGATCGGCACCGCCCAAAGCATATTTATCGGGTACTCAAGCGGCTCCGCATTCGAGGCAACGAATATGCCGGTTCCCCAATGCAACGGCTCCGCGATGACTGGATGAATTAAACGCCAGCCGAATAGCGCCAGCCCCGCAATTAGGAGATTGACGGCAAAAATTGCGTACAAGCGACGATCGAGCTGATCGTCTCTGTACGTGATGTAATCCTCGGACATAGCGATGCCTGACGGATGAGATGGCTTACTCCATAATCAACGTAGAATCTTAACAAATTCTTGATTACTCATCTTTCGCCCGTTTTTTTTGCAATCGACCAGCGAGCATGAAATGAAGATCGCAACTTGGAACATCAACGGTGTCAGAGCTCGCGTTGACACTCTGCTGACGTGGCTTGCCGAGACCAAACCCGATGTCGTCTGCCTGCAAGAGATTAAGTCGGTTGACGAAGGGTTTCCGAGGGACGCCATCGAAGCTGCCGGCTACGACGTGGCGGTGCATGGTCAAAAGGGGTTCAATGGCGTCGCACTGCTTTCGCGCACCCGATTGGAAGACGTTGAGCGGGGACTGCCGGGAGATCAGGCCGACGAACAATCGCGCTACATCGAGGGGAGCGTCACCGCGGGGGTGCGATCGATCCGGATCGGCGGCTTATATTTGCCGAACGGCAATCCGCTTGGTACCGACAAATTCCGGTACAAGCTGCGCTGGATGGGACGATTGGAATTGCACGCGCGCGATCTGGTCAAGAGCGAACAACTGCTGGTGCTTGCAGGCGATTTCAATGTAATCCCGGAGGCCGTAGATGCCAAATCACCCGGCAACTGGACTCGTGACGCATTGTTCCAACCCGAGAGCCGTGCATCATTTCGACGCCTGCAGTCGTTGGGGCTGACCGATGCGATCCGCAGCTGCCATCCTAACCCGGGCGTCTATACATTCTGGGACTACCAAGCGGGAGCTTGGCAGAAAGACGAAGGCATCCGTATCGACCACCTCATGCTTTCGCCGCAAGCAACTGATCGATTGATCGGCGCTGGCATAGATAAGTTCACGCGGAGTTGGGAGAAGCCATCCGATCACGTGCCGGTATGGGTGGAGCTTGATGTTTAAATAGAACCGGGTGTTTAGGTTTATGGGAAAAAAACGGGTTAGCGCACAGGTGCGATCGTTTTTTGACCCGTTTCGCGCTGGCTGAAGCCAGAAGCATTGCCTTGCATAAAGTTTCCGCTGCCGGAGTTGGCACCCGGCATTGGCGCTGCTGCATACCCTGCCCCGGTATCGCTGCGCGGCGCATCTGTTCGGCCAACTGGCGCCGCGTTGACCAATGGTCCTCTTGCTGTTTCGCTCCTGCGGCCGGTCGTGACCATCTCGCCATTGCTGCAAGTGCGCTGCGTTTGGGGCTGAATTGCTGCCAGACCATCACGCGACGGACGATCCTCACGGGCGCGACCATACTTGGTCCGCCAGTCAGCGACCGCACCTTGGGCTTGACGTCTAACGCCTTCACCAGCGCCACAGAATATATTCTGATACTTATCTTCGATCCAAACGCGCTCAGTCGCTGGCGCATTTTCGACTGCGAGGGTGATCAACAGTAAGGCCTGCGTCTTGTCCTTGCCGACATACTGGCCGCGCCAGTAGAGGTCCGCGAGGAACGCCTGTGCGCTCGTATGTCCAAGCTGCGAAAGCTTGCGCAACCAATAGATCGCTTCTTGCGGATTTGCCGAGACGCCCTCGCCACCCTGCAACAATAGCTTCGCCAACTCGTACTGCGCATCCTCGTCGCGGAACGATTTTGCGGCATTACGAAGCAAATTAGCTGTCTGCTCGAGATCCGGCCGAACGCGGGCAGCAGTGATGCCTGAACGGTAGTAATCAGCGAGCGCCACCATCGCCTTAGCGACAAACGGAGCGCGCGGGTCATCATCGACATCGACATCCGCGTATTCGGTCACGATCGATTGGTAAAGCTCGAACGCGCGAGCGTGATCGGTCAGGCTCAGCGAGTTATCGGCAAAAAGACGCGCCAGATAAAACTGCGCCAGGAATACGCCTTTGTCGGCCGCATACTCGAAGGGTGCGATCGCGAGTTCGGGATGTCCGCTTTGCATCGCACCGCGACCGTGCTCGTACGCGGCATCAGGTGACGCAAACCTCATGCCAACAGGAGACTTAGCACCGGCCGGAGAATATTGGGCGAGCGCCGGGTTGTTAGCACTGCCCCAGAGCATAGCCACGCCGAGCAGCGCTCCAAATAATTGGGAGCGCGACAAGAAGCGTAGACCCACACCATCAGTTCGTTGCGAACTGTGGCTAGGGTTAGATGTCCGCGTAACAGACAACTTCAGCCTTTCCGCCAGCGTGAGTGACCGCGCCGTTGACGGCCGGTCCCACCTGATCTGCATATTTACGTAATGCGCCTGTTTGGTAATTGTTAGGCAACGGCTTCCACGCTTGGCGGCGGGAGGCCAATTCCGTGTCAGAAAGGTTAACGTCGAGCGTCCCCTTGTCGGCGTCGATCACGATGACATCGCCGTCTCTCAGCAAGCCGATCGGCCCGCCCACTGCCGCTTCCGGGCCGACGTGGCCAATGCAAAAACCGCGCGTTGCACCGGAAAAACGTCCATCGGTGATAAGCGCGACCTTGTCACCCATGCCGCGTCCGTAAAGTGCCGCCGTGGTCGACAACATCTCGCGCATGCCAGGGCCACCCTTGGGGCCCTCATAGCGGATGACGATCACTTCGCCCTCAAGGATCCGCCCCTCTTCGACGGCGGCGAAGGCGTCCTCTTCGCAGTCGAAGCAACGCGCCGGGCCAGTAAACTTCAGCTCTTTCATACCGGCAACCTTGACGATCGCCCCATCGGGAGCAAGCGACCCCCTCAGGCCGACTACGCCGCCCGTCGGCGATAGCGGGTTGGATGTCGGGTAGACAACCTTCTGGTTGGTATTGAACTTCACACCTTCCAAATTCTGCGCAATCGTCTTGCCCGTAACCGTCATGCAGTCGCCGTGGATAAAACCGCCATCCATCAGCGCCTTCATGATTTGCTGCACGCCGCCGATGTCGTGCACATCCTTGGCGACGTATTTACCGCCTGGTTTCAGATCGGCGATATAGGGCGTCTTCTTGAAAATCTCGGCTACGGCAAACAAATCGAAATCGATGCCGCACTCGTGTGCCATGGCAGGCAGATGCAGGGCGCCGTTGGTCGAACCACCGGTCGCGGCAACGATAGTTGCGGCATTCTCGAAGGCCTTGCGCGTGGCGATATCGCGGGGGCGCAAACCTTCAGCCACCATCCGCATGACGGCCTTGCCACTCTCGACAGCCCAATGATCGCGCGCAAGATCCGGTGCGGGTGCGCCAGCGGAGCCGGGCAACGCGAGCCCGATTGCTTCCGAAACGCAAGCCATCGTGTTGGCTGTGAACTGCCCGCCGCAAGCGCCAGCGCCCGGGCAAGCAACGCGCTCGAGTTCGAATAAATCCTCGTCCGACATCTTGCCAGCAGAGTGCTGACCCACGCCTTCAAAAACATCGACGACGGTGACGTCTTTGCCTTTGAATTTGCCCGGCAGGATCGAGCCGCCATACATGAAGACGCTTGGCACGTTGAGGCGCAGTATCGCCATCATCACCCCTGGCAATGACTTGTCGCAGCCGGCGATGCCGACCATTGCATCGTAACAGTGGCCGCGCATGGTGAGTTCGATCGAGTCGGCAATGACTTCGCGGCTGACAAGCGACGACTTCATGCCCTGATGTCCCATGGCGATGCCATCGGTCACGGTGATCGTGCAGAATTCTCGTGGTGTGCCGCCGGCCTCGTTGACGCCTTTCTTGGCGGATTGGGCTTGGCGCATAAGTGCGATGTTGCAGGGCGCAGCCTCATTCCAGCACGAGACGACGCCGACGAAAGGCCGGTGAATTTGCTCTTCGGTGAGGCCCATCGCATAATAATAGGAACGATGCGGTGCACGCGACGGTCCTTCGGTCACATGCCGGCTCGGCAACTTGCTCTTATCGAATTTATTGGTCATTGGTTCACTTTGCCTCCCAGCGCCCGTCAAATGATATGCACACGGCCTTTCGGCTCATGCGCGACATCACTCTAAGTGCGCTGGACGCGGCACTCAATACCGCCGCCATGCACGTCTGTCCGGCTTCGAGAAACGTTAACGCTCTCGCCGCAAGCACCTTGTCCGTCACGTTTGTGACCCAAAAGTGGCATCAACGCTCGGGAACGTGTCTGATGCGCCACATCTCGCGGTTATGCTTTCAACAGGTCGAATTTGAAGACACGAATGGCGCGGAAAAGAGGGTGAATCCACTTCGCGTTAAGCCGACCAGAAGAAACAATCTTGCTTGCGGCAGTATAAATACCACGGGCGCGAGTTTAAACGGACATGCCGTGGCCGGAATTTTGAGCGTTAAGATGGATCGCCGCTTTGGAGTTCAGCCTATGATGCTTCGCCGAGCACTACTTTATGGTCTGGTATCGTCGATGCTGGCTCTCGCCTACATCGCCTCGCCCTTCGTTTCGATGTGGAACCTGCGCGAAGCCATCAAGCACAACGACATCGCTGCGATTGAAACCCGGATCGTGTGGCCGAGCGTCCGCAGCAGTGTGCGGGCCTCGCTAGCCGATCATGCCAACCTGTTTCCGCTCGCCACGGCGGCCGGTGAAAAAATTCAACCCACGCTTTGGCAACGGGTGAAGGGTGCGTTTGGCGCCACCATGCTCGATCGCTTCGTCGAAACTTACGTCACACCGGAGGGACTGCCGAAGCTATTCGATTACCGGACCACGTGGCGTGAAGCGATATCGAATGACACGCAGGCACCAGAAGCTGCCGCTGGTATCGAGCGCGTGAAACAATTCTGGGCACGGATCAAACGCGCCGAGTTCAAATCTCTGACCCGGATCGAAATTGAAACTTCCGATCGCAATGTAGCGAGCCGCCATTACGTGAGCGTGTTGGAACTCGATGGCCTGGGATGGAAACTGACGAGCCTGCGCATCACCTCGGCCGACCATTCGAATCCGGTCGCCAAGCTCGAAGACAAGTAGCCGCAAGGGGAGGGTTTGACGCCTCCTCAGCTTTCGATCCGTTTCAACGCGGCATCGAGTTTCTTAAGCGTCGCCGAGAAGGTCTCATAGCGCTCCTTAAGCTCCTCGACGACCGTATCGGGTGCCCTTGCCATCAACTCGGTGTTGCCGAGCTTAGCCATCACCTTCGCGATCTCGTCGTTGGTCTTCGCTTGCTCTTTTGCAATTCGCCCTCGCTCAGCGTTCATGTCGATGACGCCCTCCAGCAACAATGCGACCGTGGCATCTTGGAGTACGATCTGCGCAGAGCCCTTGGGTGCTGCCTTCCGAAACGAAATCGATTCGAGTCGAGCCAAACGTTTCATCGTTTCATCGTGACGGCCGATACGATCGGCAACCGACCTGTCTTCACCGAGAACGATGAGATCGATCTTGGCGGCCGCCGGCACCTTCATCTCGGTGCGGACGGAGCGGACTTCGCTGATCAGGTGCACGACCCAGCCGATCTCCGCGTCGACGCCGTCATCGATCAAACCATCGTACGCCGGCCATGTGCTGTGGCAGAGCAAACTAGCGCGCTTCTCGCCGTGCTCGACCATGTGCGCCCAGAGCTCTTCCGTGATGAAGGGCATGAACGGATGCAGCAGCTTGAGGATCTGATCGAGCGTCCAGGCGACCATGGCACGGGTCTCGGCTTTCGCCGGCTCGTCATCGCCGATGAGCACCGGCTTGATCAGCTCGAGATACCAATCGCAAAACTGGCCCCAGGTGAATTCATAAACTGCACTTGCCGCCTCGTTGAACTTATAGGCCTCGATGCCTGCGGTGACCGCGGCGGCGGCGCGTTGGGTTTCACCCGCAATCCAGCGATTGATCGGCTGCTTCACCGTCGCGGGATCGAAGCCCTTCACCCGCACGCATTCATTCATCTCGGCGAAGCGCGAGGCATTCCACAGCTTCGTCGCGAAGTTACGGTTGGATTCGGCCGTCTTCAGGCCAAGTTTCGGATCACGTCCTTGGGCTGCGAGAGAGGCGAGCGTGAAGCGCAAGGCATCGGCGCCATAAACCTTGATGACGTCGAGCGGGTCGATCACGTTGCCAAGCGTCTTCGACATCTTGCGCCCCTTCTCGTCGCGAACGAGGCCATGCAGATAAACCTCGTGAAAGGGAACTTTGTCTTGCGTGAAGAGGCCAGCCATCATCATCCGGGCGACCCAAAAAAATAGTATGTCGAAACCGGTGACGAGCGTCGAATTCGGGTAGTACGTCTCAAGCTCCGGCGTTTTCTCGGGCCAGCCGAGCGTCGAGAATGGCCACAACGCCGAGGAGAACCACGTATCGAGGACGTCTTCATCGCGCTTCAAGGAGACATCGCTACCCCACTTCGCCCGCGCTTTCGACTTTGCCTCGGCCTCGTCGCGGGCGACCACGTACGCTCCATCCGGCCCATACCAGACCGGGATCTGGTGGCCCCACCACAGTTGCCGCGAGACGCACCACGGCTCGATGTTCTCCATCCACCGATAGAAGTCCTGCTCGCGATTGGCCGGCATGATTTTGGTCTTGCCGGTGCGCACGGCG
>JANMNO010000116.1:0-33339 GCA_031374115.1 Hyphomicrobiaceae bacterium | reverse complement strand
ACGATCGAGATTTCCCACAGGTCGATCTCGGCGAGATTGCGGATGCCGGAGCGCGCATCGCGGGCCCCTTTCACGGCGCGAAAGCCGATCGACAGGCCGTCGATCGCGCCGGCCTTCATCAGGGCGTGCACCTCGCGCGCCTTGGCGACGTCGAGTGCCAACCGGCCGCGCACGAACAGACCACGGGCATCTTCGTAGATCCGCTCCCACACCCCGATCGGCTGGCCCGGATCGTGCTGGAACAGCATGCGAATGCCGGATTGCCCACGTTGCTGCAGGCTCGCCCTGAAGGCACCCGGCAGCACCACGTCGGAGCCGAGATCGCGGCGGTTGAACAAACTCGCGTAGCCTTCGAAGGTGCCGTCGAGGGTCAGCTTATCGAGAACACTGCCGGTGAATTTCACTTCGTGCGCGCGCTCCATCGGCGTCGCTGAATGAGCGTCGTGCATGCTGGGGCGGTCCTTGTTGTTGGGAAAAGTGCAGTCGCGTTATGCGCGGTCGCAAAGCACGCAGACAAATACACCCCGAAATGAGATCCGGGGTGCGGGGTCGTTCAGATGGAATGCTACGGCGTTAGAGCTTTTGACTGCCAACATTCTCGCTTGCCAGCGCGAGCCGTTCTGGTCTGAGGTTACCTACATTGCTGCGCGGCAACGCAAACCAGATTTCAAAAGGAAAAAACTCGTCATCTTGTGAGACCAGCCATTTTGCAATAACGGCTTCAGCAATCTGATCGCGACTTTCCCCGAATTCGTATGTCGCGATCCAATCAAAATCCGTGCCCTTGCCACCCGTCACCGGGATTGCGCCGCGATCAATCAGAGCGAAAATGTTTCGCCGGATGTAGTCGACTTTTTCCGCTCCTTCCAACTCGAAACCGTGGTCGGCGGCTGCCAGTATCTGCCAAAGACCTACACCGTCCTGTGGCAGCTCGCCTGGAACCAGGCTTATCCACTCGCTCATAGGTGTCCCATGTACTTTATGTCGTGGCTCTTGTTTCATTTTCCGTGCACCTTGTAACCTTGCTTGAGCAGCGGGTTGTTACTCTTAACAACTTCCACTGTGAGTCCGTAATCCTTACTTTCGCGTACACCCACTATCGTTCCGTCCAAACGCTGATACCATTTGCCGGAATAAGCGGCGGGACTAGGCGTTTCCGCTGCACCAGACAGTACTTGCGACTTGATTTCCTCAAGTTCACTTTTACTTACGGTACGGACCTCGGCGGGTGCACCAGGATTGCGAACGCCGATCTCCTTGCCGCCTGGCATCAATATGTCTTTCAGCGGCTCCCTGCTAGGATCACGAAGGCCAGGCTTTGCCGTCGGAGCAGACGGTAGCGGCTTGGGTGCCGGCATCACGGGCGGCGGTGGGGCTGGTCCGCGCGGCCGGCCAGCAACAGGCGTAACCACCCCGCCGCCTGGCGCAAACGTAAACCTTCCTGCTTCGTCGTGATGCGGATTGAACTTCTGCACGACCCCTCCCGCCCTCGGACCGTAACCGGCCGCGGCGCGCTTCTCGTCGTCGGTGAGGAAGCTCGCGCCATCGAGACGGGCCCACAGCGCTTCGCGGTCGGGCGCCAAGGCATCGAGTTGATCGAGATCGGGGCGCAACTGCAGGCCTGCACCCAGCCATCCCGAAAGGGCCTTCGCCGTTCTCGTCACCAGCGGAATAACCGTCTGCCGCCAGAACGTTCGATTGGCCTCCTGATAATTGGCAAACGTATTGTCGCCGGGCAAGCCGAGCAGCAGCGGCGGCACGCCCAGCGCCAGCGCGATCTCGCGCGCGGCCATTTGCTTCAACGCGATGAAATCCATATCGCGCGGGCTGAGGCTCATCGCCTTCCAGTCGAGCCCGCCTTCGAGCAGCAAGGGGCGGCCGGCATTGCGCGCACCCTGGAAGCTGTCTTCCAGCTCACGCTTGAGCCGCTCGAACTGCGCCGGCGTCATGTTTTCCGACGAGCCGTAGACCAGCGCGCCCGAGGGCCGCGCCGAATTGTCGAGCAGCGCCTTGTTCCAGCGCGAGGCCTCGTTGTGAATATCGATCGCGGTCGCCGCCGCCTCGATCGGCGACAGTCCGTAGTGATCGTTGAGCGGATGGTAGAAGCGCAGGTGGAGGATGCGCGCGATGCCCGCCGCCGCCGCGCCGTCGATGGCGACTGTGCGCCCGCCGGCGGAATAGATGTAGCCATCACCCCAGCCGTTTGCACCGGGGACGATCTGGATACGGTCTGACCGCAGCGTGTAGAGTTCGCGGATCTCGTCGGCCACGGCCACCGCCTCGACAAAGGCGTTGCCGGACACCAGCAGCTGGCTGAATAAGGCTTCGAACAGATCGACGTTGGTTTGCCCCGGAGCCGGTGTGGCCAGAAGATCAAGAATGGGATGGGTTTCGATTTCACGATCGCGATCGTACAGCAGCAGCGGCACCGAGGCGCAGGCCTCTGCGATCATGCGCACCGAGCGATAGGCGACCGGGTTCTGCATCATACCTTCGCGGGCGAAGGTCGCGTAGTCGCGCGGCGCCCATTGCGGCTGGCGATGGCCATCGAGCGCGATCAGTGTCGCAGCGACACCCGTCTTGGTATCGGGCGCATGGCCCGGCCGGCCGAGCGCGGCAGCGAGCACACGTCGCATGCGCCCCATTGGCGGCGCCCCGAGTTGTTCAGCTTGCATGCGAGTTCCTCATGAAAATGGGGCCCGTCGCGTTTTCCGCGCCGACCCCATTGCCCAACTCTAAAAAAGATCGTTGCGGACTAAAGCATCCGCACGCTCGGGCGGGCCGGGCGGTCGAGCAGCAGCGCCGTCAAGGCCCACACCAGCGCGTCGAGCCGATCGGGACTGCGCCCGGAAAATCCGCCGCCACCGAACGCGCACATCTGCGCTTCCAACGCCTTGAACACGCCGACATGCGCGACCCGGCCTTCGGCATAGAGGGCCGCGATCGGCTCGGCGCGCAGCCACTTGCCGCGCGTCGCGTGCACCTTGGTGATCGGTACCGTGCCGTCGACCTGGCGCAAGACCGACACCACCATGTCGCCGCCTTGATTGGCTTCGGCAACGATGCGGTCGGCCTTATAGTCGTGGTAGGCAGCGATCGTCGCGCGCGCCCAGATATGCGGCTCGTGACCTTGGATGGTGCGGTCGGCGAGTACGTAGCCACGTCCATCCTCGCCGAGCCCGGCGATGACAATGCCGCAGGCGTCGGATGATAGCGTCGAAGTTACCGGCGGGTCGAGTGCGACCACGATGCGCAGCAGGCCGGGTGGCGCATCGATGCGCATACGGTCGATCCAATCCTGCCGCCACAGCGCGCCGGCGATCTCGGTGATGATCTCGCCGTCGAGTTCCTGCCGGCCGAGCGCGGTACCGGCATACCGGCGCTGCATCTCGGCGACGAAGGATGGAGCGAGGTTGGCTTCGTTCGCCGACGTTGCCGACCGCGTCGTGATCGTCATCGGATCCGACATGATGCGCGACAACAGCGGGCAGTTGCGTGGTGTGGTGGTGATAAGCTGGCGCGGCCTGGAGCCAAGCCGCAGCGCGAACTGCAGCATGTCCCAGGTGGTATCGCCGCGCCGCCATTTGGCGAGTTCATCGCACCATGCCGCATCGAACTGAGGCCCGCGAAGACCATCCGGATCGTCGCCGGAGAACATCTGCGCGATCGAACCGTTCGGCCAGGTGAGCTGATTTTTCGAGGGCTCAAACAGCGGCCGATCGTGCGACGCGTGAACCGGCAGCAAACCGGAGATGCCCTCCACCATGACGCTCCTGACATCATGATAGGTCTCGGCAATCAACGCGATGCGCCGTGCCGGTTGATCCGTTGCATAGTCGTGACCGAGTGCCATCGCGCGCACCCACTCGGCGCCAGCCCTCGTCTTGCCTGCACCGCGACCACCAAGCACCAGCCAGCTGCGCCATCCGTCGCCATCGAGCGCAGGCGGCAGCTGATCGTCGCGCGCCCACAATTGCCAGTCGGATAGTGACGTCTCGAGATGTTCGACCGGCCAGTCTGCCGCGACGTCGGCAACGAGCACCTCAGCCCGGCTGTCGTTCGCGCAGTCGCTTAACTCTTGCCGCAAGTTCGCGGCGTAAATGCTCCTGGTCGATCCCGCGGTCCGCGGCGGTGCCAACGGATTTGGGGGGATCGCCGCTGGCGTTGTCGCCTGCAGCTGGCCGATTGACATCATCTACCAACTCCACGTTGCGAAGAAGCGTGCCAATGATGCGGGTTTCGCGCTCATGGTCGGCGGCGGGAACCGCCTCTTTTGTCGACATGCAGATCTCCAGTTGTTCGACTTTTCTAAATATAGCAGCATACAGACGGCCAATGATTTGAGCGCGCGTTTCGCTGCTAATCGGGATTGCTTCGACAGCGACCGGCGCTACCGTGGGTAACCGGGACGATGCTTCCGTCTTGGCTGTCGCACTGACTTTCTTCTTTACCTTCGGTTTCAACTTGGGCCTGGGTTGCGCGACCTTCCGCGTGCTCGTCTGGCGCGATGCCGGCAGCTTTATCGCAACTGGCGCCAACGGAGTTGTCGGCAACCGCACCCAATTCCTGGTGCGCGCGTAGCCCTGCAAAGTCTTCACCGAGATGGTATTGCTGGTGGCCAGATCTTCGAGGTTGCCCGTGCGGGTTTCATAGGCAAGCTGAAGGGCCGCCCAGTCGCGCGCAGGCGCAAACAGCCCATGGGACGTGTGTGTCAAAGAACAGTCTCCTGTGCTTCGAGAAGTCGAATTGTGAGGGAACGTCGATTTGATGTGGAATAAAGCACTTCTGCACCACGACAGAAGGCTGAGACACACAATTTTCGCGTTATACCGTATTTATGCCTGAGGAGCGTTGCGGTGTCAATAGCTAATACTTAGACGACCAATATAATATCGAAAATTACTCTATGATAAATCTTGAATACTTTCCAAAATGTAGTTTTACGCAAGTATAACATGGCGCCGAATACCGTGGATAAGTTTTCTCGCACATGCGCCGGCATTATGCTGCGCAGCAGCAGTCGCTCATTGCTCCGCAGCATGATAAATTTGAACATTTTTCCCGTAAATGCGTTGTCAAAACATGGTTGACGTGAGACATTTATGCCGCGTTAGGAAAAGTAGTCGTACAGTTAACGCCGGCGTCGTTCCACGTAGTCATCGCCGCAGCGTTTAGGGGTCAAGTCATGAGCCGGAATCGTTTGATCGGAAACGACAGCCTGTCTAATGCGGCCAGGGCCGCTGGGTTCGCCATGGCGACACCCGATGATCGACCGGACGACACATTCACGCAAACAGCGGCGAGCCCCGAACATGCACCGAGCTTGAAATCGGCTTGGAGCCCGGCTCCTGCAAGGGCCGTGGTCGCCGCGCGCGTGCCACGGCCAAGTCTACAGGCTTCCATCCGGGAGTGGGTTGGCTCGCTCGGCTGGCGCGCGCCAGCCTGAGTGCAGCCTCAATTGGCGTTGGCGGCGATCCACGTGAGTACCTGTGGATAGTTGCGCGCTATCCAGTAATGGCCGTGCGGACCTAGCTGGGTCAGCTCTGCACCGGGGATCGCGGCCGTCAACGCCTCGACCGCAGCGATCGGCACATTCCGATCCTGCTCGCCGATCCAAATTCGAACCGGACATGCCACTTGCCGAAGATCGACGTTCCAAGGACGGCTGAAAAGTTGCATGTCAATTACCGGCCCGCGCGAACTTGCAGCTAGCCCGGCAGCGAATGTCCTGCCCAGATCCGTTGCGAACGCGTGATCCGCGACGATCTCGCGATCGGCGCTCATGCCTCTGCCGGCTGCCAGTCGGACCGATGCCAGCGGCGCGTGCAGGACCACCTGCCGGAACAGCCGGAACACGAAACCGATCGCTCCGGGAATGCGCGGCAACACTCGAAATGATATGTGATGGATCGCATTCAATCGTGGCGGGCTGGCCATTCCGGTGATCGGCCCGACGGGAGAAACCAACGCAACCGCCCGCACCCGATGGGGCATCGCGGCCGCGACCGCAGCTGCGTAAGGTCCTCCGCCAGAGATCCCGATCACCCCAAAACGTTCGATCCCGAGTGCGTCGGCAGCGGCTTCCATGTCAGCTGCAAATGCTGCAAGGGTCGGGTCGGCGTGAACATCGGTGCGGCCATAACCCCAACGATCGACGGCGATCAGCTTCAGGCCCTGCTTGCCGGCTTCTGCCGATGCCACCGCGTATTTTGAATGCGCCCCTGGTGTGCCATGAAACGCCAGCACCGGCATGCCATCCGCTGCTCCGTAGATGCCATAGCCCAGCCTGCGGCCATCAGGTAGCCGCAGAAACGATGAAGGTTCGTGATGTTCCGTCGCCATTTGGCACTTTACCCAACTCGAGCAATCCCGTGACCTGTCTGTTAGTTCAGGTATAAGTCGGGCCTGTCGCAAACTCCAGGATTGAAGGCACACTATGCGTCTCGCTGCGGTTCGGCTCGCGCTCCTCCTGACCCTTGCCTCGATGGTCACCGCTCGCGCAGCCTCACTCGATGGATTAGCCGTCGAAATCATCAACAAGAGTGAGCCCGTGCTGTGCGCCGAGAAAGACAATGTTGCGCTGGCGCTCGCCAACAACAAGGTCCGCAGTTTTCGTATCGAAGCTGCACACCCGGTTTATGTCGGCATGATCGCGCGCGACAGTTTCGAAGCCGACTGGACCGCCTGCGATATGTCCGCCGATCCCGCCTTCAAGGCGCCGAGCCCGCCACGCCGCACCACCTTTTACGAAGATATTGAACTGTGGGTCGTCGGCTATTCGTTTCCGACATTTTGGCGCCCCGCAACCGTCCCGGTTCGGATCGGCGACCGGGTCGAGACCGGCCTGCATCTGATCCAGATCTGGATGTTGCGCAACGATGGCGCCGAGGAAGTTCTGGTGCTCTATCCGCAAGACGGCTACTGGCGCCCGCGCCCGATGACGCCAGCCGGCATGCGCGCAACATCGTACGGTTCTTCGTTCCTCATTGGCCCCGTCGAGGAAGACGGCCGGCCGATCGTACGGTTCAAAGAGGTCGTATTCGATCCGAAGTTGCGCACCTTCACGCTGACTTTTGAGAAGGGCGGCTCGGCCACTGTGAAGATCGCCAAAGCCGATCAGAACCGCCTCGCCCTCGATGTTGCATTCGACAAGCCGATTTCCGGCCGCCCGTTCGCGATGATGCGATCAATGTATGTGACCGAATTCAACAATGACGTTTCTCGCATTGCCGTCCGGGAGAAAGGCGCAAAGAGCTGGCGCGAAGACAACATCATGAAGTTCGACAAGGCGACCGCGACCGATATCTGGGTGGGCCGTCTGTCGCCCTCGCAGCACAACACCGCATCTCCCGATCTGGTGTTCAACAGCTTCTCGGATACCGAGAACCCGAAGCGCCCAAAATCCGAAGCCCCGATACTGCCGAAATAGGCTCGATTGAACCATTTGTCGGTCGGTTGGCTACACCCCTGTTTTCGGTTCGAACAGACAAAGATCGGCGATGACGCAGTTGAAGCACAGCGGCTTGCGGGCGAGGCACGTATAGCGGCCGTGCAGGATCAGCCAGTGATGCGCGTGCAGGCCGTACTGCGGTGGCACGACGGCGATCAACGCATGCTCGACCGCCTCGACGTCCTTACCCGGCGCCAAGCCGGTCCGATTGGCGACGCGGAACACGTGCGTGTCGACCGCCATCGTGTGCTGCCCGAACGCCATGTTGAGCACCACGTTCGCGGTCTTGCGGCCGACGCCCGGCAGCTTCACCAACGCCTCGCGGTCGGCTGGAACGATCGAACTATGCTCGGCGATCAGCGCTTGCGAAAGCGCGATCACATTCTTCGCCTTGTTGCGGAAAAGACCGATCGACTTGACGTGGTCACGCACCGCATCCTCGCCGAGTGCGACCATCTTCTCAGGCGTGTCGGCGACCTTGAACAGCGCACGTGTCGCCCTGTTGACACCGGCATCCGTCGCCTGCGCCGACAGCACCACGGCGACCAGCAGCGTGTACGGGTTGATGTGCTCGAGCTCACCCTTAGGCGCGGGCTCGCGAGCATGGAAACGGCGGAAGATTTCTTCGATCGCCGCGGGCGGCAGCCTGGCCGGCGGTGGAACTTTATGCGCGCGCGCCTTGACGGCCAATTTCGGCTTGGCGCGTTTGGACTCCGCGAGGGTAGCGCGAGTTGTTGGCTGCGACTTTTTGCTTTTTATGGCTGGCGGCATGGTCACTTCAATCTGTTCGCGCGAGCGATTAAGCTCACCCGAATGAGGGAAACACACAACCCGAATCGCGCGAGTGTCCCGTTCAATGAACCGTTTCGGGCGGTGTTGACTGCACATCGCTCATTGAAGCCGCGCGGCTTCGTCTTGTTGATGAGCGCTTTGTGCGTGATCAACCTCGTCGTCGGCGTCGGGTTCTGGATGCTCGGTGCCTGGCCAGTCGTTGCCTTCTACGGCCTCGACGTGGCGCTCATATACCTGGCGTTCAAAATGAATTTTCGATCCGGCCGCCGCTATGAAACCGTCGATCTGACGCCAGAGCGTTTGGTCGTGACCCAGGTCGAACCATCAGGGCGGCGACGGGCGTTCGAGTTCAACCCTTATTGGACAAGGGTCCAACTGCACGAGCATCATGACGGCCGCACCGTGCTGCAACTCGCTCATCACGACCAGCGGCTGGTCTTTGGCCGTTTCATGAACGACGACGAACGCCGCGACTTCGCCGGTGCTCTACGCGATGCGCTCGCACGAGCGCGAGGAATGAGCGGATTTTGAGGGGTGGGTGGAGCCGAGCACCACTCCCTCCCACGCGTTCCCGGAAAGCCCGCCCTTTACGTTTCATGACCACTGCGAAACCGGTCAATACTCGAAGCCTTCCTGGCGAACGGCTTCGCCGAACAAATCAGCCCAGGATGGGTTCGCTGCTTCGATCAGCTGGATCTTCCAGTCGCGCCGCCAGCGTTTCATCTGGCGCTCGCGTCGCGCCGCTGAATCGGCGTTGTTGTGCTCCTCGAAATATACGAGCCGACCGGCCCAATATCGCTTTGTGAAACCGTCAAGGACGCGTTCGCGATGCTCCCAGGAACGGCCAGGAAGATCACTGGTCATTCCGATGTAAATCACGCCGCGTGGCCCACTAGCCGTTATGTAGACAAAGAATACCTTGATCGGACGATCTGACATACGACTGAGATTAGCGGACAATTCGGGCAGGTAAAGATCCCGGATAGCCGCGCGTCCGGCATCCGTAACTCCACCAGATCGAGGCGCGGCTTCTGGGAACGCGGAGATTGAGAGAGGGCAAGTTGCAGATCGAGCACCACTCCCTCCCACGCGTTCCCGGAAAGCGCGGCGCGAGCCGAGCTTATCCGGGATCTTCGCATGCTGGAAAAGCTTACCTGTCGCGGACCGGCAAGCTCGCCGCCGTGGAATGCGATTTGACATTCGGCTACACTATCGCTCCGTCTCGCGACGCCTCCTGTCAAAATGCCGTTCATGCCGCCATACAATTAGACTTGGAGTATTCACACCCATGCCTCGCATTGATGAAAGCCGCCCGTTCATTCCGGTGCGCATCGCCGTACTGACGGTGTCAGACACGCGCCACGAAGCGGACGATAGATCGGGCTCGACATTGGTCGAGCTGCTGACGGCGGGTGGCCACGTTCTCGCCGATCGCGCCATCGTCAAGGACGACATCGCACAGATCCGTGCCCGCGTGCAGGCTTGGATCGCAGATGCCAACGTGGACGTCGTGATCACCACTGGCGGCACCGGGTTCACCGGACGCGACGTCACGCCGGAAGCATTGAAACCGCTCTTCGAAAAGGAGATCGATGGCTTCTCGACCGTATTCCACATCATCAGTTACGCCAAGATCGAGACTTCGACGATCCAATCGCGCGCCTGCGCAGGGCTTGCCGGCGAGACCTACATCTTTTGCCTGCCAGGCTCCCCCGGCGCTTGCAAGGATGGCTGGAATGGCATTTTAAAGTGGCAGCTGGACAATCGCCATCGCCCCTGCAACTTCGTCGAAATCATGCCGCGGCTCGGCGAACATCGCGCACTTTGAGGGTGCGGCGCGATGGCTACCGGCGATTAATACCGGGATGACGACGGGGGACACATCATCCCAAATATGCGCCGCCGTTCACGTGCAGCGTTTGCCCGGTGACGTAGCGGCCAGCTGTGCTGGCGAGGTAGGCGACGGCGCCCGCGATCTCGTCCGGTTTTCCCAATCGGCCAACGAGCGTGCGGCTGACTTGATGGTGCGAGGGCAACGCGACACCGGCATCGCGCGACGTATCGATCAAGCCCGGCACCACGCAGTTGACGGTGATGCCATCGCCCGCGAGGTCCGCTGCCAGCGCGCGCGTCAATCCGATCATGCCGGCCTTTGCCGTGATCACGTGCGCGCGCCCCTTGGCACCGGTGTGAGCGCTGAGACCGCCGATGTTGATGATGCTGCCGCCCCCCACTCGTTTCATGTGCGGGGCAACAGCCTTGGCGCCAAGGAAACTCGCGTCGATCGTCGACGCCATCACTTCGCGCCAGGCGGCAAGGGTGAGTTCATCGAGCGTCGCTTCACGGCGGATCGCGGCGTTATTGACGAGGATGTCTACGCGCCCAAAGTGCTTGATGGCCTCGGCTGCAAGACGGTCCGCAGTTGCTGGATCGGCAACGTCGCCCAGGACCGCCACCGCCTTGGCCCCCGCGGCGGTCACGACCGAGACGACTTCATCCGCCTCGGTTTTGTTGCTGCGAACGTTGACGATGATCGACGCACCTTGCCCTGCCAGCATGAGTGCGATAGCGCGGCCGATGTTGCGGCCAGCGCCGGTGACGATGGCGACTTTGCCGTCGAGTGTTCTGTCAGTGGTCATCGGGTGTTCCTCAAGTGCGAAAGGATGCAAAATCGAGCGGGCGTTCGAAGCAGCCGTGCATCGACGACAACGCGCGCGCGATCGCCGCCGCCTCCCAACCGCCAAACCCGGCGTTGGTACGGAACTTAGCCTCGATGTCGGCGCGCGACAGTGCCTCGTAGCGGCCACCGCGCAAATGCGGCTGGCGCTCCTCTTCGACGCGGCCATCGGCGAACATTAGGCGCACGTGGCCGGTATAGCCGTGCGGATAGGGGTTACCCGGATCGATTACGTAACTGATCTTCGATGCGACCTCGCGCACCTTGGCATCGCGTACTGTCTCGTCGGTAAAGTGGCCGAGGCCGATCTCGCCGTGAACAAGGGCGGCGGCGATGCAATACGGTTGGGAGAATTTCGCAGCGTACCCGTTCGAAGGCGCTTGCTTGGAAGCAAGAGGTTCCCATAACCGATGCAGCGTGCCCTCGGCCGCCTCGCAGGTGATGGCGGTGACGCTATCAAGGTCGAGGCCCTTGGCGCGCAGTCGGATCGCGCAATCGATATACGGATGCGTCATCGTCCCGCATGGATACGGCTTGAACGCGAGGTCCGGCGTCACCCACGTGGTGCCGAAGCCGTCGAGCAATTTCCCCCAGTCGCCATCGCGGCGGTTGGCAAAGCCGTTGAACAGGCCGTGCACGCCTTCGAAGACGGTGCGCGGACCGGCAAAGCCGCTCGCGCCGAGATATGCCGCGCGCAAGCCCGACTGGGCTGCCCACCCCGGATGCATGCGCTTGGTCCAAGTGCCTTCCGCCAGATATTCGATGATGCCGCCGGCCATGCTACCCGCGATGCCGAGAGCGTCGACCGTCTGGCGGCGCGTTGCGCCAAGCGTGGCCGCGACGGCAGCTGCCGAAGCCATGGTTCCGAATACGGCGGTCGGGTGGAAACCTGCCTTGTGCACCGCCTTCGGGATCACGAGCCCGAGGCGGCAGATGGTTTCGACCCCGACTGCGATACCGCGCAGGACGTCGGCTCCGGACCGGCCCTTGTCCTCGGCGGCGGCCAGCACTGCCGGGATGATGACGGCGCCGGCGTGCACCGGGCCGCCCTCGAAGGTGTCGTCGAAATCTTCGCCGTGCGCCGCCGTGCCGTTGATGAAAGCCGCAGCCGCCGCCGAATGCCCGCCCGCGTGCCCGATCACCGTTGCACGGCCAGCGTCACCCCATGCCGCGCGCGAGGCTGCAACATAATCAGTATGGCGCGCGACGAGGCACAGGCCGGCAACGTCGATCAGTAGGCGCTCGGCGAGTTCGTGGACGGCGGCGGGCACTTTGCTGTCTTGCAGCGCGACGATCCGATCGGCCAAGTGCTCGGCAGCCGCGACCGCGGGCAGTGCATCGCCGCCCATCTCAATTGTTCCTCAACCGCGTGCCGGGCGTGCCGCCGACCAGGGTGTTGGCGAGGTAGACGACACTGGCTGTCAGCACCAGCATCGACAGCCCGAGCACTGCGATGGCGGCGAGATCACCGCTCTCTTTCAGGTCGAAGATCAGCACCGATACGACCTTCGTCTCCGACGTGAATAGAATGATCGCAGCGGAAAGCTCGCGCACCACGGCGACGAACGTGAAGCACCAGGTCGCGAGCAAACTCGTGCGCAGCAGGGGACCGGTGATGTGAGAGAGCACTTGTATGCGCGTCGCACCGAGGATGCGACTGGCTTCTTCCAGCTCCGGGTTGACCGCATGGAAGGCCGAGCGCATCTGCTGATAGGCCGACGGCAGCTCGATCGTCACGTAGGCAACGAGGAGTATCCACAGCGTGCCGTAAAGCACGAACGGCGGGCGCGTATAGCTGAGGAACAATCCCACGCCGAGCACGATGCCAGGAATTGCGATCGGGGCGGTCGCCAGAAAGCCGAGAATGCGATGGCCAGGCACTGACCGGCGGCTCGTCATGTAGGCGACCACCAATGCCAAGAGACTGCAAACCGTTGCCGAAAGCACCGCCAGCACCAGCGTGTTCTTTAGTGCGAGTTTCGTTGCCGACAACTCGAAGTAGACGAAGTTGAAGTTGTGCAGCGTCAGCGTTTCGAAGGTCACCGGCTGCGAGGGAATTTTCGAGAATGCCGCATTCAGCAGTGCGCCGTAGGGTAGGAACACAGGGAGTGCCAGCAGCGCGAAACAAAGTGCCGCCGCGGGCCACCGCAGCCAAGTTAGCGCAATGAGGCGCGGCGCCGCCGACTTTCCCCCGACCACTGCATACGACCGGCGACCGAGGATCACGGCTTGCGCCCGCAGCAACCCGACTGTCAGCAGCAGTAGTGGTAATGAGGCAGCGGCGGCAAGCTCCGGTTTGGGCGGATACTGGAACAGGCTCCAGATCTTCGTCGTGATCGTATGGAAACCGGCCGGCAGAGCGAGGATCGCCGGCGATCCGAATAGCGTAATCGCTTGCAGGAACGCGACCAGCAGGCCCGCCAGCAATGCCGGCATCACCAGCGGAACGGTGATGCGCCGCGCCGTCGTCCACTTCGATGAGCCAAGCATCGAGGCGGCGTCCTCGAGGTCGCCCGGCACACGCTCGAGCGCGTTTGCGACCAGCACGAACACATAGGGAAAGGTGTAGCAGCTGATGACGAAAATCAGGCCGGTGATGGTATAGATATCGAACAGGGCGTCACCGCTATCGGCACCCGTCCAGCTGCGATAGACTTGGTTCAACAGGCCGCTGTTGGGTGCAGCCAGCAACTCCCAGGCGATCGCACCGAGGAACGGCGGGGTCACGAACGAGGCCGTCACGATCAAGCGCACGGTTTGGCTGAACGGCATATCGGTGCGCGCGACGAGCCACGCCATCGGTGCGGCGATCACACAGCACGCGACACCGACGCTCGAGGCGATGCCGAGCGATATCAACAACGGATCGACGAAGGCTGGGTCCGAAAACAGGCGCGCGAAATTGCCCAGCGTAGCCGCACCCTTGGCGTCGCTGAACCCATAAATGACCAGCCACGTCATCGGCAGCAGTACGAGAACGCACAGCGTCAGCGCAAACACGATCGCGAGTGGAGCCGACCAATCGAGCCCGCGCGATCGGGGCTCCCGAGCAGTCTCAGGCTGTGCTTTGGCGGTGGCGATGCTCATACCCGGAACAACGCCGTATAGCGCGTGGTGATCGCTTCCGCCTCGGCATCGATACCGGCCGGGTTCTCAGTCATCAGCTTGATCTCGGACAGAGGTTTGCGGCCAGCCTTGGCTTTGACAAGCGTGTGGATTGGATACTGGCCGGAGATATCGACGAGCGATTGCTGACCCTCTGCCGACGTCATCCAACATTGCAGCAACCGCGCAGCATTGGGGTTTACCGCGCCGGCAAAAATGCAGTTTGGGCTGGAGATCGAGGGGGTGCCCTCAGTTGCGTAGACGATTTCGACCGATGCACCCTGTTCCTTGTGCTGCACCACATTGTAGTCGCCGCCATCGACCATCACCGCGCGCTCGCCCAGCGCGATCTTCTTTGGCGGATCGACCGAGGACTGCACTTGCATCACGCGCTGCTTGGCGAGCTTTTCGAAGTATCCCCACCCCAGCACTTGCACCATCTGGTACGTTGCCGACATGATCGTGCCGGAATAGCCGGGATGACCTTTGACGAGTTTGCCGGCCCACTTAGGGTCCAGCAGATCGAGGTAGCCGGCCGGCATGTCGGCAGGCGCGACGAGCTTGGTGTTGACACCGATGACGCAGAGGTAGAGGCGGACGGTCACAGCATATCCGTCTGGATCGCGGTGGTGCGGCGCGTAGTGCGCGGCCACCTCCTCCGGCACGAACGCGGCGAGCCAACCGTTACGCTTCCAGGGCAGCACGTGCGCCGCGTCTGCGGTATTGACGATATCGACGTTGCGAATGCCGGACGCCATCTCCTGGCCGATGCGTTGGAATAGCCGCTCACTACCAGAACGCTCCACACGCACCGCGACGCCGGGAAACTTTGCCTCGAAGGCCTTTGCCCATTTTTCGGCGACGACCAGATCCATCGCCGTGTACCAATTGACCTTGGCTTCCTTGACGGCGGCATCGATCAGCGCCGCCGAAATTCCAACTGCGGGAGGTGCTGCCGCCAATACGCGCGTCGAACCGGCGCCGACCAAAGCGCCAGCGCCAACGATCACTTTGCGACGGTCTAAACGGCTCGCCACGGCACTCTCCGGTTATACCTTGAAGTATTTCGCGTACTTCGCCTTGATCTCGTCAGCCTGCTTCTCGACCGCCGCTGGATCGTCCTTCATGGTCTTGATCTTCGAAAGCGGGGTTCGTGTCGCCGGCTCCTTGACGCCTTTGTGAGCGGACTTCAATCCGCCCTGATCGACGATCAGCTGCTGACCTTCGAGGGAGAACATGTAGCTCTGCAACAGGCGGGCAGCATTCGGGTTCGGCGCGTTTTTCAGCACGGCCGATGGCCCGACGATCAGCGGCGTGCCCTCCGTTGCATAAACGATTTCGACCGGCTCACCCTTTTCCTTCATCTGAATCAGCAGATAGTCGTTGCCGTCGACCATGACCGCACGCTCACCCAGCGCGAGCTTCTTGGGCGGGTCCGCGGCCGACTGCACTTGCATGATCTTCTGCTTCGAGAGTTTCTCAAGGTACTCCCAGCCGAGATCGCGCGCCATCTGGAACGTCGACGTCATGATGCTTCCCGAATAACCCGGATGCGCCTTGACCATTTTGCCAACCCACTTCGGATCGAGCAGATCAGCGTAGCTCTTGGGCGCGTCCTCGGGCTTGACGAGTTTGGTGTTGTAGCCGATCGGGCACAGCCAGATCCGCCAGCTGGCGAACATGCCGTCCGGATCACGGTGCTCGTCGGGATAAAACTTGGCGACATCCTCCGGCACGTAGACCGCCAGCATCTCATCACGCTTCCACACGATGAAGTGCGCGCCATCGGAACTATTCACGACGTCGACGGCGTTGATCTTCGAAGCCTGCTCTTGCGCGATGCGCTGGAAAATGCGTTCACCGCCCGTCCGCTCGACACGCATGGCGATGCCCGGGTACTTGGCCTCGAAGGCTTTGGCGACCTTCTCGGCGACCGGCAGATCGACTGCGGTGTACCAGACGACCTTACCCTCTTTTTGCGCAGCGGCGATCAATTCGGGTGTCACGGGCGACGCTGCCGGCAATGCTAAAACAGATCGCGAACCAGCGGCAGTCGCGAGGCCTGCTGCGGCCAAGCTTTTGACGACGGTGCGTCGTGACGGATCATTGATTTTCACGGGGTTACCTCCTCTAGTTGCGAAGGGTGCTCTTGCGGCACCGCCGGCCAAGCTATTCTAACGCGATAGTAGCCTACAGCGCGCGGACGGCAACCGAAGCTTTACGCTGGCGCCCGGCTCAAACAGCAACCGCGGCGGGGCCGACACTTTCAACTGGGTGCCGTCGGCGATTTCGATAACGTAGTCGCGGGTCACGCCGAGAAAAACAGAACGGACGACCCGGCCCGTCAACTCGTTGAAACCAAGCTGCCCGTCGGTCGCCGCTAGTTCCACCTCATGCTGGCGGATGGCGACCGACGCGGTATCGTTGCCACGCAGGGGGTCGCCTTGACCTGACAGCGCAATGCCGGCCACCGAAACGTGACTGGCATCGAGCACTTTGCCACGCAAAATATTACTATTGCCGATGAAGCGCGCAACGAACTCCGAAGCCGGCCGGTCGAAGACTTCGTCGGGGCTGCCTGCCTGTTCAATCAGACCGCCGTTCATGACTGCAATCAGATCGGCCGTCGCCATCGCTTCGGATTGGTCGTGTGTGACGTAAACCGTTGTGTAGCGGTAGGTGTCGTGCAGGCGGCGGACCTCGTCGCGCATTTCCTCGCGCAGATTGGCATCGAGATTGGACAGCGGCTCGTCGAGCAGCAGTGTTTCCGGCTCGACGACCAGCGCACGCGCGAGCGATACGCGTTGTTGTTGCCCACCCGAAAGCTCCGCTGGATAGCGGTCTGCCAACGCCCCAAGCTTCGTTGTCGCCAGGATACCATCGACTTTTTTGGCGATCGTTTCACGATCGAGCTTACGCAAGGTCAAGCCATAGGCGACGTTCTCGCGAACCGTCATGTGCGGCCACAGCGCGTAGCTCTGAAAGATCATCGACATGTTGCGCCGCTCCGGCGGCACAGTTCGACCGGGTGCTGAGACCATGCGGTCGCCAACGCGAATTTCTCCGGCTGTCGGTTCGATGAAGCCCGCGATCAAGCGCAATGTCGTCGTCTTGCCGCAGCCGGATGGTCCGAGCAGGCAAACGAGAAGGCCATGATCGATATGCAGTGAGATGTTGTCGACTGCCCGTTGTGAGCCGTAGGCCTTGCTTAGACCGCGCAATTCAACCGATGCCAAACGTCCCTCCACCACCCGCGCGCGGTTATCTTTTTTTGCGCCTCCTCTCTCGTTAGCATAATTGGCGAGAGATGCCACAGTTGCAGCATTCAGTTAGGATCGGCGAACAAGGCGTCAACGGCCAAGACTTTCGACGTAATTTTCTGGCCGGCGGCAAATTTGACGATCGCATCGAGCGCCGGCCGATTGGCCGCGACGCCAAAGGCAAACGGCTCAATCGCGAGCGCGTCACGAATTTCCATAGCTGCCGCGTCAGCCGGTGACTTTGCAGCGCTGGAATTCAGATGGGTATAGTACGCCTGCTTGGAGCGCTCGAATGCCGCGACCAACGCTGCTGCCAACCAAGGGCGGGCGGCGAGCACGCAATCGCGCACGACGATCGTGTGGTTGATCGGATATACCTTGGTGCGCCGATAATAATCGAAACCGGTATTGCGGGCATCCGCTATCACGGGATGCACGTCGGGCGAGGCGGATTTGACGTCGCCGATGGCCGCCGCGCAATCGCCGCTCAACAGCAGGTCGTCGGCCAATTTTCCGCGGCGTGAAAGATCGACATTGGCTGGGCAGGTGTAGTCCAGGACGTGCTCATCGTCGGTCGGGACCCAGGTGATACGGCTAAGATCGACGCCATACTCGGTTTGCCAGATACCGCGCACCCAAACACCAGTCGTGACCGTATAGCCGCGATTGACGGCAACAAGCCGGCCCTCGAGATCCTTCGGCGATTTGACGCTGGATCGATCGGTCGTGAATGCTGCCCAATGATGGAAGTTGCGCGTCACGAACACCGGGATCGCGGTCACCGGCACGCCGCGATCCTTGGCGCACAAGTAGGTCGTGATCGCCATTTCACAAATGTCGAACTCGAGGCCACGCACCATGCGCCGCATGGCTCTATTGATCGGATCGATTTCGACGAACGCGAGGTCGAGCTGCCCGGTGCCGGCCGGCCCCTGCTTCAGCGCCGCTGTCACGCCATAGTTCCCGATGGCGATCGTAAGGGGTTGCCCGGTCACTGGTGCCTCCACATCAGAAGATTGCAAATCGATTTTGCCCGGGCAATTGTAATGCAAGCAAGCCGCCAAAGCCAAAGCCAGCGTGGGGCAACCTCATGACCAACATCGCCAAGTCCGGCCTCGTGATATCAGCCCACCCCGGTGATTTCGTGTGGCGGGCCGGTGGCGCGATCGCTTTGCATGCCAAGCGCGGTTATCGCGTCAAAATCCTTTGCCTGTCGTACGGCGAGCGCGGCGAGAGCCAATTCGCCTGGAAAAAGGCAGGTGTCAAAATGGCCGACGTCAAAGCTCAACGGCGCGAAGAAGCGGAGGCAGCCGCCGCCGTCCTAGGTGCGCAGATCGAGTTCTTTGATGCCGGCGACTATCCTCTGCGAACGACACCCGCCATGCTCGACCGCACGATCGACGTCTTTCACAAACTGAACCCGTCGTTCGTGCTCACGCATCCGCTCGCGGATCCCTACAACGCCGATCACCCTGAAGCGTCGCGCTTCGCCCAGGAAGCCCGCATCATCGCCCAAGCGGCGGGTCATAAGCCCGATCCGGCGCGCAGCTACGCGGCGCCACCCGTTTTCCTGTTCGAACCGCACCAGCCCGAGCAGTGCAACTTCAAGCCAAACGTGATCCTCAACATCGATGAGGTTTGGGAAACGAAGCGGCAAGCATTCGAGATCCTCGCAGCGCAAAAGCACCTGTGGGCCTACTACGAGCGCGTGGCGCTCAATCGCGGTATGCAGGGCGGGCGCAATTCCGGTAAGCCGATGACCTATGGCGAGGCCTATCACCGGTTGTTCCCGGAAGCGTTGGAGGTGCTGGCATGAACGGCGTGGTCTATCGAAATATCCTGCGTGCCGATGCTGCCACAATCGCCGACTTGAAAGGCTTTGGCGTCTCGACCGTGCACGAAGCAATGGGCCGCCTCGGCCTGATGAAAACCTACATGCGGCCGATCTATCCCGGTGCCCAGATCGCTGGCAGTGCCGTCACGGTATTGGCCCATCCTGGCGACAACTGGATGCTGCACGTTGCGATCGAGCAGATAAGGCCCGGTGATGTTTTGGCCGTAGCACTTTCCGCCGACAATACCGACGGCATGTTCGGCGACCTGCTCGCGACGTCTCTGCAGGCGCGTGGTGGCGTCGCACTCGTCATCGATGCCGGTTGCCGCGATGTGCGAACGCTCACCGGGATGAAATTCCCGGTCTGGTCGCGCGCAATCTCGGCCAAGGGCACGGTCAAAGCTACGCTCGGCTCGGTGAATATCCCGGTCGTATGCGCCGGCGCTCTGGTCCACCCGGGCGACATTATCGTCGCCGATGACGACGGTGTCGTGGTGGTACCGCGCGCGCGAGCAGCGGAAGTTTCTGCTGCGGCCCGCAGCCGGGAGGACGCGGAAACGGACAAACGTGCGCGATTGGCCGCCGGCGAGATCAGCCTCGACTTGTATGGCATGCGCGAGCCGCTTGCGCGCGCCGGCTTGCGATACATCGATGAACTGGAAGCCTAAGGCCGCGCTCATGACACTTGAACCGAACTACGATGTTGCCCACCTCGGTCACGTCGAGTTGCTGACCGATAAACCGGAAGCCAGCCTCGACTTTTTCGTCAACGTTTTCGGGCTCACCGAAAGCGGCCGCGAGGGCGACAGCGTCTACTTGCGCGCATTCGACGACTATGAATTCCACACACTGAAACTCACGGCCTCGCACACCACCGGCATGCGGCACTGCGGCTATCGCTGCTCGAGCCCGGCGGCTCTTGCGCGCCGCGTCGCAGCGATCGAACAACTAGGTGCCGGCATCGGCTGGAGCGGCGGCGACCTCGGCCATGGTCCTGCCTACCAGTTCCGCGATCCCGACGACCATGTTTACGAGATCTATTACGAGACCCGGCGCTACGAGCCGCCGCCGCACCTCAAGCCCGCGCTGAAAAACCAAGCACAGCGTTATGTCCCGCGCGGGATCGCGACGCGCCGTATCGACCACTTCAATCTGCTCGCGAACGATATCGGCGCAATCCGCGATTTCCTGCCGCGTGCACTCGGTTGCCGGGTGACGGAACAGATCATCCTCGATACGGGCGCGGTCGGTGCTTGCTGGTTCACCGTCAACAACAAGAGCTACGATGTCGCCTACACGCGCGATGCAGGCGGCGGGCGCGGGCGCTTCCACCACGTGACCTACGCAGTCGACCAGCGCGAGCACATCCTGCAGGCAGCCGACATCTGCCTTGAAGCCGGCGTGCACATCGAGACCGGCCCGCACAAGCACGCGATCCAGCAGACGTTCTTCCTTTATGTCTATGAGCCGGCCGGCAATCGAGTGGAAATCGCCAATGCCGGCGCGCGCCTGATCCTGGCCCCGGACTGGCAGCCGATCACATGGACCGAAGAAGAGCGCAAAAAAGGCCAAGCCTGGGGGCTGAAGACGATCGAGAGTTTCCACACGCACGGCACGCCGCCGGTTTCGCGCGGCTGATCCCCGGCACCGCCCGGGTGCACGCCAATCGGTTTGCTGCCCCCGATTTTCCGCATTCATGTAAGGCTTGCTGGCCCGTTGTTACTGTCGAATACTCAGCTCAAACAAACGCGGAGGAATGACCCATGTCTCAGGCCCAGGAGCTTGCGAAACAGTCGGATTGGCCATTCGAGGTGAAGCCGCTGCATCCGGCATTTGGATGCGAGATTATCGGCATCACGCTTGCGCAAGCAGTCGAGGAAAAGGCCTTCGCCAAGATCCACGAGGCGTTCCTGCAGTACGAGCTGATCCTGTTCCGCAATGTCGATCTGCCACCCGCGACCCAGGTCACCTTCGCGCGCTGTTTCGGCGAAGTGCAGATCCACCCGATGCATCAGTATCATGGCTACGGGCACCCTGAGATCTACCTGCTGTCGAACCTGGACGCCGAGGGCCGCCCTAATGGCCGCCATCCCGACAAGGGAACCCTCTATTGGCATACCGACGGGTCTTGGCGTGAGCGCAGTGGTCTTGCCACGATGATGTATTCCGAGATCTGCCCTGAGGCCGGCGGCGAGACCCAGTTCTGTGACATGTACTCAGCCTACGAGGGCCTGTCGCCGGAATGGCAAGCGCGCGTTCGCGGCAAGAAAGCCGTGCACAATCTGGATTTCTCACGCACGCGCCGGCACGGCCACGAGCCGATGACGGCGGAGCAGAAAGCCAAGGTGCCACCGGTAGCGCAACCGATCGTGCGACAGCATCCCGAAACCAAGCGGCTCAGCATCTTTCTCGGCGACCACGCCGAGTACATCGAGGGTATGCCGTACGAGGAGGGACGCGCCCTGATCGAAGAGCTCAACGTGGCGGCGACCCCCGCCCACCTGGTCTACACCCACAAGTGGACGCCCGGCGAATGCATCGTGTGGGACAACCGCTGTACAATGCACCGCGCCACCGGCTTCGATGTCGATCGCGATCGCCGCAAGATGCGCCGCTGCACCATCAACGGCGACCGCCCGACGGATGGCTTCTTTGATTGAGACGTTCCCCGAACCGAGCCAGTGCGGCCGCGGCCAGGAACAAGGGTGCGGAGCTCGTTTCGATGCCGCCTGTTGCTGATCGGCGCCGCTTGTTCCTGATCGGCAATGTGACGGCAGCATCGTGACGGCAGCATCGTGACGGCAGCAATGTGACGGCAGCAAATCTCGCATGCGCTGCCCTCATCGGGTTGTCATTCGGTGCCGGTTTATTTCTTTTTCTCGACCCAGGAGCGATAAGCCTGAAACAGGTTATCGCGCTCTTGATCCGTCAATTTCGGCTTGCCGCTGGCCTGCGCTTGCTGCTCGAGAAGAGCGTTGAACTTCTCTCTTGAGGCGGCGTCGGCAGCAGCAGCGGTCGTGCTCGTAGTGACCGAGGCGGCTTCGACCGGATTGGAGCGCGGCAACATCTCTTCAGCTACGCTATAGCGCTTCCATCCCGGCACCGATGCGGCGAGGTTGATTTCCTTCCATTTCGGCTGAAATGGCGGCTTCTGGAACTGTTCGAACTTGGCGTAGAACTGCTCGATGAAGCGTGACACGCGCCGATAGCGATCGCTCTCTTTCGGCCAATTATAGACGGCAAGCACAGTCGACACGCCAATCGAATCGATCTTTTCGCCCTTCGGAATGAGATTAGGGTAGTCGTCGTTGGTCAATTCGATCGGAACATAGAAGTCACTGAATTTGTCCGTGAAGTCGACGGGAATGAAATGAAATCCCGGCTCGGGTTTGAACTTCGAGAACAACTCATTTGGTTTGCCAACGACGTGCACCACCGCCGAAATCTCACCCGTCCGCATTTTCTCAAGCGCGATCGAGTTGTTGATGAACACACGCTCGGCCTTCACGCCAAGCCGGTCGAATACGATACCGCCCGTTAAATTGGCGGCGCTTCCCACCGTATTGAAGCTGACTTTCTTGCCGGCGAGATCTTCGATCTTCTTGATTTCGGCCCTGGCGTAGATGTGAACCTCGGACAGGAAAAAGCGCGTAATGTATTGGACGCGGTCGCCGATATTGGACGTCTTGCCGTCGCGCTTGAAGTGTTCCAGCACGTCGGCTTGGGTAATCGCAACGTCGATGCCTTTCAAGTAAAGCAAATCCTCGACATTGCCGACGGCACCATAAGAGACAACCGGCAGGACACGCAGGTTGGGCGGGTCATCGAGCACTTTACCGATCTCTGCCGCAAACCTGATGAACGTGCCTTCGAGCAGGCCGCCAGCCAAGCCGACGGTCCATTCGTTCATCCGCTGAACCGACGGGCTTTCGCCCACGAGCGCGGATTTAGGAACGGGTTGCGCCGCCGGCGCTTTACGCGGTGTTTGAGCTTCGCCCGGTGCGGTCGCGATCATCAAGCTCGCGAGCAAACTCGCAATCAAAAATAAAGATTTCTTCATTGCCCTACCTCAAGCCTTTCAACTCAACGTGACTTCAATCTTTCGAGCCGTTCCACCGAATCCTTGGAACCGAGGTCCATGGCTCGCCGGTACCATTGCCGGGCCAGTTCAACGTCGGGACGCATGCCTCGCACTTGCAGCGTATTGAAAAGATCGGGGTCGTAAGTCGCACCCATTGCATTGGCCGCCTGCGCGTCACCGGCATCGGCTGCCTTCTTGAAGAACATCCGAGCTCCGATCACGTCGCCATTTCCCAGCCGCGCCTCGCCCTTCTCGAATAGGCCGCGTGCTTTCTCCTCGCTGTCATCCTTGCCAAGCGATACCTTGAGGTCGGTTACCGCCTCGATCGTGAGCGTGGGATTGAGACGCGCAACTTGAACGCCCTCGCTCACCAATGCAACGTTGATCTGCGCCGTGCTCGCAGTGGACGGTAGCGTCAACAGGAGGCCGTTCAATTCTTGTGGCCGAAGTGTCCAGGTGCCGTCGCGAGCTTTGAGGCCACGATTCAAACTTACGCCGTCCGGTAAGTCCGCTACCAGGATTTTCAGGCTGTCGATTGCGCCGCCGCCGGCGTCAATCGCGATCGGAAGGGCAATTTCCGATGTACCGGCCGGCACCGCGATGTCGTCGACACGTAAGGCCGGCGTTGGCGGCCGTGCGACGGGGGGTGTCGCCGGCAGGTTGCCCAAACCGGCGATGAACGTCGATGCGGATGTCACGCTCGCAGCCGCACGCGCAGCCGATGCCGACAAGTTGCCATCGACGACCGCGCTGACGCCGGCAACCGTTTCGATCCTCTCGGCGGACGCCGGTGCGCCGGGCTTTATAGTCGCGCTACGGTCACTGTTAGCCGTCTCTTTCAGCGATGGTGGTGTCCGGTTAACAGCGAGGATCACGGCGATGGTCGCCAGCGCAACGCCAAAACCGCCGACCGTCGCTAAGACCATCCGGCGTTTCGAGAACTTCGGCAACGCCGTTTCCGCAATCGGCCAATCGGCATCATGATCCGGGGAAGGGTCGAGAGCTCCTCCAATCGCGTTGCGTGGTGCGGGCTCGAAACCGTGCGTATATTTATGTGAGGCGGGCGGTGCCAGCCTCGTCTCTTCGAGAAAAGCCTCGCGAACGTCGAACTTTGGAACATACTGGCGCACCGCTAATTTGCGCGCGATACCGGAGATGATCTCGTCGGCGAGTTGCGGAGACTGATCCGCTGTGGATGCGGGCATCGCCGTTTGCGCGTGGTTTAACGGAAACGCGGACGCAGTCTCGCGTTGCCCCGCCTCCCACTGCATCTGCGCATAGGTTTGAGCGATCGGGCCGATCGCGTCTTGGTCTGGAACGAACTCGTCCTCTTGCTCAATCCAGGCAGATGGGCCGGTCTGCGGCGCAGTTGCGCCACTGCCGCCGCTCGAGTTGAAATACTGGGCAAGCATGCCGTTGGCAGCGCCAACAGGTTGGTTGGCATGAGGGTCTGCAATCAAACCGGAGGTTGCTGACTGACGGTCGTCGACGGCACCGGGCTTCACTTCGGATTCGGTGCGGGACAGTCGCGAAAGCATCTCGCGAAGGTTGATACCCTTCGCTGGCTTTTTATTGCCGCGTTGCTTCCAAAGCAGCATTATTCCCCAGCACTGTTTACGTTGAAGGGCTTATCAGAAGCATCAATAATACCCAATTGGGCTCGGCATTGAACCCCTCACCGTTGCAGTGGACAAGGTTTGTGGCGATTGTTCGGCAACATTCGGCCGGCGGAGTTAATCGCGCGTTAACGCTTCGCCCGCCCGGCATCTGCGAACAGGTCCGGCGCATCGCTCAATTGACGGCATTCGGTTTCGCGCACAAACAGAGTGCACACAAACCCCACCAGGACACCGGCGACCAGCACGCCAAGCGCGTATCGATACGCTTGCGCATCATAAACGCGCGCGCCGGCGTTCATCTGGCCTTTCCACGCGACATCGAGAATCCATCCGACCAGTGGCTGGTAGAGCGCACCAGCGCCAGTGACCATCCCGTTCACGAAGCCGAGCGTTGTCGCGCTCACCGCAACGGGATTATGTTCTCGCGCCGCAGCGAACCCCACGATCTGCGACGATCCTCCAAACCCGCAGGCGAAGCACAAAACCATCACCGCAGGAATGGGCAGAGCCGGCACGTAGACGATCGCTGTCATCGCCGCCGCGCATAAGAACAATCCGGCTATGAATGGTTCCCGGCGGCGGCCGATATGATCCGAATACCAGCCCATCAGAGGCGCGCCCACTCCCCAGCCGATGAACATCATCGATGTCACCGAAGCGGCACTGGCGCGGTCGAGGCCGTACACTGAAACCAAATAAGGAACACCCCAAAGACCGGCAAATCCCAACAGCGGTGCCGTCGTGCCCAGACCCGCGATCGCGATAATCCACGTTTGCGAATTGCCGGTAACACGCCCCAGGCCGGAAAACATGCGCCCGGAACCTCGAGCGCGACGCATACGATCGCGCACGGTCGTCCATGCAGCGATCGAGATAGCGATCCCGCCCGCAGCAAGCAGCAGTGTCGCCCCGCGCCAATCGAACCGGTCTACCAGCAGGCGCAACGGAGCTTGCCCAACGACACCACCCGCCATCCCCAGCATCATGGCGAGCCCGGAGAGCAACGCAAATCTGTTGGCTGGGAACCAAAGTGCGGCAACGCTCATCGCGCCGACAAAGCTGAAGGCAGCTGACGCACCAATCAGGAATCGGCCGGCAGCGACACCCCAATATCCCGTACTCTGAGCGAACACGACGCATCCAGCCGCACACACTAACGCTGCGGTCGTCATCAAGCGGCGAGGCCCGAACCGATCGATCAACATCCCGACCGGCACCTGCATGCCAGCGTAACCGTAGAAATAGAATGCCGATAGATTGCCGATAAGTGCGCCACCAATGGCCAAATCGCGCATCATCTCATCGATCATGATGCTCGGCGCCACGCGCAAAATCCACGCGTAGAAGAAAAACAAGGCTCCCGTCAGCCAGCCAAAAACGTGGATCGTGCGCACGGCAATAACTTTCGTCGGCGGATGTGCGCTTTTCTGTGACGCAGCTAGGCAGCGACGACGATATCACAATCTGACACGAGCCGGCACCGGGTTCGGTTTTACGAGAGTGAGGCGAACCCGCTACTGTAAAAAAACCGATCCAACGATCAGGCGACCGGACTTCGCGTGCAGTGTTTCCGACGTGGTCAGGTCGAGCCGGAGAGCCCAATCGGTCTCGATTTTATGACCTCCGGTTGCCGCCGCGACCTCGCAGCTCTCATTGGCTGCGTAAAGGACGTGGATGCCGGGCATCAATGCCAAGGTCGCGCCAGACTGCAAGACGCGTAGATCGATTTTGGTCAGCCGGCTGTGGCCCATTAGATTGACGACATCTACCGGGCCGTTTTCAAGCTGGCTGTTGATGGGCGTGCTACCCTTGAAGCGAACGGGCTCAAAGGCCCTTCGAACGTCGATGTCAGCGTCTGGCGTACGCAACACCAGCCCGTGTCCACGTACGACAACTTGCATACGATCGAACCCCGACAGATCAGAGAAGGGGGCGGGTTTCGCAATCGTCGTCCAACCGAACCGCCAGATCATATCATCCCACTGGCCAGCCCTCGCGTCTTCGCGAAAGGCGCCGGCGATGTCCACAGTGACGCCGCCACCATTCTTCCATGGCGTTTGACGATATCCGGCCGGATCGATCAGTACCGCGTTACTATTCATTGGCAAGATCCCGCTGCGAAAATCGGAGCAGGATGTTGGCAGGCTTCCGGATAAATCGAAAGAGGCTCAGTGCTATCGCGCGCAGTTCAGGATCAGTGCTCGTCATCGTGCTCGGGACGACTTGCCTCGAACAAGAACCAGGTCCTGCGCTCGGTCTCATCAATGAAGACCTCGAGCAAGCTGGCCGTCGCTGGATCATCATTCTCGTCGCTGATCCCATGGGCTTTGCGCATACTCGCCGCCATGTTCTTGTTGTCTTCCATCAAGATCTGCAACATTTCGCGCGGCGGTACGAAATCTTCCATGTTATCCGAGATTGCGGCTAATTCCGAAACATGGGAAATGCCCGTGATCGTTCTTTCACCAAGCTTGCGCACGCGCTCCGCCAACGGATCGATCGCGGCAAGGATTTGCTCGGCCTGTTCATCGAGCATCTTGTGATAATCGCGAAAATGGGGACCGCTGACGTGCCAGTGGAAATTTTTCGTCTTCAAGTAAAGCGTGAAGGCGTCGGCCACCAGTTTATTGAGTTCTTTGGCAACCGCTGCGGTATTCTTAGGCATCAAGTCCGTTGGAGTGGCGAGCGCCTGTACCTTACTTCCGGGCCGCGCCACCGCCTCGTTGCTTGCAGTTGATTTCATCATTGCCATCTAAGGAGCCCTCGCTTGCTTTGATCCGTTACATTCACGCTGCCGTCCAAGAGCCCATCTTTTGCGTGGATAATCGCCTCCGGCTGGCCATCGACGGTGCGAGCTTTTCGACGGCGATGGCGAGCTTCCGATTGAGGCTGTCGCGGCGCAGACTGCCGACGACCAGAACGATAGTGTAGCTCGTCATGATCGTCCTTTGGGCTGTTTGAGAAACCGCAAACTATAGTAAGGGCGAGCGGCTCTAAGTCCGCTCGACCTGCACTTGGCGACCTAGTTATAATTGCGGCATTGGCGAAAACGCTGCCACCAGTAGCGGCTACCCGTGGATACCGCTTTTCGGCGGAGCCAGCTGCAATCGCCATGATAGTAGCCGTCATAGAAGTAAAACACTCCACCTAGTCCACCCCAACTGTAGCGGGTGCCCCGGCGCCGATCGCCCCCGCGGCGATCGCGGTCACGGATGATGATCTTGGTATCAGCGCGACGCCCGTCCCGGACACGCTGGCCAGCGCGATCGCCGTCGCCCTTGCGTTCGGACATACGTTGACGACGGTCGCCATCGCCTCCCTGGTCCTTTTGCATGACGCGCGGTCCACCACCTTGACCGCCACCTTTCATGCCTTCGCGGCGTGGACCGCCACTGCTCATCGCAGAACCGCCGCCACCGCCGGCTGCGGCACCGGCACCACCACCCGCTTTAGCTTTAGCTTCACCGCCGCCACCTTGGCCGGCGCCGCCGCCAGCGCCACCGGCCTGGGCAAGCTGTATCGTGGAAGTCGAGCTATTCTGTGGATCCTTGTAGCTAGCCTGGGTACCGGGGGCCATAAGGGCGATACCCGCCAAAGCCGGCATAAGAAGATAAGTTCGTCGCAAAACACCGTACTCCTTTGACACAAACGATGCAGAACAACGTTCGATTTTAGAATGCGTTCCGAGCGAGAGTGCATGTGGTTGCTGAATTGCGTCTGCTGTTTCGGTCCCCGCCAAACCATTCCCCAGCTCCGGAGCGGCGATCGTGTCGGCAAAAAATGTCCAAAAACCTTCATATATCTCATGTACGCAGCCAACAGGTGTGGTCAAACTGGCTTTTTATTCTGGGATGAAAAGCAGCAGGTGAACCCTGCGAAAAACCTTGGGGAGCTCTCTGCCGTGCAGAATTCGAGTTCAACGCGACCTGCTTCGACGCCGATTGGGGCTGATGATGACGAGGATGTGATTGTCAACGAAAGCAGTTCGGCCACGATCGGCGATCTGGTGGCACAACGGCTCAACCGGCGTGATCTCATGCAAGGCGCATTGGCAAGCGCGGTTCTCACGGCCGCCCTGCCAGCGGGCTTCATGGCAGCGACACCTGCCGAGGCGAAGGCCGCGCCTGAGCGTTTCGCGTTCAAGGAGATCGAGGCTGGCGTCGATGGCAAGCACCATGTCGCGGAAGGCTACAATGCCGATGTTTTGATCCGGTGGGGCGATCCGGTCACCAAGAGTGCGCAAGCCTTCGACCCCAAGGCGCAAACCGGCGCCAGTCAATCGCAGCAGTTTGGCTACAACAACGACTTTCTTGGGTATTTTCCGATCGAGGGTTCGCGGCGTGGACTGCTCGCGGTAAACCACGAATACACCAGCACGGAGTTGCTGTTTCCTGGCCTGAAAAGTGTTGCCGACGCGCGTGGCGGCCAAGCCGATAAGATCTCGAAGACGATGGCGGAAGTCGAGATGATGGCGCACGGCGGATCGGTGGTCGAAGTCGCGAAGAACCGCGCTGGTACCTGGGCTGTGGTCGCCAATTCGAAGTTCGCGCGACGCATTACGATGGAAACCCCGATGGAATTGACCGGCCCGGCGGCTGGTCACGACCGGTTGAAGACGAACGCCGATCCGGCGGGGCGCACCGTACTTGGGATGCTCAATAACTGCGCCGGCGGCACCACGCCCTGGGGAACCTGGGTTACGTGCGAGGAAAACATCAACAACTATTTCCTTGGGCCGGTGCCTGAAGGCCATCGCGAAAGCGCCAACTGGAAGCGCATCGGCGTTCCCGGCCGGCGCTATGCCTGGGGCAACTACGTCGATCGCTTCAAGGTCGAGAGAGAACCGAACGAGTCCAATCGGTTCGGCTGGGTCGTCGAGATCGATCCGTTCGATCCGAAATCGACGCCCAAGAAGCGTACCGCGCTTGGCCGCTTCAAGCACGAAGGCGCTGCTGGCATCGTCAATCCGGTAGGTGGACAATACGCCCTGTACTCGGGCGACGATCAGATCAACGACTATGTTTACCGCTTCGTCAGTACGGCGAAGGTCGATCTGAAGAACAAGGCGGCGAACAAGGACATCCTCGACAAGGGCATCCTGTCGGTCGCAAAATTCAATGGTGACGGCACAATGGAGTGGCTGCCCGTTGTCTTCGGGCAGGGTCCGCTGACGACCGCGAACGGATTTGCCAGCCAAGCCGATGTCTTGATCGAGACGCGCCGCGCCGCCGACCTCTTGGGGGCAACGAAAATGGATCGGCCCGAGGACGTGGAGGCCAATCCGAAGACGGGCCTCGTGTATGTTTTACTCACTAAAAACGCCGCGCGAAAGCCGGATCAGGTGGACGCGGCAAACCCGCGCGCGGACAACAAGCACGGCCACATTATCGAGTTGATCCCGCCAAACGGAGATCATGCAGCCGACAAGTTCAAGTGGGAGATCCTCGTGAAGTGCGGCGATCCAAGCGTGGCGGCGGTCGGTTCGACGTTCAATCCAGCTACGAGCAAGAATGGTTGGTTTTCAAATCCCGACAATTGCGCGTTCGACGCGATCGGGCGACTGTGGATTTCAACCGATGGCAACGCCGACGACTTCAATGGCCGCAGCGATGGCTTGTGGGCACTTGAGACCGAAGGTGCCGGCCGTGGCACATCGAAACACTTTTTTCGCTGCCCAGCTGGCGCGGAACTGTGCGGTCCGTGCTTTACCCCCGACATGGCAACACTGTTCCTAGCGGTCCAGCATCCGGCGGAAGACGGTAAGGAGTGGAAGGCCTGGGGGAAAGACTCGACATTCGACGATCCCTCGACCAGATGGCCCGACTTCAAGCCCGACCTGCCACCGCGCCCTGCCATCGTCGTCGTGACGAAAAAAGGTGGCGGCAAAATCGCAACCTAATTGCAAGACGAAGAGCTGCGGTCGCACGCGCCGGGTGCGACCGCAGCAGTTGGCAAACCGGTTGCCGGTAGCCACCAGATCAATTCCGATCGACGAGCTCGCGATACCGCTTCACCAGCGCATCGGCGTTCCGCTCGGCACCGTGTACGACTGAGCTCGCTCCGCGCTTCATCAGATGCTCCGCTTCGGCGTCGGAATGGCCACGCGCAATGAGCGGGCCTCACATGATCGAGGCATCGGTATTGCGTTACCAGCCGAAGCCTTTATCGCCGCCCCGTTCCGGCAGCCCAAGCGTCAGCAGCGCATCTGCTTTCGTCATACGACTGTCACAGCATTCGACTATTCGAGTACTATGGAAGCAAAGAAAGCAGCTGCGTGTTTCGCCGCGCTCGCGCAGGAAACGCGCCTCAAGTTGATGCGTCTCCTGGCGACCAAAGGTGCGTCAGGCATGGCGGCGGGAGAGATTGCTGCGGTATTGCAGCAGGCGCCTTCGACCTTGTCCTTTCACCTCTCCGCTCTCGAGCAGGCTGGTCTGGTCCAGTCGACACGGCAGGGCCGAAACGTCATCTACGCCGTGCGTTTTGCGGGCTTGCGCGCGCTTCTCAGCTTCCTGACTGAAACGTGCTGCCACGGTCGTCCCGATCTCTGCGGCGACCTTGCACGATTGCTCCCCGAAGATATTGATGAGGCTTACATCATGTTGCCAGCGTTCAACGTATTGTTCCTTTGTACCCACAATTCTGCCCGGTCGATCATCGCCGAGGCCATTCTAGAAAAGATCGCGCACGGAAAATTCAATGGCTACTCCGCAGGCTCGCAACCACGTCGAGCGCCGATGCTGGAAGTCATGCAACGGCTGGAAGTCTTTGGGCACGACGTCTCCAAGCTCAGATGCAAATCCTGGGAAGAGTTCCTAAGACCAGATGCGCCGCGCATGGATTTTGTTATCACGCTTTGCGACACGCTGGATGGACAAGTCTGTCCGGAGTTCGGTGATAAAGTGGTTACCGCGGCTTGGCCGTTTCCGGACCCAGCCAAATTCAAAGGCTCGGAAATCGAGCGCGCTACCATGATCAACTCGCTCTATGGGATGATCCGGCGGCGGCTCGAAGCATTTGTCAGTCTACCCTACGCATCGCTCGACAAGATTGCGCTGAAGGCGCGTCTCGACGAACTCGGTGACAACACAAAATACACGACTTGAGGGGAGCGACCGTGAAAGTTGGCATCAACGGCATGGGCCGCATGGGGCGTCTTGCACTGCGCGCTGCGATGGGTGGGGTAGATCGGCCCGGCGACGATCCCCGCGCCGCCAACCGCCTCGACGTCGTCCACCTCAACGAGAACAAAGGCGGAGCAGCCGCGACGGCGCATCTGCTTGAGTTCGACAGCATCCACGGCCGCTGGCGAACGAGGTTTGAAACCGATGGCGAGACCGTGATCTCAATCGGCGGCACGCGTGTCGGCTTTACTTCACACGCGGCCCCCGGCGATGTGCATTGGGGCGATTTCGGCTGTGAGCTCGTACTCGAATGCACCGGCAAATTCCTGAAGCCTGAGCAACTACAGTCCTACTTCGATCGGGGTGTGAAACGCGTGATCGTGGCGGCGCCCGTCAAAGACGAGCGCGCGCTCAATGTCGTCGTCGGCGTCAACGACCATCTCTTTGATCCGAGCCGCCATCGCCTTTTGACCGCAGCGTCATGCACGACGAATTGCTTGGCGCCGGTCGTCAAAGTCGTACACGAGGCGATCGGCATCAAGCATGGTCAGATCACCACCATCCACGCTCCGACCAACACCAATGTGGTCGTCGACGCCCCCCACAAAGACTTGCGGCGCGCCCGTTCGGCGATGCTTTCGCTGCAGCCGACGACGACGGGCAGCGCCACCGCTATCGCGCTCATCTATCCGGAGCTGAAGGGCAAACTGAACGGTCACGCTGTGCGCGCGCCAGTGCTGAATGCCAGCCTCACCGACTGCGTGTTCGAATTGGTTCGACCCACGACGGAGGCCGAAATCAACGAGCTGTTCGCGTTCGCAGCCAGTGGGCCGCTTGCCGGCATTCTAGGCTACGAGACCCGTCCCCTCGTCTCCGCCGATTACTGCAACGACAGCCGCAGCGCGATCGTTGATGCACTGAGCACGATGGTGACGGACGGCACATTGCTCAAAGTCTATGCGTGGTACGACAACGAGATCGGCTACGTCTGCCGCATGGTCGACCTCGCCAACATCGTGATCGCGGCGGAGCACCGAGCATGACGGCCTCCGTCCGCAACTACCTCGTCGTCACCGCCTCGTACTGGGGATTCACTCTGGTCGACGGCGCGCTGCGCATGCTTGTGCTGCTGCACTTTTTCAAACTCGGCTATTCGCCCTACACGCTGGCGTTCCTGTTCCTGATCTACGAGAACGCCGGCATCGTCGCCAATCTCGCCGGCGGCTGGCTGGCGACACGTTTCGGCATCCCGCGCATGCTGGCGGTCGGACAAGCCTTGCAAGTTGCCGGTCTCTTGATGCTCTCGGCGCTCGATCCCGCTTGGACCGCAGCGGCCTCCGTCATCTGGGTTGTTGCCGCGCAGGGTATCTCCGGCCTCGCCAAGGATTTCACCAAGACCG
>JANMNO010000065.1:0-16300 GCA_031374115.1 Hyphomicrobiaceae bacterium | reverse complement strand
GAAGGTCTCCTCGCGGGCCGCGCGGTTTGAACCTCAGCCGGTCGGCGGGGTGCGCGTCAGATAATCGTACGCCGACAGCACGTGCGTGCGCACGATGTGCAGGAAGTCCTCGACGTCGACGTATTCATCGAACGAGCCCATACCGTACGGGAACGGACCATAGACGCAGGTTAGAATGTTGCGATAGCGCCAGAGCCGCGCATCGGTGCCGCCAAGACTGACGATCGGCGTCGGCCGGAAGCCGCGCAACTCCTGCACCGTCTCCTGCACGATCTGGATGATGTCGCAATGCGGGTCGACCCAGGACGGCAGATTGCAATTGGTCTCCTTCATCGTCACTTCGGGATAGGCTTTCAGGATGTCCTCGATCGCCGCGATCACCCGCTCGCGACTGACGCCCAGGGGAAGGCGGATGTCAGCCTCGAACGAGGCGCTCGAGGGCACCATATTGACCTTCACGCCGCCCTTCATCAAACCGATATTGAGCGTGACCTTGTCGACGATGGCACCGGCCCCGGCGCCCATCGCGACGTCCATGGCATCGCGGCCGGCATCGATCGCACGCGAAACATTGTCGGAAATGATCGGCTCGATGTCGACCAGACGCTCGAGTTCGGAGGCCAGCGCCATCGCGGTCTTGGTCGCGCTCTTGCTGGCGTGCGTGTAGGCGCCGTGGGCGCCCGGCGCCTGCACCGCAAACTCGATCCACAACGGCCCCTTCTCGCCGAAGCGGACGCTGACCGGGCCCGAAGGCTCGCCGTTGAGCAGCGCGTCGCCGTGCACCTCCGGGTGATGTTCCATCAGGTAGCGGGCGCCGTAGGGGCCGAAGGTCTCCTCGTCGGAAACCGCGGTCAGGGTCAGCTTGCCGTTGAGACGCTGCTTGATCCTGCTGAGGTAGATGTAGGTGAAGATCGAGGCGGTGGTGCCGCACTTCATGTCGGCGACGCCGCGGCCGTAGATCTTGCCGTCGATCAGTTCGCCGCCCCACGGATCCTTGGTCCAGCCCAGGCCGTCGTCGGCGACCGGGAACACGTCGATGTGGCCGTTGAGGACGAGGTGTTTGCCAGGCGACCCGCCGTCGAAGCTGGCGACAATGTTCGGCATCTCGGGATGCGGCGCGATGATCCGGTAGCCGAGTCCCTGCTTGTCGAGATAGGCCTTGATGTAGTCCGCGGTGCTCCGCGTATCGCCCGGCGGGTTCGGCCCCTTCTGGCGCACGAACCCGCGCAGGAATTCGATCAACATGTCGCGGTCTTCGTCAATCCACCGCAGCAGCTGCTCGCGATCTTGGCTCATAAGCTCCCCTCCCCAACCTGATTGACATCAGCTCCGGCGTTCGCTGCCGCGCTGCAGGAATTGCGTCATGCCCATCAGCATCACCGAGATCACAATCAGCAGCGTCGAGATGGCTGCAATGGTCGGGTCGATCTCGTCGCGCAGCGCGTTGAACATGCGCTTGGTCAACGTCGCGTATTCGCCACCGGCAATGAACAGTGAAATCACGACTTCGTCGAGCGAGGTGATGAAGGCGAGAAGCGCACCCGAGATCACCGCTATTCTGATCTGCGGCAGAGTGATGGTCAGGAAGGCCCACGGCCGGCTGGCACCGAGGCTGCGCGCCGCCATTTCCTGGTTCATGTCGTAGCTCTTCAGGCTTGACGCCACTGTTATAACCACCAGCGGGATGGCCATCACCGAGTGCGCCAGCACGATGCCGGTCATCGTGTTGTTGAGGCCCAGCTGCGCGTAGAGCAGAAAAATACCGATTGCGACCAGGATGCCCGGAATGATCAACGGCAGCATGAACGCGACATAGGCGAGGCGCGTCAGCCGGTTCTGCGCGGTGTGCAAGCCGTAAGCCGCCATGGTACCGAGCACGGTGGACACGATCATGGTCAGCAGCGCGGCGACGAACGACACGTACGTCGCGTCGCGCCATTCAATTGCACCGAGATAGGCCTCGTACCAGCGCGTGGACCAGCCCGACGGTGGAAATGCGAGGTAGCGGTCGGCCGAGAAGCTGATCGGGATCACCAGCAGGCTCGGCGCGATGAGGAACAGCACGATCAGACCGACCAACACATAGAGCCACAAGCGCCGGCCGTGGGTTATCTGCGTTTCGGTGGCGGCAGAACTGAGCACCTACTTGCCCCCCACGATCTTGTCGAATCCGACGATCCGACCGACGAGCCACAGGATGCCGAGCGTCATCACCAGCAGCACGACACCGAGCGCGCTCGCAGCACCCCAGTCCGCGTGATAAGTGATGTTGCGTTCGATCTGCATCGACCACATCATGACGCGGCCACCGCCCAGCAATGCCGGCGTGACGTAGAAGCCGAGGCAAAGCACGAATACTATGATGATGCCGGCTGCAAGACCCGGCAACGACAGCGGCACGAAGATCTGCCAGAACGAGTTCACCGGCGAGGCGCCCAGGCTGGAAGCCGCGCGCACATAATCCGAGCTGATCGCCCGCATCGAACCATACAGCGGCAGCACCATGAACGGCAGCATGATGTGCACCATGCCTATGGTGGTGCCGGTAAAGTTGTGCATCAACCGCAACGGCGTTTCGATCAGCCCGAGATCGGTCAGCCAGTTGTTGACCAGTCCGCGCCGCTGCAGCAGCACCAGCCACGCGTAGCAGCGCACCAGCAGCGACGTCCAGATCGGGAACATCACCAGCATCAGCAGGATCGCCGCCATCCGCCCTTTGGCCTGGGCGATGACATAGGCCAGCGGATAGCCGATCAGGATGCAGATGCCGGTGACGAGAAACGACAGTTCGAACGTGGTCTGCAATGTCAGCAAGTACGATGGGTGCAGCAGGCGCAGGTAGTGCGCGGCGGTAAAACCTTTGGCATCACGCACCGACAGCCAGAACAACCAGGCGATCGGCACCAGTACGATCACCAAGATCAAGGCGAAACCCGGCGCGGCAAGGCTGCTGAGCGACAGGTTTTCAAACCGCCCCTGCGCCTTGAGCTGTTCAGCATTGCTGGCAACACGGGGCAGCGACGCCGTCGGCAAGCCGCGCGATTGGGGTTGGGCAGTCGCCATCAGGAGGCTCCTGCGGGCACGACGACCGTATCGGCGGGGCTCAGTCCCAACCGGATCGTCGATCCCACCGGCGGCATGATCGCGGCACTGCTCGACGCCTGCCGGATTGCGATCTCCTGGCCGTTGGCGAGCGTGACGTAGAGCAGCGAGCTCTCGCCCTGATAGACGAACTCCTTGACCTGGCCGCTGAAGATGTTGAGCGATGCATCGTCGCCACCGTTGGCGACGCGCACCTTTTCCGGACGCACAACAAGGAACTGCGATGCGGTCGGGTCGACCGGCGGCTCTTTCATTTGCAGCGGCGTCCCCCCGAGGAACGCGATGTGGTCGCGCACCTCGACGGGAAGGAAATGCGACTCGCCGATGAACTCGGCGATGAACCGGCTGTGCGGGCGCTCGTAGATGTCGCGCGGAACACCGATCTGCCGAAAGCGGCCCTTGTCGATGACGACGATGCGATCCGACATCGTCAGCGCCTCGCGCTGATCGTGCGTCACGTAGACCGTTGTTATGCCAAGCCGCTGATGCAGGTGGCGAACCTCGATCTGCATCTGCTCGCGCAGCTTCTTGTCGAGCGCCGACAATGGCTCGTCCATCAGCAGAATGCGCGGCTCGAACACGATCGCGCGGGCGAGTGCAACGCGCTGGCGCTGGCCACCCGACAACTGGTCGATCTGGCGTTCACCTAGACCAGACAACTGCACGAGGTCGAGTGCCTTTGCGACCCGGTCGGCGATATCCATTTTCGAGACACCCCGCAGCCGCAGCGGGTAGGCGACGTTACCGGCCACCGTCATGTGCGGGAACAGTGCGTAGTTCTGGAACACCATGCCGACGTTGCGCTTGTGCGGCGGGACTAGCGAAACGTCCTGATCGCCGAAGCGCGTCTCGCCGTTGTCGGGGCGGACAAAGCCGGCGAGCACCATCAGCAACGTCGTCTTGCCCGAGCCCGAAGGCCCGAGCAACGTGATGAACTCGCCGCTGGCGATCTCCAGGTTGACATCATCGAGCGCGGTGAAAGCGCCATATGACTTGCGAACGTTGCGGATCGAAATCGGCAACGAGATCGCCGCGTTCGTCTCATGCACCGGACTGGCTATGGCACCCTCCCCTCAACGAGCGGACGTCTTGCCGCCAGTCCAAGCCGATCAATCGCGCTCACACAATCGGCCAGCCGGCAGGTGCCGGCTGACCGATTGAAATGCAGGCACCTACTTCTGCAGGAAAGCATCGAAGCGCTTTACCATCTCGTCGGCATTGTTCACCCACCATTCGTTGGAGTGAACGAAGCCCTTCTTGACGTTCTCAGGCGAGTTCGGCAGGCCCGGCAGCTTCTCAGGCGGGATCACGCCGGTGCCATAGCTCTTGCCGTTCGACGGCGCGTAGTTGATGAACAGCGAAATCCGCGCGTTGACCTCGGGCCGCAGCATGATGGCCATCGCCTTCATCGCCAGTTCCTTGTTGGGCGCGCCCTTGGGGATCAACCAGCAATCCGACACCAGCATCTGCTGGTCGAAGGTAACGTTGATCTTGCCACCCTTGCCCTCGGGCTCGGATTGCAGCGCCTGGATGCGGCCGTTCCAGGCCGACACCATGTCGACCTCGCCGTCCTTCAGCACCTGGGCCGATTGCGCACCCGAATTCCACCATACCAGCACGTGGGGCTTCAGCTCCTCGAGCTTCTTGAAGGCGCGATCGATGTCGAGCGGGTAGAGTTTGTCCATCGGCACGCCATCGGCAATCAGCGCCATTTCGAGGGCGTAGATCGGGTGGCGACGAACTGAACGCTGCCCGGGGAAATTCTTGGTGTCCCAGAACGCCGCCCAGCCGGTCGGGTTCTTGTCGCCGAACGCCTTCTCACGCCAGCCGATGGCGACCGAGTAGACGATCTGCGAAACCCAGTGCTCGGACCTCAGGTTCGCCGGCACGTCGGCAGCAACGGCGAGCGTCGCGGCGTCGAGCTTCTCGAGCTTGCCTTCCTTCTCGAGCAACGCGCAGCTATAGGCGCCCTGCGTCGACAGATCCCAAGTCGGCTTGCCGGACGCCACCTGCGCGCGTACATCGGCGACACCGGATGTCGTGTCCTCCTTGATGGTGACGCCGAGCTCCTTCTCGACGATGCCGAACCAGGCTTCCTTCTGCGCCTTCTGGAATGCGCCGCCCCACGACGAGATGGTCAGCACCTTCTTGTCCTGCGCCTCGGCTCGCGGCCCCTGCAGCGCAAGGACTGCGGCAATCACCGCCGCCGCATGGAAAATTCTTCGCATTGTGTTCCCTCCTACCAGACCGGATCTCATTTGCTCGCGCGGCAGCCTAGTAAACGATTGCTTGTTCTCGCCACCATGAGCAATTTGAAGGTGGTCTTCCGGTGAGTGTCAAGCGGCTGCGGCCGTACAGATGAAGAAATTGCCCATCGGATGCCGGGCAAGCAATCAATTGGAGGAGCCATAACCATGGCACTGCATTTCGAGCGGTCGGAATTCAACGCACGGATCGCCGCAGCACGCGCCACGCTGAAGCGGGAGGATCTTGCCGCCATCCTGCTGTTTGCGCCGGAGAGCCACTATTACCTGACCGGATACGACACCAGCGGCTTCGTGTTCTTCCAATGCGCTCTGCTGACCGCCGACGACGAGGCGATCACCCTGCTGACGCGGCGGCCGGATCTGGAGCAGGCGCGCCGGACCTCGATCATCGAGGATGTCCGCATCTGGTACGACAAGGAGGGGGATGATCCCTCGACTGATCTCCAAGCTATACTCGAGGAGAAGGGATTGAAGGGCACCCGCATCGGCATCGAGATGCGCACCTTCGGTCTCACCGCCGACAAATACGAGCTGGTGCGGCGGCGTCTGGCCGGTTGGTGCCACCTCGTCGATGCCTCGCATGTGGTCCGCGACCTGCGCCTGGTGAAGTCGCCGGCCGAGATCGCGTACGTGCGCCGCTCGGCGGCGCTGGCGGATCAATCGCTGGAGGCAATGCTCGCGGTTGCCAAGCCGGGCGCCTTCGAGGGTGACATTGCGGCCGCGGGCGCGGTGCCGATCCTGGCCGGCGGTGGTGATCCGCCACCGTCGGGACCAGTGCTCGGTTCCGGCGATCGCGCGCTGCTGATCCGCAGCGCCACCGGCTTCCGTCATCTCGATCCGGTCGACCAGCTCACGCTCGAATTCGCCGGCAGCTATCGGCGCTATTCGGCATGCTTGATGCGCACGGTCGCCATCGGCCGCGGCAACGATGTGCAGAAGCGCATGTTCGACGTCACGCGAGACGCGCTCGCCGCCATGACCGAGGCGGCGCGGCCCGGCCATGCGCTCGGCCAGATCGACGACGCGCATCGTCGCGTTTTCGATGCCGCCGGCTACGGTCATGCGCGGATGAGCGCCTGCGGCTATTCACTCGGCGCACTCTACCGGCCGACCTGGATGGATGTGCCGCCGATGCTCTACTCCGGCAATCCGACGTTGGCCGTTGCCGGCATGGTGCTGTTCCTGCACGCCATCCTTATCGATGCGCCGCAGAACCTCGCGATGTCGCTCGGGCATACCATCGTGCTCACCGCTCACGGCTGCGAGGTACTCAGCAGCCTGAAGACGCAGTACATCATCTGCACGTGACGCGGGCGCTGATCAACTGATCCAGCGGCGGCACTTCAATATTTGCGCCCCACCAATATTTCGGCGCCTTCCGTGCCGACTTCTTCGGAATGAATGTGTCCAGCAGCGACAGTGAACACCTCGCCGGGGCGATACGTCATTGTCGTGGAGCCCTGGACAACGGTGAAGGCGCCGGCAAGCACGAGACCGCGTACTGCGAAAGGGTGGCCATGTCCTTCGTTCGCCGGCCGCGGAGCTACCGACTTCGTCTCGATCTCCGTGTAACCATCCGCTCTTAGTTGCGCATCGAATTCGTTCTTATCCATCGGTCTGCTCCGTCTTGATCCGGGGGCGAAGTGGAACGGCTTTGGCGTGCGCGCCGAAGGGCGCAGCTCGCCTGCAAGCGCCCGCCATTAATGACAACGATTGTTCTAGTCTGTTCGCTATGAGAACGACGCGGCGCTGGCAATGCACTCTCGGTCGTCCGCTGAAAACGCCCGAGCAAGGTCGCCATCGATGCCGCGGCCGACCCTCAGCCCTTGTCGTCCTCGTATTTGAAGGAGACTTTCATCTTGCTGCGGTAGGCCGTCACCTTACCGTTCTCAATGACGAGATCCTGCTCAACGACCTCGGCGACCCGCAAATCGCGAAGCGATTGTCCGGCGCGCTCAACGGCAGCTTTCGCAGCCTTTTCCCAAGATTCGGGACTTGTGCCGATTAACTCAATGACTTTGTAGACGCTCTCGGCCATGGTGGCCTCCATTGGTGTTATACCCTGCCGGGGCGCGGTTTACCGCGACACTCCACATAGCACGTCTTCGGTGTGCTGTCCGTTCTCGCAACGCTGTCCGCGCACATTTATACAAACGACCGTCAGCGCAAGGGGGACCATCGCCAGCGTGCGGCGACGCAGGCGTCGGATCATAGCCGAAGAAACCAGCAGCGCCCGGCAAGTCCGCAAGCGGGCAGCCATATGAATCAGACGCCAGCCATTTCGTGCACCCGCGCATCGTCGCGCAGCAACTTGTAATTGATGCTGTCGAGGAGGGCTTCGAAGCTCGCGTCGACGATGTTGGACGATACTCCGACGGTGAACCAGCGATCGCCTGTCGACTTATCCAAGGTCTCAACCAACACACGCGTTACCGCCTCGGTGCCGCCGGTCAGGATGCGCACCTTATAGTCGACGAGCTCGATGTCCTTGATGTGCGCCTGATAGCGGCCGAGGTCCTTGCGCAACGCGCAGTCGAGCGCGTTGATCGGTCCGTTGCCTTCCGCTACCGACCACAGCGGCTCGGTGTCGCCGTTGACGAACACCTTCACGGTCGCTTCCGAAACAGTCACCAATTGTCCGAGCGCGTTGTGCCGCTTTTCCACCATCACCCGGAAACTATCGACTGAGAAATAACGCGGCACGTCGCCGATGATGCGGCGGGCGAGCAATTCGAACGATGCCTCAGCACCGTCGTAGGCATAGCCGACGCTTTCGCGCAACTTGACCTCGTCGAGCAATGACGCCACCCGCGCATCGTTTCTGTCGACGGTGATACCGACACGCTCCAGCTCAGCCATGATATTCGATCGGCCGGCCTGGTTCGACACCAACACCCGGCGGCGATTGCCGACAGTTTCTGGCGGCACGTGCTCGTAGGTCTCGGGCTCCTTCATGATCGCCGACGCGTGGATCCCGGCCTTGGTCGCGAACGCACTCTCGCCGACGTACGGCGCCTGGCGGGCCGGTGAACGGTTGAGGATTTCATCCAGCACGCGGCTCGCGCGGGTAATGTGGGCGAGACGTTCTGGAGTGACGCTGGTTTCGAAATGCTCGGCAAACTCGGACTTCAAAAGCAGTGTCGGAATGATCGACGTCAGGTTGGCATTGCCGCACCGCTCGCCCAAGCCATTGAGCGTACCCTGTATCTGGCGCACGCCTGCCCGAACGGCCGCGAGAGTATTGGCGACTGCATTCTCGGTATCGTTATGCGTGTGGATACCGAGGTGCGTGCCCGGGATGATCTTCGCAACATCGGTGACGACGCGCTCGATTTCGTGCGGCAGGGTCCCCCCGTTCGTATCGCACAGGACGACCCACCGCGCGCCGCTGTCGTATGCTGCCTGTGCGACGCGCATGGCGTAGCTGCGGTTGGCCTTATAACCATCGAAGAAATGCTCGCAGTCGATCATGCTCTCGCGATCGGGGGCGCTGGCTCGCACCGCCTTTACGCTCTCGATCACGCCTTCGACGTTTTCCTCGTTGGTGATGCCAAGTGCCACCCGCACATGGTAATCCCAGGCCTTAGCCACGAGGCATATCGCCGGCGCCGGGCACTGCAAAATCGCCTGAAAACCCGGATCATTCGACACCGAGCGGCCAACACGCTTGGTCATGCCGAAGGCGGTGAATGTCGCGGTGGAAAGTTTCGGCGGCGCGCTAAAGAACTCGGTATCGGTGGCATTGGCGCCGGGATAGCCACCCTCGACGTAGTCGATGCCAAGTTGATCCAAGACGCCCGCGATCCGCAGTTTGTCGGCGACGGAGAAATCGACGCCCTGGGTCTGCGCACCATCGCGCAACGTTGTGTCGAACAGATAGAGACGGGAAAGGCTCACCGCTTCACCTCCCACGTCGTTTCGATTTCGCCGGTTGTGCGATTTTTGGCGTCCTTGAGTTGTACACCTGCCCCTGCGAGCTCGTCGCGGATGCGATCGCTTTCCTTGAAGTCGCGGTTGCGGCGGGCTGAAAGTCGAGCTGCAATCAGGCGATCGATCTCGGCGTCATCGATGGACAGGACCCGGCTGCCTAGTTCGAGCGACGCCGGTGCCTCATTGTCATACAACCCCATGAACTGCAGTGTAGCCTTGAGATCGGTTGCTGCCTGAGGATTGCGGCGCGCCGACTTCGCCACGCCGTGAACGATCGACATCGCGCTCGGCGTATTGAGATCGTCAGACAACGCGGCGACCACCTCCGGCAACGGCTCTTCTGACGCCGTGACGTCGTGCACCATGCCGGCAAACTCGACCAACGTTGCCCGCGCCTGTGCCAGCCGATCGACGGTCCAGTCGATCGGTTGACGATAGTGCGTGCCAAGCATCGCAAAGCGCAGCACCCGGCCATGCCAGGGCTGATTGCCGAATTTGTTCGTCGTCAGCAGCTCGTTGATGGTGATGAAGTTGCCGAGCGATTTCGACATCTTCTCGCCCTCGACCTGCAGGAAACCGTTGTGCATCCACACGTCGGCCATCATCGGCGTGCCGTGCGCGCAGCGGCTTTGTGCGATCTCGTTCTCATGGTGCGGGAAGCTCAGGTCGATGCCGCCACCATGAATATCGAAGGTCTGGCCGAGATGTTTCTCAGCCATCGCCGAGCATTCGAGATGCCAGCCTGGACGACCGGGGTTGGCAATGCCGCAAGGGCTCGGCCAAGCAGGCACTCCTGGCGGTGAAGGCTTCCACAGCACGAAGTCCATCGGATCGCGCTTGTATGGCGCAACATCAACGCGGGCGCCGGCCAGCAAGTCGTCAGCCGAGCGCCCCGAAAGGCGGCCATAATCGGGCATCGAGGGAACGTGGAACAGCACGTGGTCCTCGGCGACGTAGGCGTTGCCCTTCGCGACCAGCGTGTCGCACAGCTGCCGCATGCCGTCGATGTGATCCGTCGCACGCGGCTCGACGGTCGGCAGCAGCACGCCGAGCGACGCGATGTCAACGTGGAACTGCGCGGTGGTCTCAACGGTCAGTTTCTTGATCGCAACGATCGGGTCCAAGTCGGGATAGAGCTCAACCGCACGCGCGTTGATCTTGTCGTCGACGTCCGTGATGTTGCGCGCATAGATGACGTGGCTCTCGCCGTAGACGTGGCGCAGCAGGCGAAACAGCACATCGAATACGATGATCGGTCGCGCATTGCCGATGTGGGCGAAGTCGTAGACGGTCGGGCCGCACACGTACATGCGCACGTTTTTGGCAGCACGGGGCGCGAAGGCAGACTTGGATCGGGTCAATGTATTGTAGAGCGTAAGCGACATAAATGGTCCCCTGACCGGAAGGCCGGGCCGAGCGCAGATGCAATTCAGAAGAAAACGAACAACAGGCCGCGCCAGCCGTTTGATTAGCTGCCGATGATAATAATGCCGCAACACTCGTTTACGGCTGGTTGATGCGCGCGTCGGTTCATGACGATTGTATGCGCTTTTAGCCACGTAACCGTCAAGGGCGACCGATGGTCAACACTGCAGCTGGGCTATTGCACGCATCACCCACGAACGCCTTGATGGCACAGACCTCAGCAGCCATCAGACAGCTGGCCGCGACGAGCCCGCAGAGAGCACGCCGACGCGCATCACGCCCGTCTTGTCCCGCACCTTCATCTTGACTTGCCGGCCGGTCCAATCCTTTTCCATCTTGCGCTTCAACATCGCTTGGATCACCTGCTGTTCGCCCACGCCATCGATCACCCAGAGAACATCGCCACTCCGCCACTCCTCCTGCTTCAGCCGCATCGGCGTCTCCGTGGTTTCCGTCAACCGTTTATCGACCTCGGCCGCCACGCTCGCCCACAACAGCACGCCGACTGGCACCATCATGCCGTTGTCCTTCGATTGCGCCTCGGCGAGGGCAAACTGCCCGGTGGTGACGGCCGGCACGACGAGCCATTCAAGATCGGCCAGCGCATGTTTGCGATACTGCGCCGATCGCATCAAAATGCTGGTGATCTGTCCAAATGCGGCGAGCAGGTTCTTCGAAACATCGGCCGCCTTTTTCTTGGCCTCGGGCGACAGCTCTGTTGCCTGCGATGACGCAGCTGCGGGCTGTGGCGCAGGGGTGGGCATCGCCGCCTGAACCGCTGCCTGCGGCTCCGAAGGCGTACTTTGAGGTGAGGGTGCTGCCGGTTGTTGAACTGGTTGGGAAGCGGCCGTGCCGGTGGCCCCGGCTGCGTCCGCGGATTTCTTGGACCAAAATGCCATGTAACTGTCTCCTTTTTTGTAACTTGCAATATCTCATCACTCTAGGTTGCCTCCGTGACGCGTCAAATAACATTGCTGCCTCTTGTTCAGAAGAACGCCAGCCGGGAAGGTAATTGCCAGCGTCCTCATTCCTGCCGCCGATTTGAAATTCGGATTGGACGAAGTGGGGCACGACGACCTCGGCCAGGGTGAGGGTGGGAAAGCCCTGGGCTAGGCCGCGGCTTGCCACCGCCGCGGCCGCGGCCTAGACAGGAAACCGGATTTCAACCGGACGCGTCATATATGAACGTGTAGCCGCTAACTCTGGAACAAATATGGGCCGACCAGTCTCCGATCGCACGCCAGGTTCGCAGTCCGTACCGCCGGACTACAAACTCCAGGCCGCAGCGCGCGCAGTCGCATTTGTAGAGCCTGGAATGAAGATCGGTCTCGGCACCGGCTCGACTGCCGCAAAGTTTGTCGACCTGCTTGGCCAAAAGGTGCGCGCCGGCCTCGACGTCATCTGCGTCCCAACGTCGGAGGCGACAGCCACTCAGGCACTCGCCAACGGTATCCGGCTGACATCGCTCGACGACGAACCGTTTCTCGATCTCGTCATCGATGGCGCCGATGAGATCGATGATCGGCTGCGCCTGATCAAGGGCGGCGGCGGCGCACTGCTCAGGGAAAAGATCGTCGCCACGGCGTCCGACCGCATGATCGTCATCGCGGACGTTTCAAAAAAAGTCGAGATGCTCGGCAAGTTTCCATTACCGGTAGAAATCGTCCAGTTCGGCTTTCGGGCAACCTCGAAGATGGTCGGTATGCTGGCGTCCGACGCCGGGTGCACCGGCGAAATCGTTGTCCGGCTCGACGGCCACGGCAAACCCTTCATGACGGATGGCGGCAACCTCATTCTGGATCTGCATCTTGGCCGCATCCCGGAACCCGACGTGCTGGCCGAAGCGTTGCGCCTGATCCCGGGCGTGGTCGAACACGGCTTGTTTCTGGGTCTTGCCGACACTGCGATCATCGCTGGGCCGGAGGGCGTCGAGATCATCGAAGCCAACTACGAAGAATAACGTTCACGAGAGGAGTTAGACCATTGATCCGCATCTCGATCAAAGCCGTGACAATGGCGTGGCTCGTGCTTTGCCTCGCTGCATCTGCATCTGCCCAGCAAAAAACGCCAGCCGCTGACCCCGCAGGCGTGGTGGCGGCAAAGGATCTTCTCGTCGCCATGGGGTCGATGAGACAGTTCGAAGTCGCCATCAACACCATGAGCAAAGGGATGGCGCAGGCCTTCAAACAGCAGGCGCCAGCGAAAAGCAAAGAGATCGACGAGGTCATGGATCTGATGGCCACCAAGTTCAACGCACGCAAGGAAGAAGTTTTGAGCATGGTCGCGCCGCTTTACGCCGAGAAGTTCACGGTCCAAGAGCTGACCGAGATCGGCGCGTTCTACAAAACCCCGATCGGCCAGAAGATGATCGCGACGCAACCGGAAATTTTACAACGCTCGATGCAGGTCGGTTTGGTTTGGGGCCAAAACATCGGCAAGGAAGTCGAAGCGGAGGCGCGCCAAGAACTGAAGAAGCGCGGCGTCGATTTGTGATGGCCGGCTTCGATTATGATTTATTCGTCATTGGCGCGGGCTCCGGCGGCGTGCGCGCGGCACGCATCGCCGCAGGCTACGGCGCGAAAGTTGCCATCGCCGAAGAATACCGCATCGGTGGCACCTGCGTCATTCGTGGTTGTGTGCCCAAGAAGCTGCTCGTTTACGCTTCCCGCTTCGCCGAAGAGTTCGAGGAAGCCGCTGGCTACGGATGGACACTTCCGAGCAAGCCGGTGTTTGACTGGCCGACGTTGATCGCCAACAAGGATCGCGAGATCGCGCGGCTCGAGGGCATCTACAAATCAAACCTCCAACGTTCCGGAGTTACGATCTACACGACTCGTTCGACCTTTGATGGTCCGCACGCGATCCGCCTCGCGAACCCGGACCGCGTCATCACCGCTGCGCATATCCTGATTGCGACCGGCGGCAGGGTCAACCTCGATCCCTCACTGCCCGGCATCGAGCACGCCATCACCTCCAACGAAGCGTTTCACCTCGCGGAGCTTCCCAAGAGCATCGTCGTCTGCGGCGGCGGCTACATCGCGGTCGAGTTTGCGAGCATATTCCATGGGCTGGGCGTTGCGACGACGCTGATCTATCGCGGCGAAAAAATCCTTCGCGGCTTCGACGAGGACATGCGTGACGGATTGACCGAAGCGCTCACGCGGCACGGCATCAAGGTCATCACCGGCACCGTGCTGACTGCGATCGAGAAGCACCGGACCGGTCTCCAACTCACGCTCAAGTCAGGCGCTACCATCAAGACAGATCAGGTGATGTTCGCGATCGGCCGCAGTCCGAATACGGCCGGCATCGGATTGGACAAAGCGGGAGTCCACGTCGGCACCAAGGGCCAAGTCGGGGTCGATGCGTTCTCCAAAACCAACGTCGGCCACATCTATGCAGTCGGCGACGTAACGGACCGGATCAACCTCACCCCGATCGCCATTCGCGAAGGTCACGCGTTCGCCGACACCGTATTCGGCAAAAAGCCGACGAAGGTCGATCATACGACGATCCCGACGGCAGTGTTCACGACACCGGAAATCGGCACGGTTGGGCTCACCGAAGCGGTCGCTCGTGCCAAGGGTCAGTCAATCGATATCTACAAGGCAAACTTCCGGCCAATGAAATCCAGCCTGTCGGGTGCACTAGATCGCACGATCATGAAGCTCGTGGTCGACCAAGGCTCGCAAAAAGTTCTCGGCGTGCACGTGCTAGGGCCCGACGCTGGCGAAATCATCCAGATGGCGGCGATCGCACTCAAACTCGGCGCGACCAAAGCCGATTTCGACGCAACGGTCGCTTTGCACCCCAGCGCCGCCGAGGAACTCGTCACCATGCGAGAAAAGTGGACAGCCCCCGCCGCATAGTGTTGGTGTCACCAACCTGCGGGGCAGACACCAGCCGTTGCAGGCGGCCGGCTCCGCGTAGCGGAGTCGCCTGCGACAACTTCAAGCACGCTTGGCGATGAGGTCGATCTCGACCAGCGCGTTGACCGCCAGCCCGGTGACGCCGACGCACGTGCGCGCAGGCAGGCGGCCCGGCTGGAAGTATGATTGATAAGCGGCGTTCATGCTCGCGTAGTCGCGATCGAACTGCGTGAGGTAGACCCGCGCCTGCAGAACATGCTCGAGGCCAAGTCCGATCCCGCCCAGTACGATCTTCAAATTTTCCATCACGCGCCGGGTTTGGGCTTCAACCCCGTCCGGCAGAGGCGCATCGGGAGCCGCCGGATCGGTCGGCATCTGGCCGGTCACAAAAACCCAGCCGTCGGTCTCCACGGCGTGCGAAAATGGCGCGACGGGGCGCGGCCCCGTTGCAATCAGATGAAAGAGTGGGTTTGACATAAAGCCTCGTGTTGTAGATCAACTTGATGGTTAATGCCCGCTTTTCAGCGCTTTCTGGGTGCGGACTGCCGCGTGGTTAGCTTGCCGTTAAGCAAACCCTCATACGGGATCGCAACGACTTCGTGAGACACTGCTACGACTACACTGTACGCTCCCCCGAGCGCTACCCGACTGCCACTAAAAGTTGAGCGTTTGTTTCGAGCCCGCAGGACCCGTGCCGCCATGCAGCTTCTCCGTAGCGTACCCTCTGCACCGAAGGCGCCCCGTTTGCGCTATCGCTGCCCCGACTGTCGCGACATCCACGACGGTCTTCCCGATTTATGCTTCGCGTTACCCGACGCGATCTTCGACCTCGATCCCGAGGCCCGCGAAGCCCGCGCCCTGGTCTCGTCCGATCTATGCGTACTCGATGATGCACGTTACTTCATCCGTTGCGTTCTCGAAGTCGCGATTGCCGAGCATACTGATCTGTTCGCCTACGGCCTGTGGGCCGAAGTTGCCGCGCGTGATTTCAACCGGTACTCGGTTTTCTACAACACCGACGCGCCAGCTCATTTGACGGAATTTAAAGGCAAGCTCGCAAATCGGCTGCCGCACACCCCCGAAACGCTTGGTCTTGTCTGCGGCATCACGCTCAGCAACGAGGAAGGCCTGCGACCAGCCCTTTCGGTTGCCAATGAGACGCACTTGCTGCACGCCGAGCAGAAAGATGGCATCGGCCTTGAGCGGGCGATCACTCTCGTTGGCACAATGCGCGGTTTCGTCACGATTATCGACTGATCAGCGGATCGCGGGCGTGGTCTGCACGCCAGCGTTTACGTCTCGACAACCATATCTGGGCTTGCGATGGCTTAAAGCTTCGCAGGCCCATTACATGTCGAGTACCCCATGAAGATTACTGCAATTGAGATCACTCAGCATCAGTTGCCGCTCGATCCACCGTTTCATCCGAGTTGGTCGTCACAACCGCGCGTCAAATTCGATGCGACCATCGTGCGCGTGCACACCGACGCCGGGCTCACCGGGATCGGCTCGGGCGACCACATGCTGGGTTTCGCTGGTCATGAAAACCTGTTCATCGGCCGCCATCCACTTGAGTTGGAGCGGCATAACAGGGTCATCGATCATATCTCGTTCCACTATGGCCGTTGCTGGCCGCTCGACCTCGCGTTGTGGGATCTGGCGGGCAAGGTTGCCGGACAGCCCTGCTGGCGGCTACTCGGTGGCTTC
>JANMNO010000073.1:0-16138 GCA_031374115.1 Hyphomicrobiaceae bacterium | reverse complement strand
AGCAATTGCGGCTTGATTTATAACTCTGAATGTTCGATTAGTGAAACGTTTAAAATATTCGCAAAGACAACCGTTGCTGCAGCCGAGCAAAGTGGTCTTGCCGATCGCATTCGCGGGCGAACTTCCACATTAACGCTGCTCGGCGCTAAAGCTTGCTGAAAGTGGTGCGGAGGTTAGGGTTCGGGTAACCCATTTTATCGCGTGAAGGTTCCCGAGGGCAGCCATGACAACCGAAGTCTCAACGCCTGTTCGCACACGACGCACGCTGCTGGGTGCGAAGATCATTTTCAACGGCAACAGCTCGATCTTCGACTGCACGGTAATTGGCCTCGGCGACGAGAACGCCACCATCAAGACCGAGAACGCAAGGTTCGTGCCCGACGTCTTCACGATGAAGATCCCGAGCTACAACGAGGATTATATCTGCGAGGTGCAGAGCCGCTCCGGCACCGAATTGCAAGTCTCGTTCCGGGTCAAGCCGCGCACGGACACCGGCCGCGTACTCAAACTCGTGAGACCGTAACCTTTTGCCGCGCGTGCCATTGACTTTCGCGATAGTTGCGAGCCGACCACCTCGACCTCGTAAAGAACTTTGATCGAATAGCACATAGCTTGTGCTGGGCGCACGCGGCTGACGCGTGAACATGATCGGGCCTCAGCGGGTCGTCTTGCTGGCCGCCACGTAACCCTCTGTGACCTCAGCTTTGTGCGCGGCAAACGCAGCCAGAACCTCTTTCTTCTCTTTGTCGGGAATTTTGAAAACTACCAGTGTTCGCCCAAGTTCGGCCGCTACTTCATCGAACTCCGCCGGAGAAATCTTCAAATTGCTATGGGCAGCTTCCAACCCAACCGGGGTGCTACCCGGTTTGGTGGCTGTATACTGGAAGGGTCCACCGGCGACGTTGGCGACCCACAACGTGCGCATGAATTTTAGCCCCGGTAGTCTGCTGATATTCTTGGTGTGCCATTCCCGGAGCGCAGGGTTCTTAGATCTCTTGCCGACGATTGGGTTTTTCACGACCGCATCGCTGAAGTGGTTCACTACCGCTGCAATGGCGAAGGCGCCACCGAGGCGTTCGTAAAGCGTGGCTGTCGCTTTCTGCTCTGCCGGCGGAGAACTGGCGGTACCTTGGCCGCTCTGCTGAGCTAAGGCGGCAGCTCCGGTCATGACCAATGAAGCCATTGTGAAAATGCGCAACGCGGGATGTTTCATGGCACGCCTAATGACGAGTTCTAACACGCGGTTTGTTGGCTGACTGATAATGAATGATGCCTTGGTTTTGTTCCCCAAGGCCGGCATGGTCCCTCACCTGGGCAGGCGTCCGTCCCGCAATTTTAACCGACAGCCTGGCGCGGCTGCCATCGGCTTGGTTCGCGCGTGACGGTGCGCTGATACACCCGCGTCACCGCTGGAAGAGCGCCACGCTCGATTGCGGCGATGGTCGGCGCGTTGACAATCTCGAAAGCATCGAAGCCCGATCGCAACATCAGCGGCAGTTGGTCGAGCAGCACGTCGCCGGTGGCGCGCAGTTCGCCGGTGTAGCCGTATTCCTCGCGCAGGCGACGTGCCGTGGAGTAAGCCCGGCCATCGGTGAACTTCGGAAAGCGCAGCGCAATTACCGCCAAGCGTTCCAGATTATCAGTTTGTGGGTCTAATGTTTCGCTGGCCTGAACGCTGGCGCCGATCGGTAGACCTGTCGCCAGAAAGGCTGCCTGCTCGGCCCGCCAATGAGCGAGGGTCAAAATCGCGCGGCCATTGATCGGAAATGGCTCGTCATCGCCGATCTCGCGCCAAGCGTCGGCGATAAAGCGGCCGTTCTTCCAAAGTCGCGCTGGCGTGGTCGCTGGCTCCAATGGCTTCAGTAACGGTGATGGCTCAGACATTGGCGACTTCTTTCTTCGGTGATGGCCCACGCGGTGCATCGGCGCCATAGAGGGCGTCGCGGAAAGTCGCTTTGCCGAGGCGTCGGTAAGCCATGACAAAGGTCTCGGATTTGTCGCGACGGCGCTTCATGTAGGTGTCGACAATAGTTTCGACCGCGTCGGGTAAGTCTTCCGCCGTGAAGCTCGGACCGACGATATCGCCAATTTCGGCATCATCCTTGGGGCTGCCGCCGAGCGTGATCTGGTAGTGCTCGGTGCCCTTCTTATCGACGCCGAGAATACCGATGTTGCCGGCGTGATGATGCCCGCATGCATTGATGCAACCGGAGATGTTGAGCCGCAGCGGCCCAATTGCTTCGGCACGCACCGGGTCGGCAAACTTGAGTGCGATCTCCTGCGCAATCGGGATCGAGCGGGCGTTGGCGAGATTGCAATAGTCGAGGCCTGGGCAGGCGATGATGTCGGTGATGAGTTCGGTGTTGGCGGTCTCGATGCCAGACTTGACGAGCCCGTCGTAGATCGCAGCCAAATCACGAACGGCAACGTTCGGGAGCACCAGGTTCTGCTGGTAGGTGACGCGGATCTCGTCGTTGCCGAAACGCTCGGCGAGGCTTGCCACCGCATCCATTTGATCGGCGCTGGCGTCGCCTGGGATCTTGCCCGGCTCCTTCAACGAAATGTTGACGATGACGTGGCCGGGCACGCGGTGCGGCAACACGTTCAAGCGCATCCAGCGGTCAAAGTTTTCGTCCGAGCGGCGGCGGGCGTCGATGCTGGCGTCTTTGGCTGGCGCGGGTTTCAATGGGAGCGCGGCGAAGTAGGCTGCGATCCGCTTGGCCTCGGCCTCTGGCACGTCGATCGAGGGCTTGTCGAGCTTGGCCCATTCGGCTTCCACTTGCGCGCGAAATTCCTCGATGCCAAGCGCGTTGACGAGGATCTTGATGCGTGCCTTGTAGATATTGTCGCGGCGACCGTGCAGGTTATACACCCGCATGATTGCCTCGAGATAGGAGAGCAACTGATCGCGGCCAATGAATTCGGCGATCGGCAGCGCGACGTAGGGTGTGCGTCCTTGGCCGCCGCCCACGAATACACGGAAGCCGGTTTTGCCACCCGGACCCTTGACGATCTTCAAGCCGATGTCGTGGAAAAGGATAGCGGCGCGATCTGCGGCGGCACCGGTAATCGCGATCTTGAACTTGCGCGGCAGATAGGTGAACTCGGGGTGGATCGTTGACCATTGGCGCAACACTTCCGCCCAGACCCGAGGATCCTCGATCTCATCGATGGCGACGCCGGCGTAGGGATCCGCGGTGACATTGCGGATGCAATTACCACTGGTCTGGATGGCGTGCATCTCGACCTCGGCCAGCGCATCAAGGATGTCGGGAGCGTCTTCCAGTTTGATCCAGTTGAACTGGATGTTCTGGCGCGTGGTGAAGTGGCCAAAGCCGCGATCCCACTTGCGCGCGATGAAGGCCAGCTGGCGCAGTTGCAATGCCGAGAGCACACCATAAGGAATCGCGATCCGCAGCATGTAGGCGTGCAGCTGCAGATAGAGGCCATTGTGCAGGCGCAGCGGCTTGAACTGCTCCTCGGTCAATTCGCCCGATAGGCGGCGCCCGACCTGGTCGCGAAACTGCCAGGAGCGCTCGGCAACGAAGCGATGATCGAATTCGTCATAGCGATACATAGGCGGCGGTTCCTTAAACTGTGGGCGCGTGAGCGGCGCGGATGTGCTCGCGCACGGATACGGGCTCGATCGCTTCGTCGGTCCAGCGTACGTCCATGGCATAGACGGCTGTCACGTCGGTGCGGATGACGGCAGCGTTGGCCGCGAGCTCGAGTGCGTGCAGCTCCAGAGCATCTGCCGCAACCTCGGCATCTGCCAAGGCCGTGACCCACTGTCCGCCGGGTCCGAGATAAACGACAGCGCCTGAGCGCAGATTATTGGCAGTAACGACGCTAGGCATACGTCTGCTCCTTTTGCGCTGCAATTGCCGGTATCGACTCGAGGTGCGTGATGTGGCCGGCGGCTGGCAAGCTCGCCACTTCGCCGATCAGCAAGAATGTGGGCCCGGACAATCCGAGACGTGCGGGACCCAAGGCGAGTTGATCGAGCGTTGTCGAAACGCGCCGCTCGTTTGTTTGCGAAGCGCGCTCGACTGCAATCAACGGCGTCGCCGGCGACCAACCCGACGCCAGCAGCTTTGCGGCGAGTTCGCCAGCTGTTGCTAGCCCCATGTAAACCGCGAGCGTGGCACGCCCATTTGCCATTGCGGCGAAATCCACCTGATCGAACTCCGGTGCGCCGTCGCCTGCGGCGTGACCTGAAATGAAGGTTACCGATCGTGAAATATCGCGATGCGTCAGCGGTATTTGCAAAGACGCCGCGGCTGCCGTCGCAGCGGTAATGCCGGGCACCACTTCGACGGCGATGCCGGAGCTGCGCAGTATATCGATCTCCTCGCCGCCGCGGCCGAATACGAACGGATCCCCGCCCTTCACGCGAACGACGGTCTTGCCCGCCCGGGCATACGAAACGATTAGTGCATTGATTTCCGCCTGCGTCTTCGAGTGCTTGCCGCGTGCCTTGGCAACCGAAATGACTTCCGCTTCGCGGCGCGCGTATTCGAGCACGCCTGCACTCACGTGGCCATCGTGCAGGATCACGTCAGCGCTTTTGAGGGCGCGGACGGCTTTGAGGGTGAGCAGTTCAGGATCGCCAGGACCTGCGCCGACCAGGATCACGCGTCCGGGTCTAGCCGCAGGCGCAGCGGCGTTGTCGAGATGGGCTTCGATCCGCGCACGGCCGTCAGCCTCATCTCCAGCGAGGATCGCACCGGCAGCTGAGCCCGCGAACACGTCGTCCCAAAGCGCACGCCGCGCCGCACCTGCTGGTACGCGTTCGGCAACTTTTGGGCGATACTCGCGAGCAATTTCGGCAAGCCGGCCAAGACGCGGATGCAAATCTTGTTCTAACCGTGCGCGCAGTTGTGTCGCCAGCACTGGAGCCGCACCCTCGGTGCCGATGGCGATCGTGACCAAACCGCGATCGACGATCGAGGCCAGCGAAAACGTGCACAGCTCCGGCCGATCCGGCACGTTGACCGGGACGCCGAGAGCACGCGCGATGGCCGACACGCGTGCATCTTCGTTGAGATCGCCGGTGGCCGAGATGACCAGCGGACGTCCTTTGATGGCGGCAGCACCCAGCGACGCCGGGATGATCTCGATCGTGCCGGATTCAAGCAACGATTGAAGGTCCGCCGTCACGAAATCGGTCGCAATCGTAACCCTGACGGCACGCTTCAAGAGCAGCCGCGTCTTGATCACGGCCAGGGTCGTATTACCAGCGACCAGCGGCGGCACCACGCCGAAGTTCACAAATATAGGAAAGCTCGCCATGTTTTAGCCCGCCACCCAATTTGTTTGCGGGATCAAGCTGTCTGGTTGCAACTCGACTTCGAGACCGTCCAGCTCATCGGTCATCATCAGTTGGCAAGCCAGGCGAGAATTCTCGTCGGCGCCCGGAATTTCATCGAGCTTCGCAAGCTCTTCGTCCGACGGCGGCGGTAACAGATGCTGCCAGCTTTGCGGAATACGAACGTGGCACGTCGCACAGACACAGGCGCCGCCGCATTCCGCTTTGATCGGCAAGCCATACATCCGCATCAACTCCATGATGCGATAGCCGGATGCAGCATCAGGTTCGAACCGTCCACCGTCGGTGAGGCTTACATGCAACTTGAGGAAGCTATTTGAGGGCGGGGTAGCAGTCATGGAGGCGAAATGCGGCATTGCACAATCTCCTGTGGATCTAGCAATACATAGCGGAATATTTTTCTAATTAACAGCCGTCCAAGATCGGTAAAACGAAAAAATTTCATTATAAACGTGGCTTAGGTTGCCGTTCTATTTCAATCGGCTCCGCCAGCAGAAATCAGCTGTTGCGAGTGGGTTTCTGCAAGAATTTTGCCGGGTGAGGGCGCATTAACTACTCCTGCGGTAGAGTGTTGCAAAGAAGCGCTTATGGTAAAATTGAGCACTCTAAGTATCTGATTTTCGACACATTTCGCCGCCAGTTGTGCCTGAACCGGGGAGAGCGGCGAACGGGTGCGCCTCTCGTTAGATGGAGTAGAAATATGCAACTCAAGTTGAGAATCGCGTCGCTGGTGGCAGGGGCCGCAATGCTGGCCACTTCGGTGAGTGCCGCAGACCTCGGCAGCCCCAATCGGCGCGGCTCGATCAAGGATGGCCCGGTGGAGTATCAACGGGCATTCAACTGGACGGGTCTCTATATCGGTGCCCAGGTCGGCTATGGCTGGGGCAATACGACAGCCGAATCGGGACCACTCGCCGGGTTCAACCAGACCTACGATTACAACACGAACGGCGCCGTGGGCGGCGGTCATCTCGGCTACAATTGGCAGGCGCAAAACCTCGTGTTCGGCATTGAGACCGATATCGAAGCTTCTGGAATCAGTGGTGGCGGGCGGGGTTCACTAGGATTTCAGCACGACACCGACATCAATTGGATCGGCTCGCTCCGTGGTCGTCTCGGCGTCGCTTACGATCGCACCCTCTTCTATGCCACGGCTGGTTGGGCCTACGGCGACGTTCAAATCGATAAGGGCTTCGGCTCCTACAGTGATGTGCGCTCCGGCTGGACTGCAGGCGCTGGCGTCGAACATGCCTTCAGCTCAAATATGACGATGCGCTTTGAGTATCGCTATACCGATCTGGGTTCGACAACCGCCACCAGTACTGCCCTCACCTCAATCGACAAGAGCGATGTGGACTTCCACGCGGTACGCGCCGGCGTGAGCTTTAAGTTCTGAAACGCACGTTCTGGCAATTGCCCTCCTGGTAGAATGACTTGTGCCGGAGGGGCGCTTGTTTGGAAGATAAAATCTGTTTTTGTGCGATCCAAGCGTTGGCCGGATGGAGGGCATCTGGCTGATGTACCAGCTCATGCGGGAGAGTTGGCAGGCCGTCATCGATGGCGGCCTTTTTTATGCTCAATCCAAAAGAAAAGCCCCGGTACCTGTCAAGGTGCCGGGGCTCCGTGTGGCCTGAGCTAGACCCCAAGTTCAAGTCGTTGCTTTACTGGACGCTGACCAGGCCCTTGACCGCATCGAACGCATCCTGCGGCAACACTTTCTTGGCGATTAGGTCGTCCACCGATTTATAAGGGCGGCCAGCGATGATCTGCTTCGCGCGTGCTTCACCGATCTTTGGCAGTTTCTCGAGGTCGCTGGCGCTCACGGTGTTGACGTTCAGCAACTTCATGGCAGCGGCAGGCGCCGCCGTCTTCATCGGCGCAGCAGCGGGATTGGTCGTGGTGACCGCTGGCTTCGCCTCCACCTTCGGCGCAACTGTTGGCGCGACCGGCGCAGAAACCGGCGCACCCACCTTCTGCATGGTTTCTGGCGCGAGCACCGGCTTCGCTGGCATCTCAGCAGGCTTCGCAGCTGGTGTTGTGGTAGCGGCGGCCGGAGCGGCCGGGCTGGTCGATGGCTTCACTTCCTGTGCGAATGCAGACGTGCCGAGCGCGAGGACGAGAGCAACAGCGGTCATTGTGGTCTTCATCTGAGCGATATCCATTGTTCGAGCGCCCTTCGTGGTGCGCAGAATGGATATGCAGGCCGCTCGTGTCGCGGGTTTGCAGTTTTCAGGGTGTTGTCGTGTTGCTGAGCTAAACAGTGCGTGACGATGCCGTTCATTACGCATTCACGCGTCGCCCATTGCGGCGCCGATTGCCGGTGTTCAAGCTGCGGCTGACATGCCGGAAGTCCTCGTCATTCGCCGCTGCGGGTGTGTGTGGCATTGCGGCGGACATCGAGACCTTCCGGCAATTGATCCCGGCTCGAACAATCACGTGCAGTAGACCGTCGTCCAGGGAGACCGGGCGGCGGAAAAGCGGGGGTTTTCCGCCGCCCGGCTTGATGCTGCGTTGTGACGCGCGGCATCAAGTACGATCGGTTTGTAGCGGCAGGCGCATCGCGCGCCGTGCAGCCAAACTGCGTGAAGCCAATCCGAAAAATGCTGCTTGTATTGTCGAACCCGTATCGTGTGCCCGTTATCATCAAGCGCCCGCTTTGTGGAGCGAATGTGGAACAACTGCGGCCACCTTGTGGTGAGCACAGCCTAGTTGTTCAACTAACCTAACCCAATGTTACGAATAAATGAGCCTATGTCCGCGTGCCCAAAACGGCCTTCGCGGTGGCTTCGTCCGCCGGGTAAAATGCTTCCAGCATCAGCTCGGAAAGCGTGATCTCAATGGGCGTGCCGATTACTGTGGTCGTGCTCGCGAACGAAAGCGTTACGCCAGCCGGATCCTTCAGCCGCAACGGAACGGCAATACCGGCCCGATTATGGCTATCTCCGGTCTCCGCATGGTGGTCGCGGGCGATATCGTCAGTGGGGTAGCTCAGGATTTCGCGAATGAGGCGCGATCGCTCCAGGTGCGCTCGGCGATCGATAGCACCTGGAGCGAGCCGGTTCGACATGCCAAGACGAAATACGGAACCTGACAGATCAGCTTGCCAAAACACAAGAGGCTAGGCCGCGCGGAACATTACGCATGTCAATTGCCTTTAAGCACTGCCAGACATAAGCCGTCCTAGCGCGGACCGGCGACGAAGTTTGCGGATAGATCCACCTCCCTTTGGAAATCGTTGGTACTGTCGAAACGTTTTCAAGTCACAGGATTGCAAATGCGGCACGGCGAGGTCGTGAAGGTCGAAACCTGCGAGTTGAGGGTCGGCCGCGAGAGGTGGCCGTGGGCCGTTGCCAAAGCCGATGCGATTGCGCTGGGCTGGCAGCTGCAGCAGATCAGAAATCCCTCATACTTCAACGGGGGCATACAAATGCTCACTCGGTATCGCATTGAAGACGGCGCGTTCAAAGGGACTTTTGCGGCCACCGATTTCGCAAGTTTCCTCCATTGGCGTGGCGAACGCTACCCCGATGACAGCGTGCGCGATTGTTTCGGCTGCGCGATCCTGCGGTCCGCCGAAGGCCACCTGCTGCTTGGCCGGCAAGCGACAGGCAATTTGAACGCCGACCGCGCCTATTGCCCCGGCGGATTTATCGATCCCGTCGACGTTCTCGATGGCGTAATCGATATCGACGGAAGCGTGACGCGGGAGATCGCCGAGGAAACCGGGCTCGATGTTTCCGCGTTGAAGCGCACGCCGGGTTATCTGATCATTGCCGCCGACGCATCGATTGCCATCGGTATCGAGTATCTCTCGGAGTTATTCTCGGAGCAGTTGCGAGCGCAGATTACGCGGCATATCGAACGGCAGGCAACACCCGAACTCGCCGGCGCCGTGATCGTGCGCGAGACGCCAGATGTCCGAACCCTCAAGACGACAGGTTATGTGACGCCGCTGGTCGAATACTTGTTCGGCCGAGAATACCCCTCAGGCCGATAGCCCAAACATTTCACCATAGCAACGCCGCCTGGTACTTGCGGTCGACATGGCCTCGACCCAGTCATCGGCTAATGTCCGAACACGACCGCTGGCTCGCGCTGCCTCAATCGGCTAGTGATCACTCGTCTCGGCAATTAAGTCTCAACGAGTGACGTCAGGGCATGAAATCGATGTCTACTTCCCTCCCGGAAATGAGCGACATGAAGATCGGGGTGGTGGGCCTTGGTTACGTCGGCTTGCCGCTCGCCGTCTATTTGGCGCGCATTTTTCCGGTGATCGGCTTCGACATCAACGAGGCGCGGATTGGCGAGCTCAATGCGGGCCACGATCGTACGCGAGAACTGAACGCCGATGAGCTGAAGCTGCTGCAGAAAGTTGCGTTTACGGCCAGCGGTTCGGATCTTACCGGGTGCAATGTGTTCATCGTCACTGTGCCGACGCCAATAGACGATGCCAAAAGGCCCAATCTGACGCCGCTTGAACGGGCGAGCGAGACTGTGGGCCGTGCGATCAAGCCCGGCGGCATCGTCATCTACGAGTCTACGGTGTTTCCAGGAGCGACCGAGGACATCTGCATCCCGATCGTTGAGCGCATTTCTGGTCTCAAGTTCAACGAGGATTTCGTCGCCGGCTACAGTCCGGAAAGGGTCAATCCGGCGGATCCGAACCATCGTCTGCCCCATGTCAAGAAGATCACCTCGGGCTCGACACCTGAGGCCGCAGCATTGATCGACGCCTTCTACGCGCGTATCATCACAGCCGGTACCCATAAAGCCAGTTCGATCAAAGTCGCGGAAGCAGCGAAAGTCATCGAAAATGTGCAGCGCGACGTCAACATTGCGCTGACGAACGAGATGGCTTTGCTGTTCAAGCGCATGGGTCTTGAATCGCGTGAGGTGTTTGAGGCAGCTGGCACAAAATGGAATTTTCATTTCTATCAGCCGGGTCTCGTCGGCGGGCATTGCATCGGCGTCGACCCCTATTACTTGACGCATAAGGCTCAGACCCTCGGCTTTCACCCGGAGATGATCCTCGCCGGCCGCCGCATCAATGACGGCATGGCCCGCATTGTCGCGCAGGACATCGTCAAGTCGATGCTACAACGTAAGCTCAGAGCGGACGGTGCACGTATTCTGATCGTCGGCTTCACATTCAAAGGTAATTGCCCGGATGTCCGCAATACCAAGGTCGCGGATCTTGCGTCGGAGCTGCAGGCGTTCGGCCATCACGTCTCGGTTTACGATCCGCTTGCCGACCGCCGGGAGGTCGAACACGAGTACGGCATACGCTTGACCAACGAGTTGCCGCCAGGTCCATTCGATGCCGTCGTCCTAGCCGTCAAGCACGACATTGTTGCCCGGATGCCCGCGCAAAAATTCCGCAATTTGATGGTTTCCGGGGGATTGCTTTACGATATGAAGGGCGTGCTGCCGATAACGGCGAGCGACGTCAGGCTTTGACCGTCGCGCGCCAGGTTGCGGACTTGTTTTAGCGGGCCACTTCGACAAGCAATCCGTTTTCGAGGCGAAGCGTGCGGTGCATGCGGGCCGCCAAATCCATGTTGTGGGTCGCAATCAAGGCGGCCACGCCGGTCGTTTCGATCAGCAGAATTAGTTCCCTAAATACATGTTCTGCAGTCGAGGGATCAAGGTTGCCGGTCGGCTCGTCAGCCAGCAGCAACTTCGGCGAATTGGCAAGCGCGCGGCAGATCGCCGTGCGTTGTTGCTCGCCTCCTGACAATTCGGCGGGACGGTGATCGAGGCGGGCTGTGAGGCCGACACCGCTGAGTAGTTCTGTCGCGCGAACCTTAGCAGCCTTGCGCGAGCGGCCACGGATCAGTTGCGGAATGACGACGTTCTCCAATGCGGAAAACTCCGGCAGCAATTGATGAAACTGGTAGACGAAACCCATCTCGGACCGGCGCACGCGGGTACGCTCGTCATCGCTCATTTTCGCGCAGTCGCGCCCCTGCACGATCACTTGGCCTGCATCGGGTGTCTCCAGCAATCCGGCCACATGCAACAGCGTCGACTTGCCAGCGCCAGATGGCCCGACCAGCGCCACGGCCTCACCTGGATAAAGCGCTGCCGTTGCTCCTGCGAGCACGCGGATCTCGCGCTCGCCCGAACCGAACGTGCGGCGCAGGTCGCTCAGCTTGAGGATTGGCTCGATAGCGGTATCTTTCATTCCCTGACCGCCTTATTCATAGCGCAATGCCTCCACGGGATCGAGCCGGGAGGCACGCCAGGACGGATAAAGCGTCGCCAACACCGACAAGATCAGGGCCATGACGACGATGCCCAGCGTTTCGCGCGGATTGATGTCGGCGGGCAGTTTGGTCAGATAGTAGACGGTCGGGTCCATCAGCGTGGTGCTGGTCGCCCACTGCACGAACTGGCGAATGGCCTCGATATTCCAGCAGAAGACCACGCCCAAAATGAAGCCGGCGATGGTGCCGACGATGCCGATTGAGGCGCCGGTGATCAGGAACACGCGCATGATCGACGACTTCGTTGCGCCCATGGTGCGCAGGATGGCGATGTCGCGGCCCTTGTCCTTCACCAGCATCATCATGCCGGACACAATGTTGAGCGCCGCCACCAGGATGATTAGCGACAGGATGATGAACATCACTGTTCGTTCCACTTCGAGCACGGTGAAGAACGTCGCGTTACGCTGCCGCCAGTTCGTGATTGTAAGATCGCTGCCGCCGATCTTTTCGATCTCAGCCGCGTATTCGTCCACCCGATCCCGATCTTGGGCGATGATCTCCAGCACGTCGACTTGATCGCCCTTGTTGAAATATCGCTTGGCTTCGGTCAGCGGCATGAAGATCATCGTCCGGTCGTATTCGGACATGCCCATCTCGAACAAAGCGGAAATACGATAGAGTTTCGAGCGTGGCGCGGTCCCGAACGGCGTTTGCGTTCCGCGCGGCGATATCAGCGTGATGCTGTCGCCATATTTGACGCCGAGCGCCTGGGCCAACCGGGTGCCAATCGCAATGCCGTCCTGCGTGTCGAACCCGTCGATCGTGCCTTGCAGAATGTTGTTGGCAACCAGCGGCAATGACCGCATGCCCTCCTCGTTCATGCCGCGAACGAGGCCACCGAGGCCGGCGATGTTGGACGACACCAGCACTTGGCCTTCGATCAGCGGCACGGCGGTCTTGATGCCAGGCAGCGCCTTGATCTTGGCGGCCAGTTGCTCGTAGTCGTCGAACGGCCCGGCGGACGCAAGCTTATAGACCACCAGATGACCGTTAAGGCCGAGGATTTTTTCGAACAGCTGATTGCGGAAGCCGTTCATCACCGCCATCACGATGATCAGCGTCGCGACGCCCAGCAGAATACCGACGAATGAGAAGCCGGCGATCACCGAGATGAAGCCTTCCTTGCGCCGTGCCCGCAGATAGCGCAGTGCCAGCAGCCATTCGAAGAGCGCAAACGCGCGCGTGTCGCTCGTATCGCATTTTGCCGCATCAATCGTCATTCAGAGATCCTTGCCGAAGTTTCGCCGCACCAGTCCCTTCCCCCGTCCCTCCGGGGGAGAGGGGAATCCTTAAGCCAGCATCCGCTTTGACTTTACTTCGGCGATCACTTTGTTCAGAGCGGCATCCATTGGCAGCGTCTCGCGCAAGCCGCCGGCGCGGGTCTTGATTTCGGCTTCGCCAGCCTTCACGCCCTTGGGTCCGACGATCAGCTGATAGGGCAGGCCGATCAGATCCATGGTCGCGAACTTTCCGCCGGCCCGCTCGTCGGTATCGTCCAGTAGTACCTCGATGCCGGCTGCTTCGAGTTTCTCGTAGAGGTCGTTGGCGGCAGCATCGGTGTCCTTGTCGCCAGCCTTGAGGTTGATCAGGCCAACCTCGAACGGCGCCACCGGCACCGGCCAAACGATCCCGGCATCGTCGTGACAGGCTTCGATGATCGCACCAGCGAGGCGCGAAACGCCGACCCCATACGAGCCCATCTGCACCGTGATCATCTGCCCGTCCGGGCCCTGCACCTTGCATCCCATCGGCTCGGAGTACTTGGTACCGAAGAAGAAAATGTGGCCGACCTCGATGCCGCGCGCGGTCACCTGTTTGTCGTTCGGCACTTCGGCGTCGAATTTCGCCGCATCGTGCTTTTCGTCGGTCGCCGCATACATCGACGTCCAGCGCTTGATGATCGGCGAAAGGTCGCCATCGTAATCGATGTCGATCGGTGGAGCCGCACCCTCGATCAGGTCCTTGTGGCAGAACACCTGGCTCTCGCCGGTGTCGGCGAGAATGATGAACTCGTGGCTCATGTCGCCGCCGATCGGCCCCGAATCAGCCGCCATCGGGATCGCCTTCAACCCCATGCGCGCGAACGTCCGCAGATAGGCCGTGAACATCCGATTGTACGACATGCGACCCGATTCCGGCGTCAGGTCGAACGAGTAGGCGTCCTTCATCAGGAATTCGCGGCCGCGCATCACGCCGAACCGCGGGCGCACTTCATCGCGGAACTTCCATTGGATGTGGTACAAATTACGCGGCATATCCTTGTAGCTCTTGAGGCCGTCGCGAAAGATCGAGGTGATCAGTTCCTCATTTGTCGGCCCATACAGCATCTCGCGCTCGTGCCGGTCGGAGATGCGCAACATCTCCTTACCGTAGGCTTCGTAGCGGCCTGATTGACGCCACAGATCAGCCGACTGGATCGTCGGCATCAGAACTTCGATGGCGCCAGCGCGATTTTGCTCTTCGCGCACAATGCGATCGATCTTCATCAACACGCGGTAGCCGAGCGGCAGCCACGAATAGATGCCAGCGCTCGCCTGCTTGACCATTCCCGTGCGCAGCATCAGCTGATGCGACACGATCTCCGCTTCCTTCGGCGTTTCGCGAAGAACTGGCATGAAGTAGCGAGACATGCGCATCGTCAAAATCCACGTTTGGTGCGGCGAAACGGCAATGCGCAAACGTATGACTGCAGGCAATGCCCGCCCGCCCTGCGTGCCCGTACAACTACGCCGCTATTATCCCGTTCGGCGCGCAGAGGCAATCCCGCGAGGTCCATGGGGTGTGCATGGACAAGCGCACCGTGGCATGATGAGAGACGATTCTGGTATCATGTGGCGAGGCAACACGAATGGCTGCAGCAGAGAACGCCGGCGGGATCCAGTACATTGTCGAAGGTGGGCATCGCCTCTCGGGTAGTATCGAGCCGGCTGGCAACAAGAACGCTGCATTGCCGATCATCGCGGCAGCATTACTGACCGATAAGCCGGTGCGGCTCATCAATGTGCCACGCATCCGCGACACCGAGACACTGGTCGAGTTGATCCGCTCCGTCGGGGCCGAAGCGCACTGGTCGGACACCAACATCCTCGACATCACGGCCAAAAATGTCAGCGCAGTCGATCTCGATCCGGTGCTGTGCGCCAACATTCGCGCGTCGATTTTGCTCGCCGGTCCGCTGCTCGCACGTTGTGGAAAAGTCGTGTTGCCGCCGCCCGGTGGCGACGTCATTGGCCGCCGCCGCGTCGATACGCACTTTCTCGCGCTGCAACAGTTGGGCGCCACGGTCGAAGCCGACACGAGCTATCGTTTCGAGGCCGCCAAACTCAAGGGCGCCGACGTATTCCTCGATGAGCCGAGCGTGACCGCGACCGAGAACGCGCTGATGGCGGCCGTCGTCGCCGACGGCACCACGATATTGCGCAATGCCGCTTCCGAGCCGCACGTGCAGGACCTCGCGCATTTTCTCGTGGCGCTCGGATCACGCATCGACGGCATCGGCACCAACACGATGACGATCAGCGGCGGGCGGCCGTTGGGTAGCGCCACGTATCGGATCGGCCCCGATCACATCGAGGTCGGCTCCTTCATCGGCCTTGCCGCGGTCACGCGCTCGCCCTTGCGGATCGTGCGCGCCGGCACGCACCATTTGCGTGCCACATTGATGGGCTTCGACCGGCTCGGCATCGTCTGTGAGATCGACGGTGACGATCTGGTCGTGCCCGCCGATCAAACGCGGCATATCCGAACCGACCTCGGCGGCCATATTCCGAAACTGGAGGATCAGCCGTGGCCGGCGTTCCCGGCCGATCTGATGTCGATTGCGATCGTCACCGCCACCCAGTGCGACGGCGTCATTTTGATGTTCGAGAAGATGTTTGAAAGCCGGATGTTCTTCACCGACAAGCTGATCGCGATGGGCGCCCGCATCGTGCTGTGCGATCCGCATCGCGCTCTGGTGTCGGGGCCAGCTCGGCTGCGCGCCGGTCGCATGGAAAGCCCCGACATCCGCGCCGGCATGGCGATGTTGCTCGCAGCGTTGTGCGCCAAGGGCACCAGCACCATCAACAACGCTCAACAGATCGAACGCGGCTATGAACGCATCGACGAGCGCCTGAACGCGCTCGGCGCAAGGATAACCAGGGTGCCGGCAAGGTAGGGGGCGCAGCATCAGCCCGCGCGCGTCGAACCGTAGTCGGGTAGAGAGAGGTACGAGACCCGACGCTTTGGCGCAGCACCCGCAAATGTCGGGTCCCCTAAAGGGACTCCCAAAAGGTCGCTCGCGAAAACGCTCTACCCGACTGACAAGAAATTGCGATAAAATTCACCAAATTCACCACGTCCGCAACATTCCCCTTCGCAAACTTATCCCCGCTTTCCCCACCTGTGCGATAGTTCTCGTGTCGGGCACCACCCGGGAGCGTAGACGTGTGCTGGCGGTTACGTGGTGCCGAACATGAACGACCGTCCGTGAGGATCGTTGTTGGTGCCGGAGTGGGCCCACCCACTTTCGGATGAGCGATGATGGGGCTGGGCCTAAGCT
>JANMNO010000052.1:0-32841 GCA_031374115.1 Hyphomicrobiaceae bacterium | reverse complement strand
GACGTCAGCAATTCGACGTAGTTGGACAGCGTCGGGTTGAACACCCACCACGGGTTGGTCGCCGCCGAGATTTCCACGCTGGTTTTGAGCGAGGTGATCAGCATGTAGATCGGCGGCAGCAGCGAGAAAATCGCAAATAGCGTCAGGAAGAAATACGACCATCGCAGCGCCCAGGTGCGGTCGCGCTGCATGCTGCCATACTTTGTCGAGCGGCGCGGGCCGCTCTTGTCAATCGATGGTTGATTGATCGTCGATGCGTTTGCCATCAGGCTTCGTTCCCACGCTTATTGATGTCACGCAGAATGAATATCGCCGCCACCGCGAGGATCGGTACCATGAAGAGCGATACGCTGGCGCCCAGGGGTATATCGCCGCCCTCGATGCCGAGACGGAAAGCCCACGTCGCAAACAAATGGGTGCCGTCGAGCGGGCCGCCGGCCGTCAACACCCGGACGATGTCGAAGTTGGCGAACGTGACGATCAGTGAGAACAACGTGGTGATGGCGATGATATTACGCATCATCGGCAACGTGATGTACCAGATCCGCTGCCACCAGTTTGCGCCATCGATTTGGGCCGCTTCGTACAGTTGCTCGGGAACTGATTTCAGCGCGGCCAGATACATGATCATGAAGAATGGCGCGCCGTACCATACGTTCACCAGGATGACGCAAAAACGCGCCCACGAGGCGTCGCCCGTCCAAGGAATCGGACCAATGCCGAAGTAAGCTAGAACGTAGTTGAAGGCGCTGTAGGACGGGTCGAACAGCCACAGCCACGCGAGCGTGCTCATCGCCGGCGGGATCACCCACGGCACCAGCAACATGCCGCGCCATTTGCGCTGGCCCTTCGCTGGGATATTGTGGACGAAATGGGCGACGATGAAACCGATCAGCGCCTTGAAGATCACAGCCGTGATCGCGAACAGACACGACTGATAAACGACCTTCCAGAATGTTTCACGCTTGAACAGAAACTCGAAGTTTCCAAGCCCGACGAACCGCTCCATCGTTTTGTTGAGCGTCGCCAGATGAAGCGAATAGAACGCCGGATAGATCACCAGCACCGAAATCAAGACGATCAGCGGCAGCGACATCCAGAAGGCGATGGTGGATTTGCGTTGCAGGAACTTGGTCATTCCAGAACGCGGCGCGGGCCGCCGTCGCGTCTGTGCCGTAGTCGCCGACTGCAATGTGGTGTCGACCATCATCGACCTCTTCAATCCGGTTTTGAGGCAATCAGTCTTGCGATGCCAACGCGGGCATTGATCCCCCCGCTCGCATCAAATTTTTTTAACTCGCTGGCCCGGCTGAGCGATATCCGGCGACGCCCCAGGGAGCGGCGCCGGGTGCCGGTAAAGCGCTAGCCGCGCATGTAGCCTTCGCACTCGCCTTCGGCCCAGGAAAGCGTCTTCTCCATCGCTTCGCCTTGATGGAAGCGCACGCACATCTTGGTGAGGATTGCTTGCGTGTAAACCTGTTGCGCAATCTTCGGTGGGGCGGGCGACGCCGCAATCGACAGCGTCTGATGATTATGCGGGTTCGGATAGTGATAGAGCGAACCCTTTGGCGGACCCTCTTCGGCCCAGGTCTTGAAGGTGGTCAACTTCTCGAAGGCCGGCAGATCGTAGCCGCCACTGGCAGCCACCATCTTCTCGGCTGAATCGGGTTGTGACAAATGCACGAGTAAGCTCTTCGCGGCCGATTTGTTCTTCGAGAAGTTCCAGATGCCCCAGAAATAGGGCAGGAACGGCGCGAAGCGACCTTTCGGACCTGAAGGGAAACCATGCGTCCAACACTGCTCGGCAACCTTCGGCGCATCGCGTTTGGCAACGGCCCAGGCACTTGGTGGGTTCATAATGAGGGCGGCCTTGCCGGCAATAAGCATCTTATTGTTGGAGGCATCGTCCCACGCGGGCACGTCCGGCGGCATGAAGCCGATCAGCTTCTTGTAAAATTCAAGCCATTGCCGGACTGGATCGCTCTTCACGGTGATCTTGCCGGAAGCATCGATCAGCTGGCCACCGAAGGCCAACAGGAAGGCGCCGGCCGTGTCTACGGAGTCGGTCGTTTCTCCCAAACCGATGCCGAACGGGAAGCCAGCTTTTTGGCACGCCTCAGCCGCTTTCAGGAACGTTTCGAGGGTCCAGTTGTCGGCCTTTGGCGCGCTGCCCGCCGGATACATCGCTTGAATATCGATACCGGCGTGTTGTTTCAGAAGATCGATGCGCGAGCACGGACCCTTAATCTGACTGCCGACTGTGGCTGGTACCGCCAGCCATTTGTCGCCAGCCTTGCCAAGATATTCGACGGTGCCGTTGACCTTGCCGTTCTGCGCAATCAGCGGCTCCATGATGTCGTTGACCGGCTCGAGCAGGTTCGCCTGCGCGTGTGGCCACCACGTCGGGAATGCTAAAATGTCATGCCCCGATTTCGCCTGAGCTTCGGCGGCAATCGTCAGTAGGTTCTTATTGCCCTGACTGGCGATAAAATCCATCGTGACGCTGACTTTTTCCTTCTCAGCCCACGTATTCACGAGGGTCTTGGTCGCATCGTTTGCGCCGGGAACCCAGTGATCCCAAAAGCCGACCGCCAAGCTACCGGCCGCATGCGCGGTTCGAACATATGGCATCGAGAGCAGAGCGCTTGCCGCCGCAGTCGAAGCAACAAAGCGGCGGCGTGTAACCGAACTTGCAGGTGACAGAGACTTTTTGGCCATGCGTATTCCTCCAAACGAGAACATTTGATCCCTTTGGCCGTGGCTCTTTAGTTTTCGCACACCTCGAAGGGAGATGTCGAAGTAGAGCCGTTCGGCGCGCAAAGTCACAGATGAAAGGCAATCCGAACGGAATTGGCGTTGCAATTACCTAAGACCCAGCGAAGGTAGTAGATCGCAACTTTGCATGACTTGCTAGCGTCTCTCTCTCATTTCCATGTCGATTTGGTGCGGTGCAATGAGGATTGTCACAAGCCCGATGTTGATGTTTTCGAGAACGCTCGTCGAAAAGTTAGCGATAATCTGTAATCGCGCTCAACAGGCAAAGTTCGCCTGCTAGTATGTGGGATGAGGGGTGCGTCAACCCGATTGGATCGTGATATGGCACCGAGTAAAATAAAACCTAAAACCAAAACCAAATCAGCGGCGAAAGTTGCGACGCGGCGGAGTAAGACCCCTGAGAAAAAGGTGGAGCCGGCTCAACTGCCGAAAAAGCCGGCTTTTGCCGTGGGTGATAGGGTTACGCATAAAATGTTCGGTACCGGAAAGGTACTGGGCTTGCGGGACGACAAACTATCGATCCAGTTCGCCAAGAACGTGACCAAAGAAATTCTTGCCGATTTCGTTTCCTCGGCGTGATCCGACGGCGAACAAAACTAATCCTTGGGCATCTTCGTTTTGTTGGCGAAGACGCGCCGGGATAGCTTGCCGGTACTGCGCCTTCGAGAGTGCGCCACGTGCGCTTGCGCGGTATTTTGACGTTCCTCGTCGCGAAGCTTCAAAAACCGGTGCAGCCGCGCCGGATCGAGGGCGCCTGATTCGATCGCCGGGCGGATCGCGCAGCCGGGTTCATTTTTGTGGCTGCAATCGGAGAAGCGGCATTGTTGGGTGAGCGCTGCGACGTCGTCGAAAACGGCGTCGATACCACTTGTTGCGTCGACGATCTGCAACTCGCGCATGCCGGGCGTATCCATCAGCCACGCGCCCGAGTGCAAGCGGTGCATGGAACGGCCCGACGTGGTGTGCCGCCCGCGCGCATCGTCATCGCGAATGCCTTGCGTGTGTTGAACAATCGCGCCCATCAGGCTGTTGACAATGGTCGACTTGCCGACGCCGGACGAACCCATCAGGGCGATCGTCCGGCCTCGGCCCAGCCACGGCGCCAATTGTTGCAGAACGTCGCTATCACGCGCGTCGACCATTACGACCGAGAGGTCACCACGAATTGAGCGCGTCTGTTCGATGTAGGGTTTAGGGTCATCAACCAGATCCGTTTTCGTGATTACGATAATCGGCGTTACCGACGCTTCTTGTGCGAGCGCCAGATACCGTTCCAGCCGGGCGACATTGAAATCTTGATTGGCCGAGGTCACGAACAGCACCGTGTCGACGTTGGCTGCGATCAATTGAATGCGTGCCGTGGTCCCGGCACTGCGCCGTTTGAAGAGACTGAGCCGCGGATAAATGGCGAGTATCTTGTGCGTCGTGCGGTTCAGCGCGAGCCAATCGCCGGTCGTCGGCCGGTTCTCTTCATCCGCGTTCTGCGATGGCTGCAAGGGCGACTGATGTATTCGTCCAGCGAAGTCCGGACCGGCGACGTCGAGCGCGTCGCGGTGCACCGCCATAACGCGCGCGCGAACGAAATCCGCGTGTAGCGTTCCCGCAGTTTTGAGACGTTCCTCGGCCGCCTCGAAGTGGTCCGACCAGCCGAAGTCGAGCAGCGTCTGCGAACCTGGTTTTTGCTTTCGCATTATCGTTGATCCCAAATCGGCGCAGACTTTATTCTGGAGCATTGCGCCGCTCGACTTCCGACCCGTCGCGCGTCGCCGCCGCGCAAAACGGGTTACAACTCCTCAATGGTTGCTTTTCGAATAATAATGGCCGTACCACCTTGTGTTTTGATCGACAACGGACCACATGTACGTATCGATGACGGTAGGATGGCCTTGCCTTGCGTGCTTTGTTACATGAGGTAGGCGCTAGTCACACTCGAAATATCGATTGATATCTCCCGCGCTTTGCGGGAAACATATAACGTGTACGCACAAAGGTGATCCATGGCTAAAGGTACCGTCAAGTGGTTTAACGCCCAAAAGGGCTTCGGTTTTATCGCCCCCGATGATGGCGGCAGCGATGCGTTCGTTCACATCAGCGCAGTAGAACGCGCCGGTATGGGCGAATTGCGTGAAGGTCAGAAGGTGACGTTCGAACTCGTTTCGGACCGTAAGAGCGGCAAGATGTCGGCCGATAATCTCAAGGCTCTGGATTAATAATCTAGATCGGCCGCCGCGGGTCTTGCAATCGCAGGCCTGCGGCGGCTTTTTGTTGACTTGTGACGATCTTCGGGGCCGCTCAGCGGCGATCGTCAGATTACACCGCTTATCGCCAAGTTCATTTACTGATTAGCTTTTTAGCGTTGCTGCGCGAGGCTCTGACCGCTGCCGAGCCAACTTGCCAGTCTGCTCTGACGGTCCGTATCGATCGAGACAGTCGCTGTGACGCCGGTCCGCAAAGGCGGTTCGTTGGCGCGCTGCGTCAGACGTAGACGCACTGGCAGACGTTGCACCACTTTCACCCAATTGCCGCTCGCGTTTTGCGGCGGCAAAATTGAAAATTCAGCACCGGTCGCCGGGCTGATGCTTTCCACTTCCGCCTCCCACACGACATCAGGGTAGATATCGATCACCACCGTCGCTTTCTGGCCTGGCCGCACATGTGCAAGATCCGTCTCCTTGAAGTTCGCCTCGACCCACGGCCGCGCGGCTGAAACGATCCCGAATACCGGGGTCGCAACCTTGACCTGTTCGCCAAGTTGCATTTTCACATTGACGGGGATGCCAGCGAGGGGCGCGCGCACCGTGGAGCGAGCGAGTTCGAGGGCCGCCCGGTCTCGGGCCGCCTGTTTGTCTCGCACCATCGCGTGCTGTTCCACCGGTAGCAGCGGATCGCCGGCGAGAGCCGTCAGCGTCTTCGCGATCTTTGCTTGCGCCACCGCCACATGATCGCGCGCGCTGACCGCATTGCTTTCCGCCTCGTCGAGTTTCGTCACCGCCCCGGCATTGCGAACCGCAAGCTGACGCTGTCGCTGCAATTGCATTTCGAAGTACATGACGCGGCTCTGCGCCTCGACCAGCTCGGAGCGCGCCTCGGCGAGAACCGCCCGGAAATTTTCGACCTGAGTTCGCGATTGATCGAGTTCTGCCTCCGCGCGAGCGAGCGCGAGCCGATAAGGCTCCGGGTCGATCTTGAACAGGAGATCGTCTTTTTCAACAGGCCGGTGATCGTGGACAGCAACCTCAATTATGCGCCCGGCGACCTCGGCTGCGATTTGCACGACGTGCGCCTTGACGTAAGCGTTCTCGGTCGAAACATAGCGGCCACTTCCGAGCCAAAACAGCAGCCCAGCCGCTATTGCGACTGCCGGTACGCCGAGCAACAGCAACTGGCGAGGTGAGCCGGCGGCCCAAAATGCACCGCTCGTCCGCCATGATCCTGCCTTGCGCAATCGCACCATCGACCTCGAAGCCCATGTCAACGAAGTGACGAGGCTATATTATTCCGCACGCACCCGACAGAGCTGGAGTTCCTCTCGTTTGGCAAACGACACCTGCATTCACCGCACAGGCGCTGGGCCAATGAACAGCTAAGGTCGACGCTCGGACGGAGCCGCGAAACGCGTGACCACGATCATCAACGACGACGAACCGGCAATGCAGCTAACCGGCTGGAACCGTATGCTCTTGCTTGTCGTCGTAATTTCAAGCGGCGCTGCTTATAATGCGGCAACCTTCACCGCATCCGCTATCCTTCCGCAAATGCAGGGCGGCATGTCGGCGACACAGGATGAGATATCCTGGACCGTCACGTTCAACATTCTGGCAACTGCGATCGTCACACCGATGACGGGTTGGCTGGTAGCGCGCTTCGGCCAAAGAAACATCCTAATTGGCTGTTTGTCGGGATTTATCGCCGCGACGATCATGTGCGGACTGTCGACCTCGCTCGAGCAGATCGTGATCTGGCGCGTGCTGCAGGGCGCGGCCGGAGCCCCGCTGCTGCCGATCGGTCAAACACTGCTGCTCGATGCCTATCCGCGCCGTCAGCACACGATGGTGATTGCACTTTTCGGCATGGCGAACACGATCGGGCCCGTGGCCGGGCCGACGTTCGGCGGTTATCTCGCCGAGCACTACAGCTGGCGGTGGTCGTTCTTCATGGTCGTGCCCTTGAGCGCGCTGTCGCTTATCGGCGTTCTGATAACGATGCCGCGCGGTAAAATCGACCGGCAGAATCGCTTGGACTGGATCGGCTTCCTGTCCCTGTCCGTTGCCATCGCCTGCGCCCAGCTGGTGCTCTCGCGCGGTCCAAAGCTCGACTGGTTCGGGTCGACCGAGATCGTTCTCGAGACATTTATTGGGGCACTGAGCGCATACGTTTTTTTGGTGCATAGCCTGACGGCGGATCGAACGTTCCTGAAGCTGGCGCTACTGCGCGACCGCAACTACGCGGTTGGACTATTGCTCATCATGTTGTTCGGCATGCTGAATTTCACCCCGATGGTGTTGCTGCCACCACTGATGCAAAGCCAAATGGGGTTTCCAGATTCGGTCGTGGGTACCGTCATCAGTTGGCGCGGTGTTGGAGTTGCGATCGGCTTTTGCATCTCGATCTTCACCGGCAGGCTCGATCCTCGCATTTCGATGATCGTTGGTTTCGCCTTGCAGGTCGTTTCCGGGCTTTGGTTGATGAACATCAATCTTTACTTCAGCGTCGCTGAGTTCACGCTGAATAGTCTGTTGCAAGGCCTCGCGGTGGGTCTTATCTGGGCACCGATCGTCACCGCTGCCTTCTCCACCCTGGCACCGTCAGATCGCTCCGAAGGCGTTGCAGTATTTCATCTCGTGCGCAACATCGGCTCCAGCATGTTCATCGCCTTGACGGTGTCGGAAATCATCCGATCGACGGGGGCAAACTACAGCCGTATGAGCGAAGGGGTGTCGGCCTACAACAAGATGCTGGCGATGCCCGGCGTTGCCGGTGCCTGGTCGATCGAAACACTGCAGGGGCTTGCCGGTTTGTCCCGCGAACTTGATCGGCAGGCGTCGATCATCGGCTATCAAAACGCATTCTTGATGTACACGATTGCATCGGCGTTCGGCGTATTTCTGACGCTTATCGTTCGCCGGGGACCTGTCCAGCCGGCATCTTGAGCGCGTGGGACGTCAGCGGGCGACGAGTTCAGCCTGATGCGCCTTGACCAGATCGGCCATACTGTTGAAGACGAAATCGTGATGGGGGAAGTGACCCGGGTTCATGGTCGCGCCGAAGCCCTTGTCGGCATGCCGCCGGTGGATCCAAGCCGACTTGAGACCGATCTTGTTGGCTGGCGCATGATCGTGAAACATACTTTCAGCGGTGTGCAGAATGTCGCTTCGCTGCGCACCAAGACCGCTTAGATTTTCCAGCATGTACTCGAAGTTTCGCTGATCGGGCTTGTAGCTGCCAACATCTTCGGCAGTAAAGATCGCATCGAATTCGATGTTCAGATGCTGATTGCTGCGCGCGAAGCTGGCATTATCGACGTTCGATAGTATCGCGAGCTTGTAATGCTTTTTCAGGTATCGAAGTGATGCTGCAGAATCGGCGAAAGCGGGCCAATCGCCCACTGAACGGCCATAGCTGAGGCAATCTTCCCAACTAACCGTGACGTGCCATTCATCGGCCAACCGCTTGTAGACGACTGCAAGCAGGTCGCTATACTTCTTCGCCGGCGTGTAACGTTGCTGCATCGACTCATGCCGCGCGTGGGCCTCCAAAATCGCATTGCGCGCGAGTTCAGGCTTCACCTTGGCGGTTAACGGCGTCAACGCCGCGATCATACCCGATTCCCAGTCGATCAGCGTTCCGTAACAATCGAAGGTGAGAACTTTGAAATCGGATAATTTCATAGCGTTTCTCCTTGGCCGTACACTGCGCTTCAAGGCGCGCCGGCGACATTCACGTAAAGGCCATAAAGCGATTGGCTCGATGCCATGAACAAGCGGCTGTTGGCACGTCCGCCGAAGCAGAGATTTGCGCAACGCTCCGGCAGCATGATGCGGCCGATCGCCGTTCCATCGGGCGCGAAGATCATCACGCCATCGAGTTCGGCCTCGCCCATGCCCCAGCCGCACCATAAGTTGCCGTCGACGTCGCAGCGCATACCATCTGGAGTGCCGGGTCCGGCGTCGATCAGGATGCGCTTGTTCTCGATCCGCCGGCCACCATCAACGACATCATAAGCCAAAATCTTGCGCGTAGGAACGCCACGCGATTCGACGATGTAAAGCAGCCGTCCATCGGGCGAGAAGCATAAGCCGTTGGGGCCAAGCACATCGCTCGCCACGATCGCCGCAACGCCGGTTTCGCCATCGACGCGATAGACGTTTTGGCCGATCTCCGGCTGCGATCTATAGCCTTCGTAGTTGCCCAAAATACCAAACGACGGGTCGGTAAACCAGATCGCTCCGTCGGCAGCAACGACAACGTCATTCGGCGAGTTCAGGCGTTTGTTTTCGAATCTGTCCATGATGACCGTGATCGAGCCGTCGTACTCGGTTCGCGTTACACGCCGGCCGCCGTGTTCGCATGTGACCAGGCGGCCCTGGCGGTCACGCGTGTTGCCGTTGGCGAAGTTCGAGGGTTTGCGAAATTCGCTGATGGCGCCGGTCTCGTCATCCCAGCGCATGATGCGATTGTTGGGAATGTCGCTCCACAGCAGGCAGCGCTGATCGCCGAACCAGACCGGCCCTTCTGCCCAACGGAACCCGGTTCCCAGCCTCTCGACCGCCGCGAGCTTGATCCAGTAGCTCTCGAAACGTTTGTCGAGGGCGGTGATCGCCGGATCCGGATAGCGGGTCGCTGGCTGCCAGCCGGATGAGACAGATTGCACAGACTTTTCCATCGGTTCTCTCATTGCAGGTGCAAGGGTTAGTCGGCTGCGGAGTGTCGAATGATATTCCTATTTTGGATGCGGATGGAACCCGTGTCCGTCCGCCTGGCGTTTGCCCTTGCACTTCTTTGTTCATAGCGCGAACATCAGGTTGTCGCGCTCTCCCATCAGGCGCGTGAGCACGACGAGCATTCCTGCGCCTGGTTCATGGAGGAACCATGGGGTCGTTCGCTGGCCACAATGGCCGTGCCGACACCGCCCGGTGCATCGCACTGGTCGGTCCGTATCTCGCAGGCAAGACCACGCTGCTCGAAGCAATCCTTGCCCGAACAGAAACAATCAAACGACACGGCAATGTGGCCGATCACACGACGATCGGCGACTCGAGTGCGGAGGCTCGCGCGCATGGCATGAGCGTCGAACTTAACGTCGCGGATGTGGAATTCCTCGGCGACAGGTTCACCTTTATCGATTGTCCGGGATCGGTGGAATTCCAAAGCGAAGGCGCAGCGGCATTGGCGGCCTGCGACGCAGCAGTGATCGTTTGCGAACCCGATGCCAAGCGATTGCCAGCACTCCATGCAATATTCAAGCAGTTGGAAGATCAAAACATTCCACACTTCTTGTTCCTGAATAAGATCGATGCTGCTTCGACGCGCGTGCGGGACATCCTGAAACTTCTGCAACCAACCAGCGCCAAGCCGCTCGTGCTGCGCCAAATTCCAATATGGGAGAACGGTGTCGCAACCGGCTTCGTCGACTTGGCTCTCGAACGCGGCTTCGTGTACCGGCCACACGCACCGTCGGTGGCAATCGAAGTGCCGGCTGACGTGCTGGAACGGGAGCAGGAAGCGCGTTTCCAGATGCTGGAGCAGTTGGCTGACTATGACGAAGTATTGATGGAGCGCCTTTTGAATGATGTGCCACCGCCGCGTGACCAGATCTTCGATGACCTCGCCCAGGATTTGCGCGAAGGGTTGATATGCCCGGTCCTGCTTGGCTCGGCGAACAGCGGCAACGGGATCCTGCGATTGTTGAAGGCGTTGCGGCATGAGGTGCCGCCAGTTACAGCGGCGGCACAGCGCCTGGGCCTTGGGGCGGCGCGAAGTGCTGCTTACGTCATAAAGACGCTGCATACGCCGCATGGCGGCAAACTTTCGATCGCGCGCGTTTTGGCCGGCTCTTTTGCCGACGGTGCGACGATCTACGGGTCTGACGGAGAGGAGCGCATCGGCGGGCTGTTCTCCATGCTCGGCGCTGAACCCCGCCGCCGGACTGCTGCCAATGCCGGCGAGACCGTGGCCTTTGGCCGTCTGGAGCGGGTGAAGACTGGCGACACCATTTCAGGCGTAAAAGGCGAGCTGGCGCGGGTTCAAGGAGCGGCTCATCCCGAGCCGGTGAGCGGCACGGCGATCGTGATGAAGGACCGCAAGGACGAGGTCAAACTCTCCACCGCCTTGACCAAGCTGTGCGAGGAAGACCCATCGCTGACGGTAGTGCACGATGCCGAGGCACATCAGATGCAGTTGCTCGGCCATGGCGAGATGCACCTGCGCGTTGCACTCGAGCGGTTGGGCAGAAAGTACGATCTGACGGTCGAACGGCAGCCCTTGCAGATCCCCTATCGCGAAACGATCCGCGCCAGCACGACGGTCCGAGGCCGGCACAAAAAACAATCCGGTGGTCATGGCCAGTTCGGCGATGTCGTCATCGAAATTGCACCGTTACCAAGAGGCAGCGGATTCCAGTTCGATGACCGCATCGTCGGCGGTGTGGTGCCGCGACAGTACATTTCGGCAACCGAAATCGGCATCCGCGACTACCTCAAATCGGGACCGCTCGGCTGCCCCGTCGTCGATCTCTCGGTCACTTTGATAGATGGCAGCACGCACAGCGTCGACTCGTCGGACATGGCATTTCGTCAGGCCGGCCGGATTGCCATGGCGGAGGGTTTGCCGAAGTGCCAGCCGATCCTTCTCGAGCCAATTATGTCTGTCGAGATTGCCGTACCCAATGACGCAACGCCACGGGCCAATAGCTTGATCGCGCAGCGACGCGGGCAAATTGTCGGTTTCGACGCGCGCCCGGGTTGGCAAGGCTGGGATGTCGTGGAGGCACGCATCCCGGCGGCCGAAATGAACGACTTGATCATCGAATTGCGATCCGCAACGACCGGAGTCGGGACATTCGTCGCCAAATTAAGCCACTACAGCGAGTTGACGGGACGCCTCGCTGACAAAGCGCTGAGCAACGGGCGCACTTAGCGCGCCCTCATAGTTAAGCGCGAGCGCTTGCGCAGCGCCGCCCGGTCGAAAGCGAAGCCTTATGCACGCGGCATCTACGGACAGATCATCACTTCCACAGCGCAACGCTTTCCGCCATTGTCGGCCTACCCAGAATTCGCAACGCAACGCCTTTGGAGACTTATTCGGCCATGGCTCAAAAGTTAATGCGTGAGAGGGTGCTCGGCGGCGAGCAGGTTCTAGGCTCGATGCTGTTCGAGTTCTTCTCACCCGGCGTAGCGCAAATTCTGAAACATGCCGGTTGCGAATTCATCATCTACGACATGGAGCACACCGGCATCGGGCTCGAAACGATCAAGGCGCAGGTCGCCCACTGCCGGGGACTGGATGTTGCACCCATGGTGCGGGTGCCGCGTGGCGAATACCATTTTCTGGCGCGCGCACTCGACATCGGCTGTCACGGCGTGATGATCCCGATGGTCGAAAGCGTAGAGCAGGCCAAGTCCATCGTCGAAGCCACGCACTATCCGCCGCGCGGCCGGCGTGGTGCGGCATTCGCCTTCGCTCACGACGACTATGCACCTGGCGAGCCGCTCACGAAGATGAAGGCAGCCGATGCCCGTACGCTCGTCATCGCCCAGATCGAGACCGAGCGCGGATTGGAGAACGTCGAAGCGATCGCGGCGATCGACGGCCTCGATGTGTTGTGGGTCGGGCACTTCGATCTGACCAACTTTCTCGGCATTCCCGGGCAGTTCGATCATCCGACCTATACCGGTGCCATCACGCGCATCGTTGCTGCCGGACGCAAACATAAAAAGGGACTGGGCTTCATGACAGCTGATGCAGCGTTGGCTCGCCAGTACAAGAAGCTTGGCTTCAATATGCTGGGTGCTGGCACCGATCCCGCCCTGCTTATTGCCGGTATAAAGAACATTTTTGCCGGGGTCGCAGACTGACGTCGCGCATCCAAGTAAACGCGGCCGCAGGCACAAACGGCGGTTTTCCGAGCAGCGGTAGCCAGCCTGCCAGTCTCGACTTGCGGCGCAGACGGCTGCCGGTTACACCTTCGGCCTCCCCCTCAGTTCTCGCCGGAAGTCATATCCCTCATGATCGAACTCCTCGGCTTCATTCGCTACATCGTGCACTTGTACATCTACGTCGTCATTGCCGCCGTGGTGCTGAGCTGGCTGCTCGCATTCAACGTGATCAACTATTCGAACCCATTCGTGAAATCGCTATGGCAGGCGGTCAACGCGGTCACAGAGCCCTTTCTGGCACCCATCCGGCGCGTCATGCCCAACCTGGGCGGGCTCGACTTATCGCCGATCGTCCTGCTTGTCGCCTGCACCGGCATCGCCGATTTCCTCATCCCGTTTCTGCAGCGGACTATCGGCTGATCGGCTCGTGCCGTGCCTGATATTCGGTCAACACCTTGGCAAGCTAACGCGCAGACGCTGACATTGCGCGTCCGTCTGACGCCAAAAGCTTCGCGTGATGAGATTTGCGGGTTTGATCAATTCGACGGGGCCGCCGTTGTCAAGGCGCGCGTGCGGGCACTGCCAACGGAGGGTGAAGCAAATCGCGTCCTGGAATTTCTAATCGCAAAGTGGATCGGTGTGTCGAAATCCTCGGTCGCTGTTTCCTCAGGGCACAAATCGAGAATTAAGATTTTATCGATCGAAGGCGACCCGGTGGCACTTGCCCGCCAACTGACCAAAAAATGCGCCGCATTCGCATGACCGAAGCAACTTTGCAGACAAACGGACGAGACAAATGACCTCTGCCCAGATCATCAATGGCGTTGTGATCGCGACGGAGTTGCGCGCACAGGTTGCCCGCGATGTATCGATGCTGAAAAGCAGATACGGCGTGACCCCGGGCTTGGCGGTCGTGATCGTCGGCGACGATCCCGCGAGCCAAGTCTACGTCCGTAACAAGGGCAAAAAAACCATCGCCGCCGGTATGAAATCGTTCGATCACAGGCTGCCGGCGACAATCTCCGAACTGCATTTACTCGAGCTCGTCGGCGATCTCAACCGCGACGATGCAGTGCACGGCATCCTGGTGCAGTTGCCATTGCCGAAGCACATCGACGCCTTGAAAGTTATCGAGGCGATCGATCCGGCCAAGGACGTCGACGGCTTTCATCCGGTCAATGTCGGACGCCTATCGATCGGCGAGAAATCGCTCGTGCCCTGCACACCGGCCGGCTGCATCGTATTGGCGAAGTCGGTGCAATCGAGGCTGGAAGGTCTCGATGCGATCGTCATTGGGCGGTCGAACATCGTCGGCAAGCCCCTTGCGCAGCTATTGTTGGCGGAAGGTTGCACGGTTACCGTCGCACACTCGAAGACACTCGATTTGGCAGCTCACGTGCGCCGTGCGGACATAGTAGTGGCGGCGGTCGGGCGGCCAGAGTTCGTGCGCGGGAATTGGATCAAGCCAGGCGCCATCGTCATCGACGTGGGCATAAATCGGCTGGCCGACGTTGACGGCAAAAATCGGCTGGTTGGCGATGTGGCGTTTGACGAGGCGGTCAAGGTTGCCGGCGCGATATCGCCCGTCCCCGGTGGCGTCGGCCCGATGACCATCGCCGGTCTTCTGCGCAACACACTCGAAGCTGCTCGCGCCCAGATCGATACCGGCCCGAGCAGCTCGTAGCTCACATCAAGCGGTATAGCCCTCGATGATTACGATGTCGGCGCTTGAATACTTGTCGCGGATCTTGGCGGCCGCTTGATACTCCGGGCTATCGTAGCAAGCTTTGGCGGCAGCATAGCTTTCGAATTCGAGCACCACGTGACGCTTGCCTTCCATGGCGCTCCCCACGGGCACCATATGCTCGCCGCCGCGCACCAAGAACTTGGGTTTGTAGATCGCGAAGGCGATCGCGTTTGCCGCAACGTACTCCTTGTAGCCCTCGGCGTCGTTGACCTTCACATGCGCGATCCAATAACCCTTGGCCATCTGGTTCTCCGTTGGTGTTTGGGTTGCCACTTGGTCTTGAACTTTACATAGACCGACTGCCATGTAAAAGCCGGTGGCGCAGTTGACCATCTAGGCTTGTACCGCGCACCTGCCAGCCATCACATGTCGGCAGTTGGCGTTCGGCTTCAGATATGATCAGATGGAGAGCCATTTTCTTGAACGTCCAACTGAGAGGTCAACTATGCGCTATGAAGCGCCTGAAACGCTTGATGCAGCCGTTGCACTGCTGAAGGCAGCCACCGGAGATGCGCGCGTGCTTGCTGGCGGCACGGATCTACTCGTGCAAATGAAAACCGATATGATCGACCCGGGCTTGGTCGTCGATCTCAAACGCATTGCCGAAATGCGGGTCATCAAGAAGGCGGCCGACGGATTTATCATCGGCGCAGCCGTCTCCGGCGCCGAGTTGAAAGAGCACCCTGAGCTCAAGAAACATTGGCCGGGCATCGTCGAAGCAGCAAACTTGATTGGCTCGACCCAAATCCAGGGGCGCGCCACGCTCGGCGGCAATCTTTGCAACGCGTCGCCCGCGGCCGATAGTGTGCCGGCCCTGATTGCCGCCCGTGCAACGGTGTCGATCCATGGTCCGGCGGGCCGTCGTGAGTTGCCGGTGGAGGATGTGGTTCTTGCACCGCGCAAGACTGCGTTGGCCAAGGGCGAGTTCGTGGTTTCGTTTCACGTACCGTTGCGCTCCAAAGGCATGGGTGATGCTTACCTGCGTTTCATACCGCGCACGGAAATGGACATCGCCGTGGTCGGTGTCGGCGTTGGCTTGACAACGGATGCATCGGCTGTGATCACCGCTGCCCGCATCGGCCTTGGTGCAGTTGCCGCACGGCCGCTTTACGTGACGGCAGCCGGTGACGCACTTATCGGCTCCAAGCTGGACGCTGGTGCGGTCGACAAGATGGTCGCAGCCGTCCGCGCCGCCTGCAAGCCGATCGACGACAAGCGCGGCACGATCGATTTCCGCATCAAGGTTGCGGGTGTCATCGCACGCCGCACCGCCATCATTGCTTACGAACGCGCGAGGACCTGAGATTCATGGCAAAGCATCACGTTTCTTTCACCGTTAACGGTGATCCGACTGAAATTCTCTGCGAAACCAATGCGACGTTGCTCGACATTTTGCGCGACGAATTGGAACTAACCGGCACGAAGGAAGGCTGCTCCACCGGCGATTGCGGCGCTTGTTCCGTCACCGTCGATGGCCGCTTGGTCTGCTCGTGCCTGATGCTCGGCGTCGAAATGAACGGCAAATCGGTCGGCACCATCGAGGGCTTGGCCACCGGCGACAGGCTGCATCCGTTGCAGCAGAAATTCCTGGAGCATCACGCGCTCCAATGCGGCATCTGCACGCCGGGCTTCCTCGTCGCCTCCAAGGCTTTGCTGGAAAAGAATTCGAACCCGACGGAGACTGAGGTTCGCTACTGGTTGGCCGGCAATCTCTGCCGCTGCACGGGCTATGACAAGATCGTTCGTGCCGTGATGGATGCAGCCGCCGAAATGCGAGGAGCATGAAGCCATGCAAGAGACCGTCAAGAAGCTCAAACCAGAACCTGAATACAAGATCATCGGCACGCGGCCGATCCGTCCGGATGGCGTCGACAAGGTGACAGGCCGCGCGCGGTTCGGTGCCGATTATAATCTCCCTGGCCAATTGACTGGTCGCATCCTTCGCTCGCCCCATCCACACGCGATCATCAAGTCGATCGATACGTCGGCAGCGCTGGCGTTGCCGGGCGTGAAGGCTGTGGTCACGCGCGACGACTTCAAGGACCAGGCATCGGAGTTCGTGCCGGCCGGCGAAATGCTGATCAATTATCGCGACGTGGTGCGCAACGTGATGGCACGCGAGCGGGCGCTGTACGAAGGTCACGCCGTGGCAGCCGTCGCCGCGATTTCACCCGCTGTGGCAAAGGCAGCGCTCAAGCTGATCAAAGTCGACTATGAGATCTTGCCGCACGTCCTCGACGTGGACGAAGCGATGGCAGCCGGCGCACCGATCTTGCATCCGGGCATGATCACTGCTGGCGTCGAGCCTGCGCCCAAGACCGAGTCCAACGTTGCCAAGCGCGTCGAATTCACGCTCGGTGATGTCACGGAGGGCTTTGCTGCCGCCGACGTTATCGTCGAGCGGTCGTTCGAAACCAAGCCTGTGCATCAAGGCTACATCGAGCCGCACGCCTGTCTCGCGACCGTTTCCGAAGACGGCCAAGCCGATCTTTGGGTATCGACCCAAGGCCACTGGATCGTGCGCGCCCACTGTGCGCGACTGCTCGGTATGGATGCATCCAAAATCCGGGTGACCGCGACCGAAATCGGCGGCGGCTTTGGTGGCAAGACGGTTGTCTACCTGGAGCCGGTCGCACTGGCGCTAGCCGCCAAGTCCGGCAAGCCCGTCAAGATGGTGATGAGCCGCGAGGATGTGTTCCGCGCGTCTGGTCCAACCTCCGGCGCCAAGATGCGCATCAAGGTCGGCGCCAAGAACGACGGCACCATTACGGCTGCCGAAGGTGAATTGAAGTACCTGGCCGGAGCATTTCAGGGGTCGCCGGTCGGCCCCGGCGCGATGTGTGCGTTTGCGCCCTACGATCTTGAGAACGTCAAGGTCGTCGGCTACGACGTGGTGTCGAACCGGCCCAAGGTCGCGGCCTATCGTGCTCCGGGCGGGCCGATTTCCGGTTACGCCGTCGAGAGCGTGATTGACGAGCTTGCCCGCAAGCTGAAGCTCGACCCGATCGAGTTCCGCCTCAAGAACGCCGCCAAGGAAGGCACCAAGGCTGCTTACGGTCCGAAGTTTGGGCCAGTCGGCCTCGTCGAATCGTTGCACGCCGCAAGGGCGCTCGACCAGTGGAAGGCACCGCTGAAAGCCAACCAAGGTCGGGGCGTTGCAGCTGGTTTCTGGTTCAACATCGGCGGCGAGACCTCTGTTTCGCTCGCCCTCAACGAGGACGGCACCCTTGTGCTGATGGCAGGCACACCGGACATCGGCGGATTGCGCGCCTCGCTGTGCATGATGGCGGCGGAAGAACTCGGCGTCGACATGAACTCGATCCGCGTGACCATCGCCGACACTCAATCGCTTGGCTACAACTTCCTGACCGGCGGCAGCCGCTCGACGTTCTCCAGCGGCATGGCGGTCGTCGAAGCCAGCCGATCGATCGTCAAGCAGGCGTGCGAGCGCGCAGCCAAGCTGTGGGAATTACCCATCGACGCGGTCGAATATGTCGATGGCGCCGTGCGTCCGGCGGGCGCCAACGCTGGTAAGCATCCGCCGATGACGCTGAAACAGGTTGCGGCGATGGCCGGCAAGACCGGTGGTCCGATCGTCGGCTCGTCGTCGATCAACGCGAGCGGTGCCGCGCCGAGTTTCGGCGTTCACGTCTGCGATCTCGAAGTCGATCCGGACACGGGTAAGGCGACGATCCTGCGGTACACGGTGATCCAAGATGCCGGTCGCGCGATTCATCCGGCCTACGTCGAAGGTCAGTACCAGGGCGGCGCCGTGCAAGGCATCGGCTGGGCGCTGAACGAGGAATACATTTACGGCGCGGACGGCCGGATGCAGAACGCGGGCTTCCTCGACTATCGCATTCCGGTTGCCTCCGACCTGCCGATGATCGATACCGTGATCGTTGAAGTTGCCAACCCGCGCCACCCTTACGGCGTGCGCGGTGTCGGCGAGACGCCGATCGTGCCGCCGATGGGTGCGATCGCGAACGCCATTGCCGATGCGACCGGCCTGCGGTTCTCCAGCCTGCCGATGTCGCCGCCACGAGTGCTGGCTGCGATCGACGCGGCGAAGGCTGCTGGCGACAAATCGCTCAAACTGAAGTTCGCTTGAGGAGCAAGCCATGGCGCAGGTGACCCTAATTGGCAACCTGCGCCAGTTCACCGGCGGTGTCGCAGAGCTGACGATCGATGCCGCGACGGTGCAGCAACTATTCAAGAAGCTTGGCCAACTGCATCCAGCGCTCGCTCCTCATCTCGAGCAAGGCCTAGCCGTCGCCATTGACGGGCAAATCTATCAGGACGCGCTTTTCCAGGAGATTGGCCGGGACGCCGACGTGCATATTCTACCGCAGATCGCCGGCGGGTGAGGGATGGCAACAGCGCACAGAGGCCAGGCGAGACGGCCTCTGACGAAACGCCCCAGCGTCAAAAAAACTGGGCCGCAGGCAGAAATCAACCTCATCTATCCGTGCAATACCTTTGCCGCCCGGGCGAGTTTTTCGACTACGGTTTTCAGCATCGCTTGCTGAGCTTTATCCTTTAAGTGGCCGTTGTCCTCGAAGGCATCCATCGCCTTCATGATGAGCACCTGATCGGGCAGGACCAGCGCGCCAAGGCCGAGTTCCAGCACCTGACGCGTGGCAATCAAGCCGCGCACGCCGCCAAACGCACCCGGCGAAGCTGCACCAAGAGCAAACACCCGCGACTTGAATACCTGCAGCGGCACTTCACCCTCGGCCTTTACGCGCCCCACCCAATCCAGCGAATTTTTGAGTAGTGGCGTAATCGAAGCATTGTACTCGGGCGATGCAATGAACACGCCTTGATGAATCATCATCAGCGCCTTCAGTTTGTGTGCGTTGTCTGGTGGCCCCGATGAGCCCTCCAGATCGCCATCGTAAATCGGCATCGGGTAGTCACCCAGATCGGCAAACGTCGCCTGCAGTCCGTTGGCTGATGCGATTTCAGCACCAAGCCGCGCAAGCTTCTTGTTGAACGACGCTTCGCGCGCCGAACCGGAGATGAAAAGCACCTTGATCGAATGGGGCATGGGATGATCGCCGATCACTTGGGGTCAAGCTGCGGGGCCAGAGAAAAATTCCTTCATCTTGGCGAAGAAACCGAAGCTCTCGGGCGATGTGTCCTTGTGGCTCTCCGTCTCAAATTCTTCGAGGAGCTCACGTTGCCGGCGCGTAAGGTTCTTTGGCGTCTCGACATCCACCTGGATGTACATGTCGCCTTGCTGCTTGGAGCGCAGCACCGTCATGCCCTTGCCCTTGATCCGAAACTGCTTGCCGGTCTCCGTACCTTCCGGAACCTTCACGCGGGTCATGGTGCCATCGAGTGTCGGCACGTCGATCTGACCGCCAAGCGAGGCGGTGATCATCGAAATCGGCACCTTGCAAAACACGTCGGCACCGTCGCGCTGGAACAACTCGTGTGGTTTGATCGACAAGAAAATGTAGAGATCACCCGGCGGTCCGCCACGCAGACCCGCCTCGCCTTCACCTGCGAGCCTAATTCGCGTGCCATCTTCGACGCCAGCCGGAATATTGACCGACAGCGTACGTTCCTTCACCACGCGACCCATTCCGCCGCAGGGTACGCATGGATCGGAGATGATTTCGCCACGCCCCTGACAAGTGGGGCACGTCCGCTCGATGGTGAAAAATCCTTGCGCCGCGCGCACTTTGCCGTGGCCACCACACGTCGTGCAGCCGACCGGCTTCGATCCGGGTTTGGCCCCGGTTCCCTGGCACGTCTCGCAGCCGACACTTGTTGGCACCCGAATTTGCGCGGTCTTGCCGGAGTAGGCTTCGGCCAGCAACACTTCCATATTGTAGCGTAGGTCGGATCCGCGCTCGCGGCCACCGCGCTGACGGCCGCCCCGCGCTCCGCCGCGGCCACCCATGAACTCGCCGAACAGATCGTCGAAAATATCGGACATCGAATTTGCGAAGTCCGGACCGAAGCCGCCCTGACCGCCGCGACCGCCGTTCTCGAACGCCGCATGGCCAAATTGATCGTAGGCCGCGCGTTTCTGCGGGTCTTTGAGCGCCTCGTAGGCTTCTGCGATCTCCTTGAACTGCTGCTCGGACTTCGCATCCCCTTTGTTCTTATCGGGATGATGCTCCTTCGCCAATCGTCTGAAGGCGGCCTTCAAGTCCTGTTCGCTGGCCCCGCGCTGGACACCAAGTACATTATAGTAATCACGTTTTGCCATGGGGACGAACGTCCGGTTGGTCTTCTCATGGGCGGACAAATCACCGCTCAACAGGATTGAACCCCCGCTGCTGCCACGTATCTGGCCGGCTCGGCCAAAACGCTAGACAAACAGCGGGGGCTCGCTAATCAAGCTTTCAGCATAAATTCAATCACGCCAGAAGGTCATGCACTTTTTTTCTTATCGTCCTTGACCTCTTCGAAGTCGGCGTCAACCACGTTATCACCACCGGCCCCCTTACCTGAGGACTTCGGGCTACCGGTGCCCATATCGTTTTCGTCGGGCGGTGGCATGTTGGCATAAATCGCTTCACCGATTTTCATTGCCGCGGCAGCCAGAGTACCTGTCGCAGTCTTCATACGCTCCACGTCTTCGGTGCCAACGGCCTCCTTGGCGGTTGCGATCGCAGCTTCCACCTCGCCCTTGACAGCCGCGACCTTGTCGTTGCTGCTGTTTTCTTTCAGCGACTTTTCGGTCGAGTGGATAAGGGCCTCGAGGCTATTCTTCGCCTCAACGAGTTCGCGTGCCTTCTTATCCTCTTCGGCGTGCGCCTCGCCTTCCTTCACCATTCGCTCGATATCGGCATCGGACAAACCGCCGGCTGCTTGGATACGGATCGACTGTTCCTTGTTGGTCGCCTTGTCCTTGGCCGCGACGTTGACGATGCCATTGGCGTCAATGTCGAAGGTGACCTCGACTTGCGGTACGCCGCGCGGGGCCGGCGGAATGCCAACGAGATCGAAAGTGCCCAGGTGCTTATTGTGCTGCGCCATTTCGCGCTCGCCCTGGAAAACCTTGATCGTCACAGCGCTCTGACCATCTTCGGCGGTGGAGAACACCTGGCTCTTCTTGGTCGGGATCGTCGTGTTGCGATCGATCAACCGCGTGAACACGCCGCCCAACGTTTCGATGCCGAGCGACAACGGCGTCACGTCGAGCAGCAAAACATCCTTCACTTCGCCGGCGAGAACACCGCCCTGAATTGCCGCGCCGATGGCGACGACTTCATCCGGGTTGACGCCCTTATGCGGCTCTTTGCCGAACAGCTCCTTGACGACCTGCTGCACCTTCGGCATCCGCGTCATACCGCCGACGAGCACGACCTCGTCGATCTCGGCCGCCTGCATTCCTGCATCCTTGAGCGCGGCCTTGCATGGCCCAATCGTCTTGTCGATCAAATCAGACACCAAGCTCTCGAGCTTAGCGCGGGTGAGCTTCATCGTGAGATGCAGCGGCGACTGCGTCTGCGGGTTCATCGAGATAAAGGGCAAGTTGATTTCGGTCTGCGCCGACGACGACAACTCGATCTTCGCTTTTTCAGCAGCTTCCTTGAGACGCTGCAGGGCGAGCTTATCGCCCTTCAGATCAATTTGATTCTCTTTCTTGAACTCGTCGGCAAGGTACGACACGAGCCGCATGTCGAAGTCTTCGCCGCCAAGGAACGTGTCGCCGTTAGTCGACTTCACCTCGAACACGCCATCACCGATCTCTAGGATCGAAATATCGAACGTGCCGCCGCCGAGATCGTAGACCGCGATGGTTTTCGACTCTTTCTTTTTGTCCAAGCCATAGGCAAGCGCAGCAGCCGTCGGCTCGTTGATGATGCGCAGCACTTCGAGGCCGGCGATCTTACCGGCGTCCTTGGTCGCCTGACGTTGCGCATCGTTGAAGTAGGCGGGAACAGTAATAACGGCCTGCGCGACCGAATGACCGAGATATGCCTCGGCGGTTTCCTTCATCTTCTGCAGGATGAAAGCCGAAATCTGCTGCGGTGAATATTGCTTGTCGCCAACGGAAACCCAGGCGTCGCCGTTCGGGCCCGAAATGATATCATACGAAACAAGCTTCTTATCTTTCTCGACCAGCGGATCACCGTAACGGCGGCCGATCAAACGTTTGATCGCAAAAAATGTGTTCGACGGATTGGTTACGCCCTGGCGCTTGGCCGGCAGACCTACCAACTTCTCGCCATCGCTTGTAAAGGCAACGATTGACGGCGTGGTGTTCATGCCCTCTGCGTTGACGATCACCTTCGGCACGCCGCCTTCCATCACTGCGACGCACGAGTTCGTCGTTCCCAGATCGATTCCAATGACTTTTGACATCTCAATTCATTCCTTATCTGTGGCGGCGGACCGCCCGGGCCCGATTTGTTTCGGCACCCGAGGCACAAGCGACACCCTTGGATGTAGCCGGTTCCGATCCCCTGGAGCTTGAGTCGTTCTATGGGCTATATAGGCGGCAGCGTTGGGCGCTGCAACGGCAGCCATGCACCCAACTGTGATCATTTTTAGTGTAACGGGCATCACTTTTGAAGCCGTAAGGCGCGGTTGGTTACTTCCCTGAAACAAAAACGCCGGTCAAACGTCCCAATGCAAACCTTTTCCGAGGGCTTCAAGTGGCTGCAACATCATCTCGACACCGATGAACAGAAAACGTTGTTGAATAGCATTCGCGATATCATCGCCGCAACACCGTTGTATCGTCCCACGATGCCGCGTACAGGCAAACCACTCAGTGTGCAAATGACTAATTGCGGCCGGCTCGGCTGGGTGTCCGATCGCGATGGCGGCTATCGTTACCAGGCAACCCACCCGCTGACGGGCAAACCGTGGCCTCCTATTCCAGAGCAACTGTTGAAGTTGTGGGCGGACGTCAGCGGCTTCCCAGCGCCGCCCGAAGCCTGCTTGATCAACTACTATGGGGCGACCAACAAGATGGGTAGCCACACCGATTCGGACGAGCAGACCTTTGCTGCACCAGTCGTGTCGATTTCACTGGGTGATACCGCCACGTTTCACGTCGGCGGCATGAAACGGAGTGATCCGAAACAGCGCATCCGCCTCGAGTCGGGCGATGTCGTGGTGCTAGGCGGAGCATCCAGGAAAGCTTATCACGGCATCGACCGGGTGTTCGCCAATTCGTCGACGATGCTGTCCGAAGGGGGCCGGATCAACTTGACGCTGCGCCGGGTGACGGCTTGCTGACCGGCTCCGCATCCGCTGCCGAATCGGACGTTCCGTTCTCGCCAGCGTCAGGTCTAACCTCGGCCGGCTTAGACGGTTTCGGACCGCCAGTCGAAACAATGACCATGGCTGGCCGCAAGACGCGGTCGTCGATCACGTAGCCCGGTTGGAACACTTGCAGCACCGTTCCGCTCGGGACCTCCGCATGCGGTTGCTCCATAACCGCTTGATGGTAGTTCGGATCGAACGCCTGACCTTTGGGATCCAGGCGGGTGACGCCATGCCGGTCGAGCACACCCAGGAACTCACGTTCGGTCAGCATTACCCCCTCGAGCAGACTTTTCAGCGCCGGATCGGTATCGACGGCACCCGCCGGCACGGCAGAGATCGCGCGCTGGAAGTTGTCGCCCACGGTCACGATGTCGGCGGCGAATTTGGTGATCGCATACTTGACCGTGTCCGCCTTGTCGCGTTCGGTGCGCTTGCGCATATTGTCCATTTCCGCATGCGTGCGAAGCAATCGATCCGTCAAATCTTTCACCTGGGCTTCGAGCCCTGCGATCTGCGCCTCCATTGCGATCGTTGGATCGACGTAGGAGGTCGCTTGCGGTTGTTCCGGAGCGGAAGGTTCTCGTGCGGCTTCTGCTCCCGCGTTGGGCGCGGTTGCCGGCTCGTCGGCTTTGGGCTCTGAGGTCATGGATCCTCGGTAAGTGGTGGGTCATTGCTTGGGCGCCAACGCGTGGCTCAACCCTTCGACGGGATATCAGCCGCCAGCGGCAAAAAATCAAGTCAGCAAGCGGCCGACCAACTTTGCGGTATAATCGACCATGGGGATAATTCGTGCGTAATTCAGCCGGGTTGGCCCGATAACGCCCAATACGCCAACGACTTTGCGTTTCTCGTCATGGAACGGAGCAACGATCAGCGAGGAGCCCGACAGCGAAAAAAGATTGTTCTCGGACCCGATAAAAATGCGAACGCCTTCCGCGTTTTCCGACAGGCCGAGCAATTGCACCAGATCGCGTTTGGTTTCGAGATCGTCGAACAACTGCCGGATTCGAGCGAGATCTTCGTTGGCGTTCAGATCCTTGAGTAAATTGGATTGACCACGGACGATCAGGCTCTTGCGATCGTCGAGCGCACCCGACCATTCGGCAAGCCCCGCACGCACCACCTTTTGTGTAAGCCGGTCGAGTTCAGCCTTTGCGGTATTGAGGTCTGCTTCGATCCGCGAGCGCGCCTCCGGAATGGTTGCCCCGCGAATATGCGCATTCATATAATTGGCAGCTTCCACCAGCGCCGATGGCGGCAGACCCGGCGGCACGGAGATGACGCGGTTTTCCACGTTTTGATCCTCGCCGACTAAAACGACCAGCGCGCGGCCAGGCTCCAACTGCACGAACTCGATGTGCTTGAGGCGGCTCACCTGTTTTTCCGCAAGGACCACGCCGGCACAATGCGACAGCCCCGAGATCATTTCGGTTGCCTCGGTCAGCGCCTGGTCGATCGAGCGTTCGCGCTTGATCTTGATTTGCGTTTCAAGCTGACCGCGCTCCTCCTTCGTCAGGTCGCCGAGTTCGAGCAAACCGTCGACGAACAGACGCAGACCCAGTTGAGTCGGCAGCCTTCCCGCAGACGTATGCGGAGCGTAGATCAGCCCTAGGTGTTCGAGGTCCGACATCACATTGCGAATAGACGCAGGTGAAAGAGGCATCGGCAGTGCACGGGACAGGTTGCGTGAACCCACCGGGTCGCCGGTCGCGAGATAGGTTTCCACGATCGAACGGAAGATCGCTCGCGTGCGCTCATTGAGCGAAGATGGTTCGGTGATCGGATCTGCCATGACGAGAACCTAGTGAGAGAGGGGTATCGGTGGCAAGTGGGGTCGCTGCAGGATGCTTCGCCTGTGCTTTGGAGCGGACAAATTGATGTTGATAGCCGAAGGCTCTTAGGCCTAATGTCCCGCCCGACCACTTGCGCGGCACTTAATGCGCGCCGCCGCACACACCAGCACCGAAAGCCACGCTCACGATGCGTCCATCGAAACGCAAACCCGACGAACTTCGCCGCGTGTCGTTTGAACGCGCGGTTTCAATGCACGCCGAGGGCTCCTGCCTGATCAAGTTCGGCAATACCCACGTGCTGTGCACGGCGAGCCTCGAAGAACGCATTCCGCCCTGGCTCAAGGGCCGGGGCAAGGGTTGGGTGACGGCCGAATACGGTATGCTGCCGCGCGCCACCAACGAGCGCATGCGCCGCGAAGCCTCGGCTGGCAAGCAATCTGGCCGCACCCAGGAAATCCAACGGTTGATCGGCCGCTCGATGCGCGCTGTCGTCGACCTCGAAAAGCTCGGCGAAAAACAGATCTCGATCGACTGCGACGTCATTCAGGCGGACGGCGGCACCCGCACTGCCGCCATCACCGGCTCGTGGATCGCGCTGCACGATTGTCTCGCCTGGATGCAGACCCGCGAGATGATCAAGGCGGGCGTGCTCAAGGACAATATCGCCGCCATCTCGGCTGGCCTGTACGCAGGCGAAGCCGTGCTCGACCTCGATTACGCCGAAGACAGCGACGCCGAAGCGGATGCAAATTTCGTTATGACCGGCAAGGGTGGCATCGTCGAAGTGCAAGGCACGGCGGAAAAAGATCCGTTCAGCCAGGAGCAGTTCGACACCCTGATGGTGCTTGCCCGCAAGGGCATCGGCGAATTGGTATCGTTGCAGCAGCTGACGGTTGCCTGATGAGGTTGGCCGCCGGCACCCGCCTCGTCGTCGCCACCCATAATCCGGGCAAGGTGGTCGAGATCAACGATCTCGTCCGCCCGTTCGGCCTCGATGCGGTATCGGCTGGCGCGTTGGGTCTGCCGGAACCGGAAGAAACGGCAACGACGTTCGCCGGTAACGCGCGTCTCAAGGCCGTGGCTGCCGCTACCGCATCCGGACTGCCGTCGTTGTCGGATGACTCGGGGCTGGAAGTAGAGTGCCTGGGCGGCAATCCCGGCATCTATTCGGCTCGTTGGGCCGGACCGTCGAAAGACTTCGCAATCGCTATGAAAATGGTTGCTGATGAGGTCTCCAAGCGCAACGGCTGGACCGGCGCCGGTCCGAAGGCCAATTTCGTGTGCGCGCTGTGCATTGCCATTCCGGGCCAGCAACCGTATATTTTCGAGGGCAAAATCTACGGCCATCTGGTATGGCCTGCGCGTGGGTCGCTCGGTTTCGGGTACGATCCGATGTTCCTCGCAGATGGGCACGACAAGACCTTCGGCGAGATGGAGCCAGACGCCAAACATGCCATCAGCCATCGCGCCATTGCGTTCGCCAAGTTCGTCGATGCTCACCTCCGCGGCTGAGGCGCGCGGTGCAGACGCGGCCGGCGATGCGGGCTTCGGCGTCTACATCCATTGGCCATTCTGCGCGTCGAAGTGCCCGTACTGCGACTTCAACAGCCATGTGCGCGTGGGCGGCGTCGATCAGGAGCGCTATCTGGCCGCGTTCCGGCGCGAAATCCACACCACGCGCGAGCGCACCGGCCCGCGCGAAGTATCAAGCATTTTTTTCGGTGGCGGCACACCCTCGTTGATGGCACCGTCGACTGTTGCCGGCATCCTTGATGAGATCGGCCGCAACTGGCACATCCAGCGCCATGCAGAGATCACGCTCGAAGCCAATCCATCAAGTGTCGAAGCGGATCGCTTTCGCGGCTATCGCGAGGCCGGGATCAACCGCGTGTCGCTCGGCGTGCAGGCGCTGAACGACGCAGACTTGAAGGCGCTCGGCCGCCTGCATTCGGTGACCGAGGCGAAGAAGGCAATCGAGATCGCACGCGCGGCATTCGACCGCTTCACGTTCGATTTGATCTATGCGCGGCCGGGCCAAGGTGTCGGACAATGGTGTTCCGAGCTGCGCGAGGCGCTGGAAATAGCCGGCGATCACCTCTCGCTCTACCAGCTAACGATCGAGCCGGACACGCCGTTCGAGAAGTTGCACAAGGCGGGCAAGCTGATCACGCCAGAACCTGAATTGGCGGACGAGTTGTTCGCGGCCACCCAGGCGATGACAGCCGAAGCCGGGCTGCCCGCGTATGAAATTTCGAACCATTCGCGCCCGGGCCAGGAGAGCCGCCACAACGTGCTGTATTGGCGCTACGGCGAATACGCCGGCATCGGACCCGGCGCACACGGCCGCATTCTCGTCGATGGGGCACGTCATGCCACGGTTGCCGAACGGGCTCCCGAACGGTGGCTGGAGCGCGTTGAGCGCGACAATCACGGCGTGATCGAAGACACCGCACTTGCCCGCGACGAGCAGGCCGACGAAATGCTGCTGATGGGGCTGCGGCTGACCGAGGGGTTGGATCTGGCCCGGCTGACCCGCATCGGCGGTATTCGGCCTGGCGACGCCGCGATCAACCGGCTCATCGATCTGGAGATGCTCGAATACCTACCCGCCGAAGATCGCATCCGCGCCACCGCACGTGGCCGCTTCGTGCTGAACAAGCTGGTGGAACAGTTGTCGGACAGTTTTGAGCCGGTATGATCGAACCGGGGGCACTCGGCTTGACCCGCCCTACGTGGCAATGCGAGAGAGCCTCATGCCAGCTTCATTCCGTCCAAAAGATCGCCTGTTCGTTGCCCTCGACGTGCCAACCCTCGATGCCGCGCGCCGCCTGGTTGAAGCGCTGGGCGATTGCGTTTCGCACTATAAGATTGGACTTGAACTGGTATTTGGCGGCGGGCTCGACTTTGCGCTTGGCCTCAAGGCTGCAGGCAGTAGCGTGTTTCTCGATATGAAGCTGCTCGACATCGGTAACACGGTTGAAAAAGCTACGGCAAACGTCGCCCGCATTGGTGTCGATTACCTCACCGTGCACGGCCACGATCGCAAGACGCTGGATGCGGCGGTGCGTGGACGCGGCGATACCAAACTGAAACTGCTGGCAGTGACGGTGCTAACCAACCTCGATCAGAACGATCTGCGCGAACAAGGTGTGGCGAGCCTTGCGCCAGCCGATCTTGTCGTGCAGCGCGCCAAACTCGCCAAGGCCGCCGGATTCGATGGGGTAATCGCATCAGGGCAGGAGGCGGCGCTGGTGCGGGCGGCCGTCGGCCCGGATTTTCTAATCGTCACCCCGGGCATTCGCGCCGCCGGTGCGGAAACGGGAGATCAGGCCCGCGCGGTTACGCCATTGATCGCGATGCGCGCCGGTGCGACACATCTGGTGGTCGGCCGCCCGATTACCGGGGCAGCCGATCCGAAAGCGGCAGCAGCTGCGATTATAAACGAGATCAGTGCCGCAGAGCACAATTGAGGAGAGATTTGATGCCCAAGGGATATGTCATCGCCAGAGCCGTCGTCACCAACGCGACGCAGTGGGCCGTGTACGCCGCAGCGGCCGGCGACGCGATCAAGAAATACGGCGGCAGGCCGATCGTCCGTGGTGGCCGCAACGAGGTGATGGAAGGCGAAGGCCGGGCCCGCAACGTCGTGCTCGAATTCGAGAGCCTCGATGTCGCGCGCACCTACGTGCAGTCGCCCGAATACACTGCTGCGAAGAAATTGCGTGAAGGGGCCGGCTACATCGACATGGTCATCGTCGAAGGGTCGTGATCTGAGGCTGCATGCCGCATATTCCGACAGCGGATGGTCGCGCGCCCTGGGCCGCGACCGTCCTGACGCTATTCCCGGATATGTTTCCCGGCGCACTCGGCGTTTCGCTGGTCGGACAGGCGTTGAACGCCGGGATTTGGTCGCTCGATACGGTCCAGATCCGAGATTTCGGCGCCGGTAAGCACGCGAGCGTCGACGATAGCCCAACTGGCGGCGGCGCCGGCATGGTGCTGCGCGCCGACGTGGTGGCGTCAGCGATTGATCATGCGCGCGCCGGCCGGCCGAAACGCCCGGCGATCTACCTGTCACCCCGAGGCGAACGATTGACCCAGGCGCTGATCCGCGAACTCGCGGCAGAACCCGGCGTACTCCTGCTGGCCGGCCGCTTCGAGGGCGTCGACGAGCGCGTCATCGAGGGCCGATCGTTGCGCGAAATCTCGATCGGCGACTACGTGCTGTCGGGTGGTGAGATCGCCGCCATGGTGCTGATCGACGCCTGCGTCCGGCTGTTGCCAGGCGTGCTGGGCGGTGCCGCTTCAACCACCGACGAAAGCTTCGAGGCCGGCCTGCTCGAATACCCCCAATACACCAAGCCCCGCGCGTGGGAAGGCCGTTCGATCCCCGAGGTACTGCTGTCCGGCGACCACAAAAAGATTGCCGAGTGGCGGCGCGCCGAAGCCGAGCGAATCACACGGGAGAGACGGCCTGATTTGATGCGGGCGACAAAGCACTCATCCTGAAACAAGTTGGGCTTCGGGCACACGACCGCGGTGTATCTTTTCCTGTGTTAGGCCAGTCTGGCAGCAGTTTCCGGGCGAATAGCAACGTGTTATCATCATTCAGCATGATCGACGGACACTGACAATGAGTGAACTACAGCGGATCACGATCAAGGCCGACCTGTGTGGAGGCCGCCCGACAATTCGCGGCATGCGTATCCGCGTTCAAGACATCCTGGACCTTTTGGCGGCAGGTGCTGATCGGCGTGAGATCCTGGAGGACTATTCTTACCTGGAAGACGGCGACATCACCGCGGCACTCGAGTATGCCAGCCGGCAACTCGACCACACCGTTCTCGCAGCGGAATGACCCACCGGTTTATCGTCGACGCAAACCTACCGGTCGCTCTCGCCCGGCAGCTTTCGAGGGCGAACTGGGATTGCATCCATGTTCTCGAGTTGCCCGGCCTGACGATGCCAGATCCGGCGATTTGGGCGCTAGCGATAGCTCAAGCCCGAACAATCATTAGCCGCGACGGCGATTTTGCGCAGCTGGCGGTTGCAAGTTCCTCTGGACCATCCGTCATTTGGCTTCGCATGGGTAACGTGCGCAAGAGCGTGCTGCTTGGTCGAATGCAGCATGAGTGGCCGAAGATTGTACTTCTGCTGGACGCAGGTGAGCGCTTGATCGAAGTGCGTTAAAGACCGCTTGACCCGTCTGAGCCTTGGGGGAAAGTTGCCGGGGCTACAAAAAGATCGCCGAGTGGCGACGGGCCGAAGCCGAGCGGATCACGCAGGAGAGACGGCCAGAGATATTAAAAAAAGACCCGTCTGACGGATCGCCCGACACGGCTCGTCACTCAAGCACAAGGAGCACAGCGTTGGCACTACTCGGAAAAGCAGCGGTTGCGATGTGGTGGCACGTGCCTCCTGATCAGCGAGCGGCATTCCAGGACTGGCACGTTCACGAGCACTTTCCGGAGCGGCTGGGCATTCCGGGCTTCCGGCGCGGCTCGCGCTGGGCCGTCGTCGCTGCGCCCGAGAGCTTCTTCGTGATGTACGAGTTGGCGACTTACGACGTGTTGACTTCGCAGCCGTACCGCGAGCGGCTGAACGCACCGACACCGTGGTCGCTGCAGATGATGCCGCTGCATCGCGATATGGTCCGCAGCCAGTGCCTCGTGGCTGAGAGCTTCGGCGGTGGCGTTGCGGGCTTCGTATTGACGATCCGACTGTCGCCGCAACCGGGTCGTGGCAACGACTTGCAAGAGGCACTGCGCTCGGTTCTGTCGTCCCTGCCGACCAGCGCCGGGCTGACCGGTGGGCATCTCCTGATTACACAGACGCCTGAGGCGGCGGCAACGAAAGAGCAGGTGATCCGGGGAGCCGATGGGGTCGCCGACTGGATCGTGCTGGCCTTCGGCTACGATCTGGACGCCCTTCATGCCGTGCAGGCGAACGAGCTATCCGCACACGCCCTGACACAAGCCGGCGCCGGGCCGCAACAGATCGCCACGGTTCATCGCCTGTCGTTTGCGATGACGGATGAAGATGTGTTTCCACGGGGACACTTACCAATCGCGACTAGTGCTTTATAAATTTTCGGGTTCGATAACAGTCGCCGGCCCCCCAAAGTGTGCCGAATCGTAGGTCGCGTAGAGCATTTGCGAGCGACCTTTTGGGAGTTCCTTTAGGGGACCCGACAACTTCGTCCCGCACTTCTGACTGTCGGCTCTCGCGAAAACACTTTAGCCGACCCACAAAGTAGATCGGTAACTGTCCCTGTCCCACCACAACCGTCATCCCGGCGGAGGCCGGGACACGCGGTTGAGGGAGTGGGGCCGAGGCGAGCAACATCGACAAGCACCACCCCTCCCCACGCGTTCCCGGAAAGCCTGCGCGCGAGCCGAGCTTATCCGGGATCTTTCCGTGTCGCGGTGAGCCGCACTTGTGCCGCCTTTTGTCAGTGCTCAAAACCGTCCTGACGGACGGCCTCGCCAAACAGATCGGCCCAAGTCGGGTTCACGGTGCTCCCAGACGCGGCCAAGAAGATCGCTGGTCATTCCGATGTAAATCACGCCACGTGGCCTACTAGCCGTTATGTAAACAAAGAATACCTTGATCGGACGATCTGACATACGGCTGAGATTAGCGGACAATTCGGGCACGTAAGATCCCGGATAGCCGCGCGTTTGGCAACCATGTTGCGCCGCGAGATCGAGGCGCGGCTTCCGGGAACGCGTGCATTGAGAGAAAAGGCAAGTGACAGGTCGAGTGCACCACTCCCTCCCACGCGTTCCCGGAAAGCCCGCGCAGCGGCTTATCCGGGATCCTTACGTGTCGCGGACCGGCAAGCTCGCCGCCGTGAAATGCGATCTACGGCCGCACCCCGCGGACAATTCGGGCACGTGTAGATCCCGGATAGCCGCGCGTTTGGCATCCATGTGGCGCCGCGAGATCGAGGCGCGGCTTCCGGGAACGCGAGGGGGTTGGGCCGCCTTCAAAGCTTTCCCCGCCCCGCATTCACCACGTCTGCAACATTTGGGCTCGCAAACTTATCCACGGTTGCCCAACCTGCTGCATAATCACCCTCGACCTATGCGCATGAGGGGACGCCAACCGGTGGCGACTGCTGGCGGTGCACAGGTTGCAGGTCGGAGGGTCAAACCCGGGAACGCTCCCGGTGCCGATCCGAGGCTCGCCG
>JANMNO010000033.1:0-22701 GCA_031374115.1 Hyphomicrobiaceae bacterium | reverse complement strand
GCCATCAAATCTGCAATGTATGTTTTCGCCTACAATTATGAAAAGTAGGTTAGCGCCCGCATCGCCAGTCGCTCGAAACGGTCATCTGACGCTGATGACGTTGGCTGGGCCGCGCATGACAAAACTGGCATCCTAGTGTGGCTGAGATTCGTGTAACAGCCATTCAGGGTCCGATTGATGAGCGAAGTTAGGTGGCAAGGGAAGAGGAAGCGGCGGGACTGGTAGACTTGTTCCGTCAGCGGCGTGTCGATCTCAAACTGGATCATGGCGGTACTAGCAACGGTCGAGCCCTCGCCCGGCGGGCGCCGATCGAGTACCATAACCTCGTGCCCGGCCTCAACCAACGACAACGCTGTCAGAGCGCCGCTGATGCCGCCGCCAATGACGGCAATCTCGCAGGTTTCTGACTGACGCAGCGTGCGGGTGCGAACGGTGCGACGAGTTGAATCGTGCCAGAGTGAGCGGCCATCATGAAGGTTTTTGCGCGGGGCAACGCGCCCAGGAGACTTTGACGACACAGCAATCTCCGGCCGCTTAAAGAGGTGTCACGTCGCGATGATGATGACCGATCAAAGCCAAATCTCAATGATTGGTTTTCGGTCGACTATTACGCAGCACCGCTTACAACGCCATCGATCAGGTTGACGGACAGGAGTTTTTGCGTGAGCGATTTCGGCCCGGCCTGCACCCCAGCCAGAAACCGTTCCTGTTCGTGATACCGCCTCCGCACCGTTTGAATTGCTGCTGCGGGCGTCACACTTTTGAACGAGACTTGATCGCGGCTGCGTAGCTGGACGAAGCCATCCAGATGACACGAGATCACTGTTGCTATTTTTGGGTACCCGCCAGTTGTTTGGTGATCGGCCAGCAGCACTGTCGGCGAGCCATCGCCGGAGACCTGAATCGAACCACGAACGATGGCCTCGGAAGGCATATCAAGCGCCGCAGTTGGACGAAGCGACGGCCCGGACAGCCGAACTCCCATACGGTCATAAGCATCAGTCAGGGCGAACGGCTGAGAGAGAAACGCGTCGATTGATTCCGACGCGAAGAACCTTTGCTGCGGCCCAAGAACGACGTTCAGTGAATTCCGCGGACGCGCCGACACCGGGCAAGGAATTTCTCCCAGGCGCTGCTCGCGAACCTCCGCTTCCTGGACCACCAGCCGCTGGCCCATGACAAGCCTTCCCCCTCCGAGTCCGGATGGGCCATGCGTCGAGACACTTCCAAGCCACGGATTTGCTCGAAGTTGCCCGGCGAACGCCAAATAGGTCCAGCTGCCCCAGGGTCCTGGCTTGATGGTCAAGCGGGACCCAGCGCGAACGGTTGCGACCATCCATGAGCCCAAGCGTACCTGATCAATCGTCACCTGGAATCCACCACCGACGACCGCAATAGTGACACTGCCTTCGACGCATTCGAGAGTAAGCCCACCCATCGAGATCTCAATGGCAGGCGACACAGCTGTATTGCCGAGCGCGGCGTTCGCAATGGCGAATCCACCACGGTCCATGGGACCTGAAGCGGGAACGCCGAAGCGCATCAGCTGCGGCCGTCCCTTGTCCTGCACGGTCACATGCGGGCCGGCCTGCGAAACTATGAAGGTCGCCGCATTCATGACTCAGCCTCGCCGGTCTGCGGCTTCGAAGGTAGCGCGATCGATCTTCCGGAAAATCACATCGTCACCGACGTCGAACAGGAATGGATAGTCTATGTCGTCCAGCAAAATCTGTGTTGGCGAACGGCCGATAATCCACCAACCCGTCGGCATCTTCAGGGTCGTGACGAGGCATTGCGGGCCAGCGATCATAACGCTCCCGGCGGGAATGTCCCGGATCGCAGTCGGTTTGCGGGGCTGTTGAATAGCCTCCGGGACACCAGCGAGGTAGGCATAGCCAGGTGCGAAGCCGTACATGAAGACGCTATAGGCACCAGACAAATGCGCCTTGATTACGTCTTCGGTCGACAGTCCCGAAAGAACCGCGATCTGTTGCAGGTCAGGCGCATATTCATCTTCGTAGCAGACGAGAACTTCGCGCAACGCGCCCTTCTGATGCGTCGCCGAGCGTTCCTCAAACAGTTTTGATAGCGCAGCCTCGACGCGCTCATGATCTGTGACGAGTGGATCGAACTCAATCAGTACGCTTGTGTAGGCGGGAATGGCTTCGGTGAACCCTTCAAACGGACAAGTTGCCAGCGTTGCATCAAGACGCCTGACCTGATCGTGAACGTCTCGCGAGATCACGTCGCCGAATTCGATCAGGACCGCATGATCTGCCACGGCCCGACAGCGTGGAAAGGCCGAGCCAGTTGATCTCATGGCGCGCGCTCCAAAAATGGCGCCAACGAGAAGCCCTCGGACGTTAGTCTTTCGCGGATGACCCGCGCCATCGCAATGGCGCCGTCGCTGTCTCCATGGACACAGATTGAGTGTGCCTGCAGCCGGATCGATGCACCGTCGATGGTTGGCATAGAACCGGTGCCAAAGAATTCGACAAGCCGAACCGCGGCGTTCTGTGCGCCTTCGATCATGGCGCCTGGCCGGCTGCGCGGCACGAGACGACCAGTGGGCAGGTAGGCACGATCGGCAAAGATCTCGCTATAGACCGCGAGGCCAGCACGTTGCCCGGCAGTCTCCAGTTCCGTGCCGGAGATCGCGAGGATCGCAAGGTCGCCTGAGACCGCCGCGACTGCGCGTACTATGGCCTCGGCGACCGATCGGTCATCGGCGGCCAAGTTGCCAAGAGCGCCATGCGGCTTGACGTACTGAACGCGCGTATTGGCGAGCGCAGCAGCAGCCATGAGCGCACCGATTTGGACGGCGACGAAACGCTCGATCTGGCCGGTTGTGTGCGGAATAACCCGCCGACCAAAACCCTCGCGATCGGCGTAACCTGGATGGGCGCCAACCATCACTCGGGCCTCACGCGCAAGGGTCAGGGTTGCAAACATGGTCTCAGGATCACTGGCGTGGCCGCCGCAGGCGACATTGGCACTTGTGACCAGGCGCAACATGGCGTCATCGTCGCCGGCGCGCCATGGCCCATAGCCCTCGCCGAGATCGGAATTCAGGTCGATCGACATGGCCATCTCGCGGTTCCTGGTTATTATCTGGGCGCAACGGCCGGTGGGCTTGATCGGATTTCAAGCACGACGCCGCCGGCTTTTCAGCAGTGTCAAAACGTCGAGTTCGGCATAAGCTGTCAGTGGCGGATAGTCCGACCACGGCCCGATACCGACAGACTCATAATAGGCGGCCGTCTTATGCACATCACGCACCACGATGCAAACATGATGAAGTGTATCGAAGATCTTAATCATGGTTTGTCCTCGTCAGGCAATTGCTGCGGTGAACTACATTTGCGGCGAATTCCCAACTCGGGCGTTGTGTCGCGCGAGATCGGCCGCGCTTGCCCGCGCTCGTGTCTGTGATAAGCCACGGCTATGAACGCTGACCCAAGGAATAAGTGATGGCCGTTGTCGATACGGGCAAGCGCCAAGGCCCGCACGGCGGGACCGCTCCGCCTGCTCATGCAAACACATCGGACGAGGCTCTGAACAAGAAGCCGGCCGACCAGATGACCGTGTTGCGCGGCCTTCTGCCGTTCGTTTGGCCAGCCGATCGGCCGGATCTGCGGATGCGAATGGTGTGGGCTTTTGCACTCCTGGTGCTCGTCAAGCTCGTCACCGTCACCATGCCGATCATCTACAAGGCCGCGACCGATTGGTTGATCGCGCACGTACCTAGCGCCGCTTCACCTGGGGGCAACGCCATCGCCGCCGGCGCGATGTTGATCGTAGCCTATGGCGTCGCTCGCGTGACCATGGCGCTGTTCACACAAGTGCGCGATTATCTGTTCATGCACGTCGCCTTGAACGCCGTGCGTCAGCTCAACAATCGTACATTCCAGCATTTGCATCGGCTGTCGCTGCGCTTTCACATCGAGAAGCGCACCGGTGGGCTCAATCGCGTGATCCAGCGGGGTACGCAGGCGGTCGAGTTGATTATACGCATGGGTGCGCTCAGCGCCGTACCGACCGCGCTCGAACTGGTTCTGCTATCGGCACTACTTTGGTACTATTTTGGCGGCGTCATCGTCGTCATCGTGTTGATCATGGTCGCCGCCTACATCTGGTTCTCGATCGTCGCCAGCGAGTGGCGTATCGGCATCCGCCGCGAAATGAACGACAGCGACACCGACGCCAACACCAAGGCAGTCGATAGTTTGCTCAACTTCGAGACCGTCAAATACTTCGGTAACGAAGGTCTCGAGGCCAAACGCTTCGACACCTCGATGCGGCGTTACGAGCAAGCCTCCTTGAAATCATACTGGTCGCTCGGCGCGCTGAACTCCGGCCAAGCGATGATATTCACCATTGGCCTTACGCTGGCGATGATCCTCGCGGCCCGCGGCGTCGTGCAAGGCACGCACACCATCGGCGACTTCGTGATGATCAATGCGATGCTGATCCAGCTTTATATCCCGCTCAACTTCATGGGCATGATCTATCGCGAGATCAAACAGGGGCTGGTCGATCTCGAGACGATGTTCACGCTGCTGGGCGAGCACCCCGAGATCGATGACAAACCGGGCGCAAAGCCGCTTAGCGTGAGCGGAGGCACGATCCGTTTCGATCATGTGTCGTTTGCCTACGATCCGGCACGGCCGATCCTGAAGGACGTGTCGTTTGAGGTGCCGGCCGGCAAGATGGTGGCGATCGTTGGGCCTTCGGGTGCCGGTAAGTCGACGATCAGCCGGATCTTGTTTCGCTTCTACGACATCGCCGGCGGCGGGGTGACGATCGATGGCCAAGACATTTCCGAAGTCACGCAACTGAGCCTGCGAGCGGCAATCGGCGTTGTGCCGCAAGATACGGTGTTGTTCAACGACACCATCTTCTACAACATCCGCTACGGCCGCGCCGATGCCACTGATGAAGAAGTATATGCTGCTGCCAAACTCGCCCAGATCGACGAGTTCATTCGCACGCTGCCGGAAGGCTATAAGTCTATGGTCGGCGAACGCGGATTGAAGTTATCCGGCGGCGAAAAGCAACGAGTAGCGATTGCGCGCACGATCCTCAAGGGGCCGCCGATCCTGGTGCTGGATGAAGCGACGAGCGCGCTCGATAGTCACACGGAGAAGGAGATCCAGGATGCGCTGGATCGGATCGCCAAGGGACGCACGACGCTGGTCATCGCGCATCGCCTGTCGACGATCGTCCACGCCGACAATATTCTCGTGCTTGAGAAGGGCCTGTTGGTCGAGCAAGGCACGCACGCCGAGTTGATCGCCAAGAACGGGCTTTATGCGTCGCTCTGGGATCGTCAGCGCCAGGCCGAGCGCGCCCGCGAGGAACTTGCCCGCACGCTCGAAGAAGCCGAGAAAGCCGGCGCTCTGCGGCCCGCCGACAAAGTGCGGTAAGTCGAGAGATATCGCGTTTTTGGGTGCGCTATGCCGCGCTCACGTCGCTGCCATGCGGGCGTGCGCAATTGGGTAAAGCCTTCTGCAGTGCGGAGCGGCGCCTGCCGCAAACTCGCTTTCATGAACCAGCATCTGCGATGAGCTTGGGCAGAAAACCGCCGGCCATCAGCGTCGCCGCTTCCGCAGCAGTTTCGATTGCGGCAACTGTCCAGACCGTCAAGACGGACTGATCCGGAGTTGCGATCTCGATCCGCACGCCTGTGCGTGGTTGAATAGCTGCCACGGAAAGGTCGACGGTAATCGTCGACGAGGGCTCGAGAGCAGGCAGAGTTGTTTCCTTCGGCAATTGGAGCGGCAGGATACCCATGCCGATCAGGTTTGACCGATGGATGCGCTCGAAACTCTTGGCGATCACAGCGCGGACGCCGAGCAGGGCGACGCCCTTGGCGGCGGCCCAGTCGCGCGAAGACCCCATGCCATAGCGCTCTGCGGCAACGATAACGACAGGTTGTTTTTCTTGGGCGTACAGGTCCGCGGCCTGCCACAGCGGCAAGATCTGGCCGGCCGTGGCGTGGACAGTCGTGCCCGGTGCAAGCCCCAAGGCGAGCTGGTTGATCGCGGACCTGTTTGTAAACAGGCCGCGCAGCGTCACTTCCCAGTTGCCGCGTCGCGCTGCATAGACATTGAGATCCTGTGGAGCGTCGCCGCGCACGAGCAGATAGGTGCCGGCATCCGAACGCCAAGGGATCTGACCGTCTCAGCACCCGTCCTCACCTCACCCGCCACGGCAGTGGAAAAGCTTAGGCGCGTGCTCGCCGGCGGCCGGTCGTGAACCTGTTGAGCCGGCTTCGACAGTTAGATGCACATTTGAATCGCCAGTTCGGAATTCAGCTGCGCTTATCGGCCGGCACGAAGATGCGCTGACACGGGCGGATCAGATTCGGATGAATTCTGCGATTTGCCCGGCGCAGCACCGCGAAACGTGAGCCGTCGTCGTAATGCAGATCCGCGATATCCCAAAGCGTGTCGCCGGCTTTCACAATGTAATACCCCGGTGGGGTCGCAACACGATTACCCGCCAGCTCGCATCCTCGTTTCGCTTGCCGTCACGCACCGGCGGCAGCGGATGTTCTGGCGCGCCGGGATGAACGCGAGGTGCGCAGCGTTTCCACCGGCGACGATACTTCCGGTGTCGGCGAAGTCGCTGCGGTCCCCGGCGGCGGCGCTTTCGGTTCGACCATTGCAACAGCCGGGTTGCTGGGCTTCATTACCTTCGAAGCAGCTGCAGCCAGGGATGCATCTCTACGCCGCGCATCTTCGGTAGCCCTTAGTTCGGCTTGGCGACGCGTTTCGGCTTCACGAGCTTGATCACTGGCACGTTTAGCATCGTCCGCCGCCCGCTTTGCGGCGTCGGCAGCGAGGCGCTTTTCGTTCGTAACTTTTTTCGCGTCAGCCACGCGTTTCGTGGTTTCTTCGGCGATGCGACGATCATCCGCCTGTTTGCGGGCAACTGCATCATCAGCGGCTTTCTTGGCTTCGGCCGCCTTAGCAGCTGCAGCGGCATCATCGAACGCCTTCTTGGCATCGACTGCGCGTTTTTCGTCGGCTTGCTTGCGGGCACTGGCATCGGCCGCGCGCCTTTCCTCGGCAGCTTTCAGATCGGCCTGGCGCCTCTGGGCTTCGTCGGCCAGCCGCTTGTCATCGACCTGCTTGCGAGCGCCAGCGTCGTCAGCGGCTTTCTTTGCGTCGGCAGATTTCGAGGCCGCTTCATCGGCAACTTTCTTGGCGTCGGCAGCGCGCTTTTCTTCGGCAGCCCTCAAATCGGCCTGACGCTTGATCGTTTCATCGGCGATCCGCTTGTCCTCGGCCTGTTTGCGAGCTGCTTCGTCGAGGGCTGCAGCTGGTGCAGCTGCGGGTGTTTTCGCTGCGGCCTCTTTGGCGGCCAAGTCGTCCGCCGCTTTTTTCTTGGCTTCAGCCTGCTTTAGATCTTCATCGCGCTTGGCTTGGGCGGCGCGTAACGCCTCACGCGCTTTTTGCGCCGCATCCTCTGCGACCTTGGGATCGACAATCTTTGGATCGACAGGCGTCACATCAGCGGCTTTGGGCGCAGCAGACTTTGGATCGACCGCTGTCTTGGCTTCGTCAGCCTTGGCCCGGGCCTCGATTTCTTCCAGCGTCGCCGGCTCCGTCAGCCGCTTGACGATCGCCTTCTGGTACGTTTCGTTGGAGCGACGCAACCAATTCTGCAGCGCATCGAGTGCCGATCCACCGGTCGAGGGTGGGGTTGGTGGGGTTGGTGCAGGGGCGGGCGCGGACTGGGCGAGAATGATCGGGCGAGCGGCCGCGGGCACCGGGGGGTACGAAGTGGCGCTATCGGTCACGCTTTTGAAAGCTCCGACGGGACCCTGCGCCAGGGCAATGCGCGCATCGGCAATAGCGGCGCGCGCAGGCGATGGTTCCCCAATCGAATAGGTGATCACCAGCGGACCAGACAAACCGCGCGGCACCGATATCCTGGCAGTGTCGCTGCCAACGTCGTCACCGCTCACTCCGGCGGTCCGGATGGCTAACCGATGGTCGCCGACACCCAATCCGCGCTCTATCGCGACGCTCCAGTTGCCATCGATATTGGCGGTTGCCATCCCAATCGTCTTGCCACTGGCGGATAGCGTGACGAGCGCACGCACGGGCGCTCGTCCTTCCACAACGGACGCTTTTTGATCCTCGATGGTAATTTTTTCGATGCGCGAAACGATCGCCCGCCCCTCGCCAAGCCCGCTGCCCGGATCAGCACGCAACAGTGAGCTGTTGCGGTCTGGCGCAGTCGCGGCCAATTGCTGGCCGCTTTGCGCCGTCGCCGTCGTCACCCCTGAGTGCAAAACCCATGCAATACCCGACGACACCGAAAGGACAGCCACGGAGAACAACGCAATCCAAGCCATGTCCCTGAGACTTTTCGCAGACGTCTTGTCTGCGAAAAATGCTTTTATGTTCGGCATGTTATATCGCCTGAGTGACAGTTTGTGCGAAGCTTGGACAAAAGCTTAAACCGATCCCGCCAGGACTGCAAAGGGGCTTGCTTTCTGTCAAAGTGAGATCATTTGAGACTGCTACGTCAAATGCGAGATCAGCTCGGCCCTACCCGCCCTATTTTAGTCCGAGCTTTAATTCAGAAGTGAGAGTGATGACAGACAAGACATTTGCCCCCGTTCAGGGCCAAAATGGAAGCCATCTAGACACGATTCGGATGCCTTCCATGCAAGACCAACTTTCCCATACGACGACGGGTGTGTCCGGCGTCACCGCAACGATCAGAAGTGTGTGCGTCTACTGCGGCTCGGGACCAGGCCTCGATCCCGCTTACATGGCCGCTGCGCGCACGCTCGGCCACGACTTGGGGAACAACGGAGTTCGCCTGGTTTATGGTGGCGGCAGCCTCGGCCTGATGGGTGAGGTGGCACGCGCGACGTTGGCAGCGGGCGGCGAAGTGACCGGCATAATCCCAAATTTTTTGTGTTCCAAGGAACAGATGCTGCGTTCGGTCGATGAGTTGATCGTGACCGAGAACATGCACGAGCGCAAAATGCTGATGTTTGAGCGCTCGGATGCTTTCGTCGCGTTACCGGGCGGCATCGGCACACTGGAGGAACTGGTCGAGCAGCTCACGTGGGCGCAATTGGGCCGTCATGAAAAGCCGATCGTTGTCGCCAATATCGAAGGATTCTGGACACCGTTCCTACATTTGCTGGCGCACATGAAGGGCGACGCTTTCATTCGAGCAGGGCTCGACATCCGTTTCGTTGTGGTCAATTCAGCCGACCAGATTTTGCCGGCGATCCAAGCCGCTGCGAAGGGCGCGTCGGCGGTCGATGCCGATCTTATAGCTAAATTCTGAACATCGGTCATTTTTTGCGTTTTCCGTTCAGAGCGGGTTCATGCACGGCTGTGCATGAATTACAATCGTGTTCGCTTCGCAGTCGTTTCGGGGTCGAACTGAAGCGCTGAAACGAGGACTGTAACCGATGGGGAAGTACAAACTCATCCGTCACCGTGAGCCGTTGGTGCTCATGCTGGCATTATCCATGCTCGTCTCGGCGGCTCTGGTCTCGCCGATCCTGACCCGGACTGCGATTGCTCAGGAAGAAATCGCCGATTATAGCCGGTTCTACGACGAGCTTGAGCAATACGGCCGGTGGTTCGAGCATCCGCGATGGGGGTTCGTGTGGTCGCCTCGCGTGGATGAGGCCGGCTGGCGGCCGTACACCCGTGGCCATTGGGTGCGCACGGAAGAGCACGGCTGGTATTGGGAGTCGGAGGAGCCTTGGGGCTGGGCGACCTATCACTATGGCCGATGGGTGTTGGACGATGCCGAACGTTGGCTATGGATCCCAGGGCGAGAATGGGCGCCAGCCTGGGTCGCGTGGCGCAACAATGACGAATACATCGGTTGGGCGCCATTACCGCCGGAAGCGGTTTGGGAGGAAGAGCGGGGCGAACTGAATTTCTCGCCCTCGTATTACGACGCACCTCGATTTGCGCCGGTTTGGTGTTTTGTCGCTCCCGCCTATCTGATGACCCCCGGATTGCATCGCTACATCGTGCCGCGGTCACGCGCACCCTTCATTTATCGCCAGACGCGGTTCATCAACGGCTATGGAGTGGTCAATCGCGGCGTGTTTAATCGTGGTGTAGACGTACGGTTGGTCGAACGTGCCATCAACCGTCCGATTAGGACCGTGTCCATCTTACGTGCAAATTCTCCACGCGAACATGGCGCCCGGCGGAGCGGTGCGGGCCTAGGAGCCATCTCGGTTTATCGTCCCAATTTTGTGGCACCGCGGGGCGAAGGTGGGCGTCCTGCCCCGCGTAACTTTGTGCCAATCAACGCGCGAACAGAGGGTGTTCGGCCGGAAAATTTTCAGCCTGGCATCATGAACCGGTCGCTGGCGCGCACACCCGCAGCCCAACCACCGGGCCGCGTTCCCAGGCAACGCGAGGTATCACCCGAATTCGATCGGCCAACAACCGCAGGCCGCGCGATAAACGTGGAACCGCGAAGGGAGCCTTGGCAGCCGCCGCAATCGCGAGGCGAGCGGCCGAACCCGTTGCCACAGATAACGCGTCAACCGCCACCGCCGCAGCGGGTCGAGCGGCAACCACCGCCAGCTCCTCGCTCGCCGGAAGGGTTCCGGCAACCGCCGCCACAAATGATGCGGCAGGCGTCTCCGCCGCCTCCCCCGCAGGTGTTGCGTCCAGCGCCGCCATCGCCGCCCCAAGTCATGCGCCAAGCGCCACCACCTCAGGTCATGCGACAAGCGCCGTCACCGCAAGCGATGCGCCAGCCGCTGCCGCCGCCGCCACGTGCGCCCCAAGGTCAACCGCAGCAGCGCAAGCCGCCGGTGCCTGGTCAAGAAGGGCAACCGCCAAAATGAACCGGAGGTGTCGAGCGCGTTGCACAAGTTTTCCGGAGTGATTACCGTGGACAGGGAGATGCGCCGCAATTTGGCTACATTGACCCCTCACCCGCGCCGTATGCTAATGCTTCGATTGAGCAGACCGGCCGAGTCGCAGCCTAAAAGCGGATAACTATGTCCAAGCGCGAGCCAACAACCAAGCACAAGCCATCGCGAAGCAGAGCGCTTGCGATCGCAGCTCTGCTTGTCTGCACCGCGACAACGGCTTTGCCGATCGCCGCCGGCGCGCAGGGGTGGTCGTGGCCGTGGCAAAACCAGCAGCCGGCGCCGCAACCCCGCGAGCCGGTCTATCGCCCGCCTGCGGCCGTCCAGCCACCGCCAGCGCCAGGCGGCTATCCAGGCGGCTATTTGCCACCCCCGCAAGCCGGCACTCGCGGGTCGGGCAACCCGATTTGCCTACAGCTTGAGCAGCGGCTTGCTCAGGAGGCCAGCCGTGGCAATCAATCGCGCGATCTGCTACCGAGGCTCGAAGCCGACATTCGTGTCGCAGATCGCACCGCCCAGCAGGGACAATCGCAGCTTGAGCGCGGCGATTGCTTCGAGTATTTCCTGTTCTCAAAAACCTTGCGGCGCACCCGCACCTGCATCGATCTCAACGCTCAGGTCGAAAGCGCCAGACGCCGGGTGAGCGAGCTTGACGCTCAGCGTCAGCAGCTGGTCTCATCGGGCGGACGGTCCTATCAGGACGACATCATCCGCGAACTTGCGCGCAACAATTGCGGTGCAAATTACCAGCAGGAAGCAAATAAGCGCGGTGGCCTTTCTTCGCTCTGGCAGGACGAGGACAGCGGCGGCGCGGGTAACGGCCAGTTCGGAAGCCTACCATTTGCGACCTATAAGACCGTTTGTGTTCGCCTGTGCGACGGCTACTACTTTCCGGTGAGTTTCTCGACGTTGCCTAACCACTTCGAACGCGACGCCGACGCATGCCAGTCCAAGTGTGCTGCTCCGGTCGAGCTTTTCTATCACCAAAATCCAGGCAGCGGCATGGAGCAGGCCGTCTCATTCAAGTCGAAACAGAACTATTCGAGTTTGCGCACGGCGTTTCGCTATCGCAAGGAGTTTGTACAGGGATGTTCCTGCAAACAAGCCGAGTATGTGCCGGGCACCGCTTCACCCGACAAGCGCGCCGACGTGCCAGGCGCAACCGTGGCGGCTGTGCCGCCTCGCAAAACTCCATAGCGTAATCGCGACCGTGCACCCCACAATCGACGATCAGCGATCGAGTGCCACACCGGATGGCCGGCGGATATGAGCGAACCGCCGCCGCATAATCGGATGCGCGTCGGCGCCCGTACCCCGATCATTCACGCCACCATCGACCATCTGTCGTCCATCCGCTACGTCCACGCGCAATCGCTGCGAGCGGCAACGCTTTCGTGGGCAGACGAAAAGCAGGCGCAAGCCCATGCCGACTTTGTCTATGCGCCGGCATACTCCGCTCCCATCGAGCGTGCGATCGCGGACGCGCACCTGTTCGCTGCATTGATCGACGGGCGCGTCGTCGGCACGTGTGGATGGTCGGCAATGGAAGATCACAGTCCGATCGCGCGCGTCCGATGGTGCCACGTGTTGCCGATGTTCAGCCGGCTCGGCATCGGCCGCCGTCTGCTTGCGACGGTCGAAGCGTCGGCTGAGTCCGAAGGTTATTTCACGTTTGTCGCGCAGTCGATGCCTGCAGCGGTGGGCTTCTTTGAAACCGCTGGCTATGGCGTAACGGCCCAAGGCACCCGCACGCTTGGCAACAGTGAGTGCGTACCGGTGACCTACCTGCGGCGCAGCATACACGCGCCACCCAGCGGGCTCTTTTAGTGGCGCGCTTCGCGCGCGGCGGCCGGCTCGCGGAACGCGTGTCGCCGCGCGCCACTAAAAGAGCCCGCGCGGCTAGCCGTTCTCCCATTTCTGCTGAAGCGCGAGCGTTATGTTGTAGTCGTAATTTAGATCGGAGATGGCCCACCAAGGCTGGCTTTCCTTTTGGAAGGCCACGTGGTGATCGTAGATTTTTTTGAAGTTCGCGCTCTTTTCCGACAGCTCCTTGTACAGCTCGATCGACGCTTTGTAGCTCGCTTTCAGAACGTCCTGCGGCAGCGGACGCAACTGCGCACCGGCCGCAATCAGTCGTTTCAGCGCCAGCGGATTGAGCACGTCGTACTTGGCCTGCATATCGTGCGCAGTCGCCATTGCCGCGATCCGCAAGGCGGTGCGATAGAGCTTGGGCAACTCGTTGATCCTGCCGAGATTCATGAAGAAAGTCAGCTCCGCCCCGCCTTCCCAGAACGCCGGGTAGTGATAGAACGGCGCGACCTTGGCCAAACCGAGCTTCTCGTCGTCGGCGGGGCCGACGAACTCGGCCGCATCGATGGTGCCCTTTTCGAGCGCTGGATAGATGTCGCCGGCACCGAGCTGTTGGGGCACCACGCCGAGCTTCTGCATAACGTTACCACCGAGGCCGCCGATCCGCATTTTGAGGCCCTTCAGATCCTCGATGCTCTTGATCTCCTTGCGGAACCAGCCGCCCATCTGCGTGCCCGTATTACCGGCCGGCAGGGCATATAGGCTGTGCTTTGCGTAGAATTCATTGACGAGTTCGAGACCGCCGCCGTGATAGAACCAAGCGCTCTGCTGGCGACTGTTGAGGCCCCATGGAACAGCCGTACCGAAGGCAAAGGCGGTGTCTTTGCCGATATAGAAGTACGAGCCGGTTTGCCCCATCTCGACGGTGGCGTTCGAGACTGCATCGGCCACTTGCAGCGCCGGAACGATTTCACCGGCAGCAAACACCTGGATCTTGAATTTGCCCTCGGTCAGCTCCGATACGGCATCGGCAAAGAATACACACGCGCCAAACAACGTATCGAGAGATTTCGGATAGCTCGATTGCAGGCGCCAGTTGACCGTTGGCAAGGTCTGCGCGATGGCCGGGCTCGCAACGGCCGCAGCGGTAGCGCCAAGCCCGGCTGCCCTCAAGAATGTTCTGCGCTTCACGTTGGATCGCCCCTGTTTTCAAACCGAGTGCTGTTGGTAACTACACTGGACTGGCTGCTAAACAATGGCATCACAAATAGCTGGGCGGACGCAGAACACAAGAGTGGATTGCGGATGGCATCGTGGCGCGCAAGGAACCCGTTCGCTCGTTCAGATGTTGTCCGGCCCGATGGCGCGTGGATGAAACATGGCCCTCGATCTCAGCCCATCGGATGCAGTCGTCGACCCACAGGCTGCGGCGGATGGCATTCATGCGGTTGTAGCTACGCGCCTGGCGCTAGATTGCCCCGGCGCGCCACCTGGCCTATGTCTTCGCCACCTCAACTGAAGCCTAATGATGCGGTGCGCGATGTCAGAATTGTTGATCGAGCTTTTCTCCGAGGAAATCCCGGCCCGCATGCAGCAGCGCGCAGCGGACGATCTGCACCGGCTGGTGGTCGATGGACTGAAGGCGCAAGGCCTAATGGTTGGTGAAGCACGCACTTACGCTACACCACGCAGGCTAACCCTTGTAGTCGATAAAGTTCCCGCTGGATCGGCCGCCGTGCGTGAGGAAAAGAAGGGGCCGCGCGCCGGCGCTCCCGAAGCTGCAATCCAGGGTTTCTTGAAAGGGGCCGGTTACAAATCGCTATCCGAAGCCACCCTCGTCCGGGACGAGAAGAGGGGCGACTTCTATATCGCTGTGATCGAGAAGCCGGGCCGCCCCGCCGCTGATATCATCGCCTCGGTCGTCACCGAGACCATAGCGAAGTTCCCGTGGCCAAAGTCGATGCGATGGGGCGCGGGCTCTCTTCTTTGGGTGCGCCCGCTGCATTCGATCCTATGCCTGCTGGGCGGGCACGTCGTGCCGTTCCAGGTTGCGAGCATCGAAAGCTGCGACACGACGGAAGGCCATCGTTTTCTGTCGCCCGGCCGCTTCAAGGTGAAAAACTTTGCCGACTACGAGAAGAAGCTCGCCGCAGCCCACGTGCTGATCGATCCAACCGTGCGCGCGAAACTGATCTCGGAACAAGCGCATGCGCTCGCCAAAAAGCACAAACTAACACTCGTCGAGGATGCGGGGCTGCTCGTCGAGAATGCCGGTCTCACCGAATGGCCAACCGTCCTGATGGGCACGTTCGATGAGAGCTTCCTGGAGGTGCCCGCCGAATGCCTGACGACTTCGATGCGGGCACATCAGAAGTGTTTCTCGCTGCGTGATCCCAAGACCGGCCGCCTCGCCAATCATTTCCTGCTGGTCTCCAACATCACTGCGGCCGATGGCGGCGAAGCCATCATCCACGGCAATCAGAAAGTGATCCGCGCGCGATTGTCGGACGCCAAGTTCTTTTGGGAGCAGGACCTCAAGCGCAAGCTCGAGCCGATGCATTTCGAGCTGAAGGGCATCACCTTCCACGAAAAGCTCGGGTCCCAATGGGACCGCATGGAGCGGATCACCGAGTTGGCGCGCCAGATCGCCGGTGCGGTCGATGCCGAGCCGGAACTCGCCGGGCGTGCAGCGCAACTGTGCAAGGCTGATCTCGTATCAGGAATGGTTGGCGAGTTCCCCGAGTTGCAGGGTCTGATGGGCCGCTATCTCGCCGAAGCCGAGAAGATGGAGCCGAAGGTCGCCCGTGCCATCGAGCTGCACTACAAGCCGAAGGGTCCAACCGATACGGTGCCTAAAGAAGAGGAAGGTGACGCGGTGGCGATCGCCGTTGCCCTTGCCGACAAGCTCGACACGCTGGTCGGCTTCTGGGCGATCAACGAAAAACCAACCGGCTCTGGCGATCCGTATCAGCTGCGGCGGTCGGCGTTAGGCGTGATCCGGTTGGTTTTGGAAAACGACGTCAGGTTGCCGTTGCTTGCCGTCATTCAAAAACACTTCAGCGATCGCTTGAGCAAGCCAGAGTCCGGCTTGACGCCGCCGGAAGTTCTTCTCAAAGGTGTCGACGCACATGGGCTCGGCCTCGACCTACTCGGGTTCTTCGCCGACCGCCTGAAGGTTTACCTACGCGACCAGGGCGCCCGGCACGATCTGATCGATGCGGTATTCTCGCTCGGCGGCCAGGACGATCTCGCCCTCATCGTCAAGCGGGTGAATGCGCTCGGCGACTTCCTCAAGACCGATGACGGCGCGAACCTGCTTGCCGGCGTCAAGCGCGCGGCCAACATCCTCGCCATCGAGGAAAAGAAGGATAAGGCGAGCTATGCCGGGATCTATGATTTGAAGCAGCTCAAGGACAACGAGGAACTGCGCCTCGCCGCTGCAATCGAGAGCGTGAAGCAGGACACGACCGCCGCAATCAACGTCGAGAACTTCGGCGGCGCGATGCGCGCGCTGGCCGAGCTACGGCAGCCGGTCGATGCATTTTTCGAGAAAGTGACTGTCAACGACAAGGATCCGGCAATCCGTCTCAACCGCCTCAAGCTGTTGTCGGAAATCCGTACCGCCACCGCCCAAGTCGCAGACTTCTCGAAGATTGCCGGGTAAGCCATGAACCCCCTCCTCTTCGTCTACGGTACGCTGATGTCGACGGCATCGTCCGCCCTCGGGCGCGATATGAGATTGCGGCTGCGGCGCGAGGCGCGTGTCGTCGGACCGGCAAGCATCTTGGGACAATTGTTCGACCGCGGCCGCTATCCGCTTTTGGTGATCAGCAGTACGACGATTGATCGCGTGCACGGCGAACTGATCGAGATTTCGAATCCCGCGATGACTTTTCCTTGGCTCGATACTTACGAAGGGATCACCGGCAACGTTGCTGGCACCGATGACTATGAGCGGGTCGAACACGCGGTCGAGCAGGCAGGCGGCGTAGCGGCGACCGCCTGGGTCTACGTCTATCGAAAGCCGACAACTGGGTTGCCACGCATCGCGAGCGGCCGCTGGAAGGGCTAGGCGACAGTCGCCTCGACCGTTCCCACGCCCTCAATCTCGAAGTGGATCTTATCACCTGCTGTCACGCCGAACGTCGGCACCACGCTGCCCGTGATCACGACTTGCCCCGCTTCCAGCGGACGGCCGCGGTCGGCGGCGAGGTTCGCGCACCAGGCGAGCGCGCCCATCGGATCATCCGTCAGGCCTTCTCGCGGGTCGGCGCCGTTGATCGTCATGCGCCCCTTCAGGCCATTGAGATCGCGCGAGCCGTCGACCTTGATCGCAGGGCCGAGCACGATGCCCGCATTCCAAGCGTTGTCGGCGATCAGCGAGTACGCCTTGGTCGATTTGTAATGCGCGTTGCGATCTTCGATCAGCTCGAAGGCCGGCATGACTTCCGACACGGCTTCGCGAACGCTTTGCGCGGTATAGGATTGCGTGCCCTTGGTCAGGGTTCGCGACACGCGCACAGCGAGTTCGCATTCGAGCACCAGGTGCATGTGGTCGGCCAGCCGTAACACGACGCCTGAGCCGTGAATGCGTTTGCTATAAAGCATGCCGCCGCACGGATGATCGATGCCCATCAGCGCTTGCATGACCTTGGTGGTGGTCGCGATTTTCAAACCAGCGACCGGTCCATAGACCGGCGTCCAGTGCATGCGCAGCGCTTCTTGCGCAGCATAGGCATCGGCCACTGTCGGCGGCGCTAGATGCTCGGGCAAGTTTACGTAGGGGTTCTTCGCTACGTGAGCATCAGCAATGAACCGGGCGGCGGCGGCGGCATCGAATGCGGGCATCGGTAAACTCCCCTCGGAACTTGAGTGCGAAGCTTGCGCAAAGAGGGAGCGTCGTCAAGCGTTTGAGGATCTTCAGCGTTACGCAACGCCCAGACGCAAGAGATCGTGCACGTGCACGACACCGACGGGAATGCCCTTGTCGACGACGAACAGCGCCGTAATGCGTGACGTGTTGATTTGCTCGAGTGCGGCCGACGCAAGCAGCGTCGAGGCGATCGTCTTTGGTTTTCGCGTCATGATTTGGCCGACGGTTGAATTCAGGAGATCGGCTCCCATGTGGCGCCGCAAATCGCCGTCGGTAATGATGCCGACAAAGCGCCCGTTGGCATCGATGATACCGAGGCAGCCGAGCGCCTTCGCCGTCATAGTGACCAGTGCCTGGCCCATGATCTCGTCTTCGCGGGCAAGCGGTAAGCGCTCACCCGTATGCATCACGTCGGCAACGAATTTCAGCTTCGCCCCGAGCGAACCGCCGGGATGGAAAACCTTGAAATCATGCGCAGTGAAACCCTTGGCTTCGAGCAGCGCCACGGCGAGGCAATCGCCCATCGCAAGTGTCATCGTAGTGGAAGTCGTCGGCGCGAGGCCGTGCGGGCAGGCTTCCGCCGCGCGCGGCAATTGGAGAACAACGGTAGCCGCACGCCCCAACGCGCTCTCGGCGCGCGAGGTTATAGCGATGAGGGGCACCGCGAACCGCCCAGCGAACATCAAGATATTGGACAATTCAACCGTTTCACCCGACCACGACATCGCAAGGATCGCGTCCTCGCGCGTAATCATGCCGAGGTCACCGTGCGAGGCTTCACTCGGGTGGACGAAGTGAGCTGGCGTACCTGTGGAGGCGAAGGTCGCAGCGATCTTTTGGCCAATGTGGCCACTTTTACCGATGCCGGTGACAATCACGCGGCCCTTGGTCGCCTGCAAGATCTCGATTGCGCCCGCGAACGGGTCAGCGAGTGCACCATTCAACGCCTCGTGCAGCGCGGATAGGCCTTGCATCTCCAGTTCGAGCGTTCGCTGCGCCGAACCTATCACCCGAGCACGCGGCTGAGCCTGACTGACGTTGTCGATTTTGGTTACCGCGGCCAATGGCATCGTCGCGTGCTCCATTGCATCAGAATCGGTTGTTTATGTCACCTTAGCAAGGATGACCGCATGGGCCAAACGTCCGGGGTAAGCCGATCTAAACGAGGTGTTAACACACAATGCATAGGTTGAGGCAAAGGCCGTGCCGCGTTTCATGATTGATTCGATTTCGCGGAGCTGCGTCAATTGAACCTCGGTAGACACCTCGCCTGGTTCGGCCTGGGTTTTGGAGCAGTTACCGCCCTCGGATTGATTGCCGACCCGCGCCCGGCCCGTGCCCAAGGCACCGGTTCGTCGGTCACGACCATCAATCCGCCGCCCCGTCCGCAGGAAGTACTACCGCGACGCGGCGGCGTACCGTCTGTCGTGTACCAAGCCCCTTCTGATACGGCGTTGCGCGGCACGAGTGTACCAGGGACAATTGCGGCTGAGCCCGCCACCGATAGCAATGACAATGGTGACGCCAGCGAGACTGCCGACGATGGCTTGCCGCCAGAGATCGCCGACCAGCGCCGCGCGCTTCGCGATGGCGATATCAATCAGCAAGAAGCGGCGGTCCAGAACCTGGACGGCGTTATTGCGACCAGTGAACCACGCGAGCCGCAAAATAGCGCCGATGCGAGGGCGACAGATACCGGATCGCCGGAAGATGTAGCGGTATTCGACCCCCCCCCAGCCGGATTCGATGCCGCACTTTTTCAGGCTGAAGTGGAGCCGATTCTAGATCGTCGGCCCCAGCGCTTGTTCCGGTTTGAGCCATTCGACGCGCGCGGCATCAGGCTGGGAAGTTTCATACTCCTGCCAGAAGCGGAATTCGGCGGTCTCTATAACTCGAATATTTTTCGCTCCTCGCAGGCGCGGGCGGACGTGGCATTCGATGTGCGCCCCTCGGCGCGCTTGGTTTCGAACTGGCGTCAGCACGCGGTGGAGTTTCGCGCCCTTGGCGCGTTCAACCAGTTCAACGAATTCACGACCGAAAACGATCGCGCTTATACGCTGGAGGCGCGCGGCCGATATGACTTGTCGAGACGCAGCAATGTCGAGACATTGGTCTCGCGCGACGTCGGGCAAGAAAGCCGTTCGTCGATCAATGCGCCAACTGGCGCTGCCGACCGCGCCAACATTACGACGGATCGGATTGCGGCCGCCCTCAATCATCGCTTCAACCGGCTAAGCCTGCAGCTGCGCGGCTCCGTCGCCGAGGTCAACTATGCCAATGTCGAAGCAATCGGCGGCGGCATCATATCGAACAACGATCGCGACCTAACGACAGTGGAAGAAGCGTTGCGCGGATCTTGGGAGTTCAAGCCGACGCTGTTCGGCTTTGTCGAGGCCGGCCTCAACCAGAGGAGCTACAAGGTCGCATCTCTCGCAGATGGCATCCAGCGCGACTCGACCGGCGAACGCTATCGAGTGGGCGTTTCGTTCGGCAATTCGGGCCAAAAGCTGCGCGGCGAAATCAGTACCGGCTACGGCCGGCAAGCGCCCGACGATGCACGTCTACGTGAGATCACTGGCATATTGCTCGATGCCAACCTGGCCTATCGTCACGGCGCACTGACATCCTTTCTGGTGACCGCCAAGTCGGATGTCACGGAATCGGCGCTCGCGAATTCCGCAGGAGCGTTTTCGCGGCAGGTCGGAGTCGAAGCTCGGCACGCGTTCCACCGCTACCTGATCGGCACCGCAGGACTAACCTATACGACGCAGCAATACGAGGGTGTGAGCGTGCATGAGCGCGAATGGAAATCGACACTTGGCGTCGAGTATTTTCTCAATCGCGAAGTGACGTTGTTCGGCAAGTATCAGCACACCGCGTTCGAATCGACCGACCAAGCCCGCAACTACGATGCCGACGAAATGCGCGTCGGCGTGCGCGTCCGCAAGTAGGATCTTAGAGCGGCGCGACGATCAACACCGTGCCGTCGACACCGGTGATCTTTACGGTTGTGCCCGACGCTGCATCGGCACCCTTGACGATCCACAGGCTGTCGCCGATGCGCACCTTGCCGCGACCCTCGGCGATCGGGTCTTCAACCACGGCCGTGCGGCCGACGTACTGTTGGCCGCGGTCGTTGAGAGTTGGTTGATCGCTTAGCGTGCGCGTTGGATCGACATAGCGGCGCATCACATAGACGACCACGCAGGCAATAAGGCCAAAAGCGATCAGCTGCCATGCCCAAGCGATACCGGTGACAAGCGCCAGCCCGCCGACGATCGCTGCGGCGAACCCGAACCAGACGAAGTGCACACCGGGCACGATCGTTTCCAAGATCAGCAACAAAGCCGCGATCAGAAACCAGTTCCAAGGTCCAAGTCCCCAGAAAAAGTTTACGAGAGTTGCCATGACTTCAATGCCCCCAGCCAAGCCGCCCATGTTACGCGTCACGCATGCGGAAGCATCAGTACCGCTCGAAGCCCCGCATCAGCTCCCAGTCGGTGATGCGGCGATCATATTCCAACTGCTCCCAGCGGGCAGTGTGAACGTAATGGTCGACCACGGCATCGCCCAACGCAGACCGCATGAACTCGCTTTTGTCGAGCGCTGCGGTAGCCTCACGAAGGGTCTTCGGCACCTCGGGAAGTGATTTGCCGCCGTATGCATCGCCGGAATAGGGCGCCGGCAATTCTAGCTTTTCGTCGATCCCGGCAAGGCCGGTGGCAATGAGTGCGGCAAAGGCCAGATAGGGATTGAGATCGGCGCCACCGACCCGGCACTCGATGCGGATGCCTTTCGTCGCCTCGCCACACAGACGGAAGCCCGCCGTGCGATTGTCACGGCTCCACACTGTTTTGGTCGGCGCGAAAGTGCCCGCTTGGAACCGCTTGTACGAGTTGATGTAGGGCGCGAGAAAGTAGGTCATGTCGGGCGCATACTTGATCTGGCCGGCAACAAAGGAACGCATCAGCGGTGACATGCCGAATTCGGCCTTGGAATCGAGAAATAGCGGTATCTTGCCAGCCGCATCCCATAACGATGCGTGCACGTGCGCAGACGATCCGGCGAGATCGTAGCGCCACTTCGACATGAAGGTGACGGCCTTGCCCTGGGCCCAGGCGATTTCCTTGATGCCGTTTTTCATGATCACATGCCGGTCTGCCATCTCGAGCGCATCCGAATAACGGACATTGATTTCTTCCTGGCCCGGTCCCCACTCGCCCTTGGAATTCTCGACCGGAATGCCGGCACCCTGCAGCCCCTTACGGACGGCGCGCATGACGCCTTCCTCCTTCGTGGTCTGCAGTATGTTGTAGTCCTGGATGTAGGTGCCGGCCGTCTGGAGGGCATGATAGCGCTTACCCGCAGCACTCTCGAAGGTTTCGTCGAACAGATAAAATTCGAGCTCCGATGCGAGGTAGGCGCGCATATTGCGTTTGGCGACGCGCTCCACCTGGCGCTTGAGGATCTGCCGCGGCGAATGCGGCACGTCGTGATGATGGTGGTCGAGTACATCGCACAACACCAGCGCGGTGCCTTCGATCCACGGCGTGCGCGTCAGGGTCGACATATCCGGCTTCATGATGAAATCGCCGTAGCCCTTCGTCCAGCTGGCCGCAGCGTAACCCGGCACCGGCTCCATATCGATGTCGTTGGCAAGCAGGTAGTCGCAGGCGTGCGTCTCCTCGTGCGCTCCGCCGACAAAGAATTCGGCTTGGAAGCGCTTGCCAATCAGGCGGCCCTGCATGTCGGCAAATGCAACGATGACGGTGTCGATCTCACCGACCTCGACCGCTTCCTTCAGCGCCTCGAACGACAGATTACCAGCCATTTGTCCCAACCCCTTCCGGCTATTAAGTAAAGGCCCATCGTGGCGCGTGGCCTCTCCGTTTGGATGAGTGGTCAAAAAAACTTGCAAATCACAGCAACCCAGCGGAGAGACACCAAAGCGAACACAGGCGCAGCTAGCGTGAGGGCGCAAAAACCCATGAGGGGCAAATGAACCATTAGATGCGCACCTGTCAAAGGCATGCGCGGATGCAAAACGGGAAATAGCTGAAAGCCATAATTCAATGCGTCGTCAATACTTGCCATTCCTTTTTTTGTACGCGCTCTTGCAAAAAGGAAGACCATA
>JANMNO010000031.1:0-4092 GCA_031374115.1 Hyphomicrobiaceae bacterium | reverse complement strand
CACAGCTTAAAACGTTCGCCTAAAATAGAACACGAGGGCACACCCATAGGTTGCTAGCGATCCGCGAAAATGACAATGTGGCGAGCGATTTAACCAATATGTTGCTTTTGCGATACTAGTTGCGGTTGGGTTCCACAAGTGGGTAAATGCGCGCCCGGGACCATGAGGTCCGGCAAGCCGGTTTCGAAGCACATCCGGCCTTCCCGAGCAGGAGCGAAAACCAGCCCGGCTCAATCGCAATCACTACCTCCAGTTTCAGCCAAGGCCTTGCGGACTTTCGGCGGCGACATCGGTAATTCGTAGTATCGAACCCCCAGCGCATTGTGAATGGCGTTCGCAATCGCCGCCAATGGCGGCACAATCGGCACTTCACCAACGCCACGAACACCTTGCGGGTGCTTGTCGTTGGGCACCTCGATGATTACCGTGTCGATCATCGGTAAATCCGATGCGACAGGCATGCGATAGTCGAGAAAGCCCGGATTATCTACGCGGCCGTTGGCGTTGTAGACGTATTCTTCATTCAGCGCCCAGCCGATCCCCTGCGCGACGCCGCCTTGCATTTGCCCCTCTACGTAACTCGGGTGGATCGCCCGGCCGGCGTCTTGGATCGCGGTGTAGCGCGTCACCAGAACACGACCTGTTTGACGATCGACCTCGACATCGCAGATGTGGGTGCCGAAACCGCCGGCCGCTCCCTCGGTGTTGAGTGAGACACCCGCATTGATCGGGCCACCCGTCGCGTTTGCCTTAGCCGCGATGTCCGCCAACGACAGCGGCGCGAACTTGCCGGCATTGGGACCAGCAGGTCGGGCGTGACCATCTCCCCAGACCACGGCCTCCGGATCGATCTTCCATAGCGTCGCAGCCCGCTGGCGCAGGATGTCGATCACCTTCTCCGTCGACTTGGTTACGACGATGCCTGCGGCAAACGTGGCGCGGCTGCCCCCGGTGAGCGCGCTATATCCTATGGAGCTTGTATCGCCGATCAGCGCCTGCACCTTGCTGTAGTGGATGCCAAGCAGCTCGGCCGTGATATTCATCATGGAGGCACGCGAGCCGCCGATATCGGGATGCCCGGTGACGACGATCACCGAACCATCTTCGTTGATGGTGACTTGCGCACTCGACTCGCCCCCCGCGTTGAACCAGAAGCCGCTCGCAACTCCACGTCCCTGATTGGGCCCAAGTGGCGCACGATAGTGGGGATGGTCGATGGCGGCTCGCAACGTCTCTTCGAACCCGATTCGGCTGAACGTTGGTCCATACGCGGCTTTGGTGCCCTGTTTTGCCGCATTTTTGAGCCGGAACGCGAGGGGGTCCATCTTCAGAGCGGATGCGATCTCGTCCATGACGCACTCGACCGGATATGCGCCGATCGGTGCCCCGGGTGCCCGGTAGGCGGTCGCCTTTGGCCGGTTCGACACGACGTCATAGCCGGTCACCTGCACGTTTGCGATATCATACGGCGCAAGGCAGCAGCCCACTGCGCCGCGGATTGGTGAGCCAGGGAAGGCGCCGGCCTGCAAGCGGAAGGTCGCGGACGCAGCCGTGATCCGGCCGTCCTTAGTGGCACCTATTTTGACGGTGCTCGATGAACCTGAAGTTGGCCCACCGGCGTGGAACTCGTCTTGGCGCGACATCACGATCTTGACGGGGCGACCGGATTTTCGCGACAGTACGAGTGCGATCGGTTCCAGATAAACAACGGTCTTGCCGCCAAAGCCGCCGCCGATTTCGGCCGGAATTGCGCGAACGGCACTTTGCGGCAGGCCGCTCAAATGAGCGCTCATGGCGCGCACCATGAAGTGGCCCTGGCTGCTGCTCCAGATCGTCGCCTGGCCCTCTTGAGTGACGCTGACCAGGCAGGCATGCGGCTCGATGTAGCCTTGGTGAACTGGCTTGGTCTTGAAGCTCCGTTCGATGACGACATCGGCTTGTGCGAAGCCGCTATCACAGTCGCCGAGCTTATGTTCGAGTTTGGCTGCGATGTTCGACGGTATGTCCGATTTTGTACCCGGTTCGCGAATGTGATTATGCAGAATCGGGGCATGGTTCTCGATGGCGTCGTCGACGTCGATCACCCACGGCAGGACTTCGAAGTCGACTTCGACCAGCTTGGCAGCGGCGGCGGCGATCCGAGCAGTGCTAGCAGCGACCGCTGCCACCGGATGACCGATGAAGAGTGCCTTGTCGCGCGCCATTACCGAGCGACTGATCCAACGCATGTCGGCAATCCCCACCATGACTGGTTTGTCGAGCGGGAATGCGACCAGGTCTTCCGCCGTCATCACGGCTTTGACGCCCGGCAAGGCCAGTGCCTTGTCAAGATTGATCGACCGGATGCGGGCATGCGGATGCGGGCTGCGAAGAATATGCCCCCACAGCATTCCCGGTAACGAAAAGTCGGAGCCGTAGGTTGCCCGGCCGGTTACTTTGTCTTCTCCGTCCGGCCTGAGCGTGCGTTGGCCGATCCACTTATTGTCTGCACTTTGATTGGGAACCATTATCGCTACCTATTCTGGCCGCAGGACTGTGCGGACAGTCTAACAGACCAAGGTGGTGCTCAAAGCCTAATGTCATCAGCTTGGACAATCGCTGTTGGAGCATGGGTGGATTCGGCCAACGGCTGGACAGCAGTTTCAGGAACGCAGCGGTTATTGAACGGTCGCGGTTGCACCGAGAATAATTAACGGCGAATTGGAGGCGAATTGGAGCTCCCAGTCGTCGCTCATTGCGGTTCTCGGAGCCTTCCTATTTTCGCATGCTGAGCCGTCTTGGCGTCGGCCGCTCTGTTGAGCCTCAGCTTCGGCGGCTTGCGGGCCCGGACGGCGCGATAGGCTCGATTACAGCTTTGATTGCACTGCTGTTGGGGATTTATCGGAGTCCGGATTCAAAAACGCCCCGCGCGCCGTCGGTTCCTCGATTACTCCTTCCACGCCCGTTGTTCCCTAGCAGCCGTCGCAATTCGTAAACTGGGTTGGCCAGCTGTTAGACATGCGCTGCGCTGGTGCGATTTGACCGGTTTGGCAACGAGCCATCGCCCCATTTTCGACGTGGTCGGAACAGCAACACCAGTTGAGACGTTGGTGCTTTACCGATAGGCGCTGAGATCAGCGACATGCGAAGTCTTTCGAATTTTTTCGCGGTCACGGTTCTAGTTTTTGCCAGCAGCGCCGCTCATTCCCAGGGGTGGACAGTGAATGAAAGCAAAGAAGTCGCAGATTACGAAGCATACATCGAGCGCTATCCATATGGTAGCTTTGCGGCACTTGCCATGGCTCGCATCGACAGTCTCACCATCGCCTGCCCGCCTGCTAACCCTGATGAAGTGAAGTTGGAGCTGAGCTATTGGGAAAGCGTCAAGAACACCGCCGACCCGTTGCTAATGCGTGCTTACCTTGAGAAATATCCGGCCGGACACATCAAAGAGATGGCCGAAGCAATGCTAGAAAGTTCGAACCAAAGGGTGGGAATCAGGGTCCACGGGAGGCTGATACAAGAATAGCTGGACCGCTCCGTCCCTTGTCGGCATCCAAGCATGGTGAGAGCGGCGATTTGCATTTCCAGTATCTGAGCTGCTGCACTCAGTAAAATTGTTAGTGCGGGGGGTCGCCTCGAGGAGACGAGTTCGATGTCCATTTGGCCAAATCGCCCTGACCACTGTGGGTACGGTGCGAAGCTGCTCCAGCTGTTAGTTATTGCCGCGCTGACTTCGATCATAAGCGCGCCGGCACTGCATGCAAAATGCGTGGACGGCCCAGCGCCAATTGTTGATTGGTCGGGATGTTCCAAGGAACTATTGATGCTTGGAGGCTACGACCTAACCCGAGCCAATTTGCAGGGGGCCCTCCTTTCTGGTTCGGATTTTCGGTCTGCGAATCTACTCGGCGCCAACTTCGTTCAGACCGAACTTCTCCGCACGTCATTCATTCAAAGGTGCGGACCTCGCCGGCGCAAACTTTGAAAAAGCACTTTCGAGCAGAGCCAACTTTGCTGGAGCCAAGCTTACGAAAGCTAGGTTGGTCAAGGCAGAGTTTCATCGAGTGAACTTCGAGGGCGCCGATCTGACAGGTGCAGATTTGTCCGATG
>JANMNO010000155.1:0-5145 GCA_031374115.1 Hyphomicrobiaceae bacterium | reverse complement strand
GCGGAGGCATTGCACCGCATGGTCGTGAAGGCCTGATCCTTCCGCCGACCACTTGGTGTCGCGCGTCAGGCATCTCCGCCTTGAGCACCACCACCATTGGCGGCACGCAGATAGTTATAGATCGTCGCGCGGCTCAAACCGAGGATCCGCGCGACATGGAGCGGTGCCCGCTTGACGTTGAAGGCGCCGTCACTGGCGAGGGCGCAGACGAGTTCGCGTCGGTCGTGCCGCTGTAGGCGCTGAACCGTCGTGCCGCGCTCGGTGCACCAGTTGACGATGAACTCGTTGATGCGCTCGTCCCAATCTTCGCTGAAAATGGCGGGCGGTCGTTCGGTGCTGCTTTGCTGCGGCACCAGCAGTTCGATGGTGTGCCGAATGGTATCGAAATCCATGCAATCGAAATTCATGCACATGACGCCGATCGGCTTGTCGCGCGCATCGCGCAGGGTCACGCTCATTGCACGGATTCGGCGACCGTCTGCGCCCGTCTTCCGGTAGGGTCCGATAAGCCGGTCGCTGGGTGAAAAGTCGATCTCGTGCAGCAGCGAGGGTTCGCCGATCCGTCGCAATGAAAAGGGATTGGCGATGTAGGCCAGCGTCTCCGACTTGAGGTCGTGAATCACGACTTCGAGAAATGGTCGGAACAACCGGGCCATGGCATTGGCGACCTCGGTGTATTGCTGCAGCTCGGGTGAGACTGCGGGTCTTTTTCGTTTGCTCACGTGTTCAACTCGCCAAATCTTGCGGATGCGATTTGCGACAGGGCGGTACGACGAGACTCATCGGATAGCAACATGGTCTACTTTCGGGCTGGGCACGTGTCAGCCCCAATGTAAGCGGCCTAGTTCGTCCTCAGCCAGGTTTCGAGGTGTGATGTGACACGATCGACTTCCTCCGCCGTATTGTAATGGACGGGCCCGACGCGCACACCGCAACCCTGATCGAACAGTCCCAACTGCCGGTACGGCTCGACGCCATAGTTGTCCCCGCTCCAGACCTGAAGTCCCGATCCTGCCATCGACCGGGTAATGTCGTCGGCCAAACCATCCTCGACGAAGAAGCTGACGGTCGATACACGGCGATCGATCGCCGCCGGATCGCTGATGCCGAGCACACGCACCCTATTCATTGACCTCAGGCCTTCGATAAGCCGAAGCGTCAGCTTGTCGTCGTGGGCCTTCATTACCGAAAATCCGGCTGCGAGCCGGTCGCGCAAGGTTGCGGCTGCTGTGCAACAGTCTTCGTAGCGGGAGAGCGAGGCAATGTAGTCGATGGCGGCATGAACTCCGGCCAGAGCTTCACGGCTCGATGTTCCGGTGGTGAAGCGCCACGGTAGTTCCTCAGCGGCGGGCCGAACCTTGTAGGCGCGCAACGACTGCAGAAGCTCCCGTCGGCCCCAAAACAAACCACAATGCGGCCCAAAGAACTTATAGGCCGAGCACACCAGGAAATCGCATTCGATTGCCTGAACGTCGATCAGGCCGTGCGGTGCATACTGCACAGCATCGACATAGACCAGGGCGCCGGCGGCGTGTGCGATCGAGGCGATTGCCGCCACGTCGTTGATCGTACCGGTAATGTTGCTCGCATAGCAGACGGCAACGAGCTTCGTGCGTGACGTAATCAGCCGGCGCAAGTCGTCGAGGTCAAACTCGAAAGTGTCGGGTGAAAATTCGAGCCAGCGCACCACAAGTCCGCGATCTTCCGCCAACAGGAGCCACGGCGAGATGTTCGCATCATGGTCCATGCGCGACAGTATGATCTCATCGCCAGCTTTCCAGGACGCACCGATGCTGCGCGACATTGCGAAGGTCAACGTGGTCATATTCTGACCAAAGAACACCTCCGAGGGATGCCGGGCATTGACGAACGTCGCGGCCGCTTGGTGGGCCGCTGCAACGAGAGCTTCCGCATCGACGGACGTGGAAAAGAAGCCGCCGAGATTGGCGTTGGCGCCGATCATGGCGACTGTCATTCGATCGACGACCGACTGCGAAACTTGAGTGCCGGCCGGATTGTCGAGGAAGGCGAGTGGCGCCTTGCCATGTATTCGCGCCAGCGCGGGAAACTGCGATCGGACCGAATAGACATCATACTGCATCCAGGAACCCCGTCATGGAAGTGTTTCGGCGGCGCTTGACAAAGCGTCTAATTTGTCCATTCTGAAAAAGCAAGAAAACTCCCGAAAAACTGATAGCCGTTGGATAAACTAGGGCACGCCGAACCGCTTCGTATAGGGTGCCGATGACGATTCTGAACTAGGTGCTTGCAGCAGACGAATAGCAACCGAAACGCAGGAGTATACCCCGTGAGACGAGTTATCGAAGTCCTTGCCGCGGCCGTCGCCCTGATCACCTTTGGTGGCGGACCAGCCGTCGCGCAGGAAACGTTGAGAGCCGGTACGGAGTGTACGTACTTTCCTTTTAACTTTCGGGACACTGATGGCACCTTGAAGGGCTATGATGTCGATGTTGGCAACGAGTTAGCCAAGCGGCTTAAATTCAAAATCGAGTGGGTGTGCCAGAAGTGGGACGGCATGCTGCCCTCTCTTCTGGCTAACAAGTTCGACCTGATCCTGGCGTCACTGTCGATTACGGAAGAGCGTCGCCAGAAGATCGATTTCTCGGTCGGCTATCGACTGTCGATCGGGCAGTTCGTTGGCCTCAAAGCCAAAGCCTTCAAGCTGTTCAAGGATGACAAGACGCCTGATGTGGCAGCTTTCAAGGGCGTGCGCGTCGGCCTGCAACGCGCGACGACTTACGACAACTGGATTACAGCCAAGGTGCCGGACGCAACGCTCGTGCGCTATGACACGGTCGAGCAGATGTACCTTGAATTAAAGGCTGGCCGTGTTGACGTCATCATGACGAACCCGATGAAGACGCACCTTGAGTTTCTCAGCAAGCCAGATGGTGCTGGCTACGAAGTGATCGGCCCGCAGATCGACGAAGAAAAATACTTTGGTACTGGCGCAGGTGTCGGCATCCGGAAGGGCGAAGAAGCACTGCTGAAGCGCATCGATGCGGCACTGATTGACATGAAGAAAGACGGCACGCTGGAAAAGTTCAGCAAGACCTACTTCCCTTTCTCTATTTTCCCGGTGAACTGACGGTCGCATGGCTGTAGGTTGGGTAGAGCATGCGCGAATCCTGCCATTTGCCAGGCAATCGTCTAGCCTCGGCTGACGACGCTTCTACCCAACCAATAGCATCTCCATTTTCGCGGCTGCGTATTAGCACAAGCACGGTAATTCTGGTCCGTTGCTAAAAGGGAGCCGCACTCCGCCCCATGTCGATCGTCGCAGCTTGGTTCGACAGTTTTCTCTGGGGTGCGCTCGTCATCGTCCGGGTGTTTGCGGTAGCAGTGATCCTGACGATCCTCTGGGGGATGCTCGGGGCCGCTGCGAAGCTCTCAAACAGCTGGCTCCTGCAAAAACTGGCGAATGCCTACACGACCATATTCCGCGGCACGCCCGAATTGCTTGTCGTGTTGATCCTCTACTTTGGCTCTGCCATCACCCTCACGTGGCTCGCCAAGAAATGGAACCCGGCGATCAAGTTCGTCGATATCCCGCCGTTTTGGGCTGGTGCACTTGCGATCAGCCTGATCGTCGGTGCCTATGCGACCGAGACATTTCGCGGTGCGCTTCTGGGCGTTGATCGAGGCCAAGTCGAAGCCGCCCGTGCCCTGGGTCTTTCCAGTCGCCAAATCTTCTTCCACATCAAGTTGCCGCAGATGTGGCGGCTCGCGCTGCCCGGCTTTGGCAATCACATGAACTCGATCATCAAGGACACGTCGTTGTTGTCGGTGATCGGTGTCGAGGAGATTACGTACACCGCGGAGATGGCGACATCGCTGACCGGCAAGCCGTTCACGATGTACTTGGTCGTCGCGATGATCTATCTGGCTTTTACCTCGCTCGTTGTATTGGCCGTGTCACGACTAGAACTCCAGGCCAATCGACACTTGAGGAAGACCCGATGAATTTCGATTTCGGGCTAATTGCGAATAGTGTGCCAAAAATCGCGCTCGGCGCTGGTTTAACCCTGCAATTATTGTTTATTTCGTTGGTGCTCGGCACCCTGATCGGAGTCGGCGTTGTGCTGATGCGGATCAGTGGTAACCGCCTACTGGCATGGCCGGCGTTCGCCTACACCTACGTCCTGCGCGGAACCCCGATGCTAGTCCAGGTTTTCCTGATCTACTATGGACTGTCGCAGTTTGAAGTCGTACGCAACGGCCCCATGTGGCCGATCCTGCGTGAGCCCTATTGGTGCGCCATCATCGCCCTGTCGCTCAACTGCGGGGCCTATACGGCGGAAATCCTGCGGGGCGGCATTCAAGGCGTCGATGGTGGATTGCATGAGGCTGGACGCGCACTTGGTCTGTCGTATTCGCAGCGCTTTATCCACGTCACGGCGCCCATTGCTGTCCGACTAGCGCTGCCCGCCTACGGCAACGAGATAATTAGTCTGCTGAAGGGTACAGCATTGGTCAGCATGATCACGATGAGTGATATTACTGGCGTTGCGCGCACGATCGTTGCAAAAACCTTTGCGCCCTATGAGATTTTCATCGCGGCTGCCATTGTTTATCTGTCGATCACCTGGGTCATTCAGCTTGGCTTGCGTGCAGCCGAGCATCGTTTCAGCCGTTACATCAAAAAGTGAGGGCGCAGATGGCGGAAACACCTCCAGAGCCGATCATTAAAATCGAGAAGGTCAGCAAGTTCTTCGGCGCGTTTCAGGCATTGAAGGATTGCAGCCTGTCAATCGCCAAGGGCCAGAAGGTGGTCGTCTGTGGCCCATCCGGCTCGGGCAAGTCGACGCTGATTCGCTGCGTCAATCGGTTGGAGGAACATGACGCAGGGCGGATAACCGTCAACGGCATCGAACTCACCCGTGACATGGCAAACATCAGCGCTGTTCAACGCGAAGTCGGCATGGTGTTCCAGCAGTTTAATCTGTTTCCGCACCTGACCGTCGTCGAAAACCTTATGCTAGCGCCGCGCTTCGTTCGCAAATTATCGAAGCCCGAGGCGCGGGAGATTGCACTTCACTATCTCGCCCGCGTCCGAATTCCTGAACAGGCGGACAAGTATCCGATCCAACTCTCCGGAGGGCAACAGCAACGGGTGGCCATCGC
>JANMNO010000143.1:0-12856 GCA_031374115.1 Hyphomicrobiaceae bacterium | reverse complement strand
GGCAGATTGCGCTCGTTCGCGTTCTTGGGAGCGGTAGGTAAAGCCTGCTGCGGATTAGGCGGCGTACCTTGATCCGGACGCGGCTTCATCTGCGGCACGGTCGTCGACTTCGGCAGGAACTCCTTCTTCGGCGGTGCCGGTGGTGTTTGCTGCGAAGCGCTCGGCGGCGTTGGCGGTTGTTGCGTTCTCGGTGGCTCCGGCGGCCGCTGCTGGCCAGGTCTTGGACCTTGCCGTTCCGTATCGGCACGCGGGCGATCACCAGGCCCTCGGCCTGGCGGCGCTTGCGGCGGGCCCTTGGGCGGCGCCGGCTGACCTTCGTTGGCTTTTTGCTTACCTTTTTTGTCGTCCGCCTTCTTTTCCTCGGCCTTCGGATCTGCTTGGCCAGCCGGCGGCGTCAATTGTGCCTTGGCCGAGTTCAACGGCACGGCAAGCGCGACGGCGAGCCCAAAGCCCACGATTAGGCTGACATTCTTCGACACGGTGCATCTCCTCCAGGGGGTAAGAAATCGGTTTTGCTTTATGAGGCCCATGAATTGCGGCGGAGTTGCGAAGTAAGCTTGCGCGCACACCCGCTACACGCAAGAAAAAATGCTGGTCCGCTTGAGTTCTCATGTCGACAACGCATGTTGGTTCCATCGATTGCGGGTCGTAAATCTTGCCTAGCCGGCCTAAGGGAACGGCTCAGGCGCTCAATGGTTGCGTAGACTGCGATAATGTGGAGAGAACAAGGTGCAGAACTACAGTTCCCTTATAGCGTTCGTGGCGAGCGTGATGACGGTGTCGGTTACCGGCGCTATGTTCCGGCCAGGTGAATGGTATAAATCACTCGACAAACCATCCTGGACGCCTCCGGACTGGCTGTTCGCGCCGGCGTGGGCGTTGCTGTACATTGCGATCGCGGTAGCCGGGTGGCTGGTGTGGCTCCAAAACGGTTTCGGCCCGCCATTGATCGTCTGGATCATCCAACTCGTTCTCAACGGCGCTTGGTCGTACGTCATGTTCGGCCGGAAGAACATCGGCGCGGCCATGCTCACGCTAGGAGGGCTGTGGCTGTCCGTCGCGTTGTTCGCTTGGCTGGCGTGGCCGGTCGACCAGACTGCAAGCATGCTATTTTGGCCGTATCTCGCCTGGGTCAGCTTTGCCGGCGCCCTCAACTTCGCAATTTGGCGGATGAATAGATCAGCCTAGGCAGCACTTCTTGTGCTTCCTGCCCGATCCGCAAGGGCAGGGATCATTACGGCCAATCTTTGCGGCCGCGCGCACATACGTCTCACCTGCATGTGGCTGGTGATGATGATCATGCCCGTGGTTGCAATTGGGGCCGTGCACATGGCCGTGATCTGCGTGCTGGTGCAGGATGGCGTCGGCTTGCGCCTCTAGTACTTTGCTCTGGTTCATGGCGATCTCGGTGTTGAAACGTCGCGGTCTCATAGCATTGGAAGTGGCCAAAGGCTCGTAAAATTCAAGGTTGGCCGCCTGCCGATCACGCGTGACGCAATTGCAAACTTGCGCTTTACTGGCCGCAAGCAAGAACACGCCACATCAACCGCGAGGAAAAGCCATGGCCGCGACCGATACTGCACCGAAGCAAACCTTCACCGTGAGCCATCTGGAGGCTAGTTCGTTCGCTGAAGGATTGCGAAGCTATGCCAAGTATCGCGACCTGGGCATTGCCGCGGCGACAAACGGCTTGGCCGTTGCACAGGTGATCAAGTTCGTGCCGCCGGCGACCGATGAGGTGCGCCAGATGCACCTCCACAACGTCCAGTTGCAGATGATCTACGTTCTCAAAGGCTGGATCAAGACCGAGATGGTTGGCCACGGTGTGCACACGATGAAGGCCGGCAGCTGCTGGATCCAGCCACCCGGCATTCATCACATGGTGCACGACTATTCGGACGACTGCGAAGTCCTCGAAATCGTACTTCCGGCGGACTTCGAAACTGTCACACTGCCGAAGGCTTGAGGTGCGCCGGCTAACCGCGCACCACTAAGTCGATCGGTTCAGGGACACCAGGAACGGTCGCTGCCTCGATGATCTTGGGTGCGCCGGCGCCAACGTAGCCTTGCTTTTTGGCCAACTCGAAGGTCGCGCGCGTGGTCAACGCTCGCGTACCCGCGCTCTTGTTGTGCTTTTCAAGTTTGGCTGCGAGATTGACGGCATCGCCGATCACGGTCAGCTCCAGGCGATCGCCGTTGCCCAGTGTCGCGAATACGACCGCACCCGCGGCCGCAGCACCGTTTACATCCAGCGACAGTTCATTGTTTTCATCGAGCAGATTTTGCCGCCACCGGGTCGCCTCATGCATGATCTCGTCAAGCGCACGCACTGCGTCGGCGGCCGCTGTCGTCGACGCCGTGACGGCCCCGAACGTCACCATCACGCCATCGCCCAGAAACTTGTCGATGACGCCCTTGTGCTTCTGCACGAGAGGAACGATGCGCGCGTGAAAACTCGTCAAGATGTCGACCGCATGACGCGGCGGCATCAGCGCAACCAATCGCGTGAAGCCCCGAATATCCAGCATGACGATTGCAGCGTCGCGCTCGACGGCCGCACCCGCTTCCACCAGTTCGTCGGAACTGGTGATCGCCTCGGCGACGCCATCCGATAGAAATCGCCGGATTTCACGGCCGGCCGCCTCCTCGCGGGTCGCCAACACCAGCATCGCCTGGGCACGCTTGACACCAATCGCAAGCAGGCAAGTAACCAAGAGCACTGTCAGGATCTTGTCGAACTCAGCGCCGATCAGAATGCGGTTGCTCGTGAGATAAGTGCCAAAATTTTTGGTGATGACCGCGGCGCCATCGACGCGGATCGCAGCCCATACCATCACTGCCCAGCCCACTGCGACCGACGCGCCGGTCAGCAAGACGTAGCGATAGTCGAAGCGCAGTCCGCGCAACGCAATGAAAACGAACACGTAGATGAAGGTTGGCACTTTCAGCGAAAACGCAGCCGGCTGCCCATAGTCGATATGGAAGTACCAGATCAGCATCATCAACAACGAAATATCGATCAGAATCGAGATGACCAGAAGCCACCACGGCACGCGACCCATGTAGGCGAGCGCCAGCCGCGCCATCGTGAACAGCGCATAAACGGTGAGCGCGATCGGCACGGGCTCGGCCATCGTCATGCCAGCGTCGGCCGGCCGGGGTGCCAGGAAAAATAGCGCACCGAACGTGACGACGAGGCCAAGCTGCACCCACCCGATCAGCCGTTCGCTCTCCTCTTCACGCTCACGGATTATGGTTTGCACACGCTGCGGCAACGGTTCCGGTTTGAGCCGGCCGGTAAATTTGTCGGCAACTGCCGCCGTAATCGACAACGTTCAATCTCCAATCGAATTCCAGCGTCACGTGAACTTACTAAGCTAACGATTTCGTGCCCCCGTCCAATCAACTCCCGTTCAAACGACCGTGCTCTTCGATCGCCCCACATCGATCGAGTGACCGTGCATGCGAAGGATCGTTGTTGCCGCTCTGCGAATTTTGGGAGATATGACGGTGATGCGGCGATGCAGATCCGGCGTGAAGGAGTTCAAATGAGCCGTCTCGTGTACATACTAAACGGGCCCAACCTCAATCTCCTTGGCAAGCGTCAGCCGCACATCTACGGATACGAGACCTTGGCCGATGTCGAACAAGAGTGCCGCGCCTTGGCTTCGGAGCTGAAAGTCGAGGTCAAATTTCATCAAAGCAACCGTGAGTATGAGATCATCGATTGGATCCACGAGGCGCGGGAAACCGCCGGTGGTATTGTCATCAATCCCGCCGCATTCACGCATACCTCGGTAGCAATCCTCGATGCACTGAATACGTTTGAGCCGCCCGTCGTCGAAGTGCACATCTCCAATGTTTATAAACGGGAAGCGTTCCGCCACCATTCGTATGTGTCGCTGCGGGCCGATGGCGTCATCGCCGGATTCGGCACCCAAGGCTACACCCTGGCACTGCGCCGTGTTGCGCGCCTGATCGACGAGAAACAATCCTGACGATTGGAACCTGACGCCCGCAGGGGCAGGAGCGCGCCATGACGGGCACCGGCAAGCCATTACGCATCGGCATTTTGGGAGCAGCTAAAATTGCTCGCGCGTTCTGCACGGCGGTCGCGCCATCACACCTCGTGGCGGTAACGGCAGTAGCCAGCCGGGAAGCAGCCAAGGCCGTGGCATTTGCAAAGGATCTCTCGATCGCACGGACGTTTTCATCATACGAGGCACTTCTGGCCGACCCCAATATCGACGCGATCTACAATCCCCTGCCCAACAGTCTGCATGCACAGTGGTCCATCAAGGCCGTCGAAGCAGGCAAACATGTACTGTGCGAGAAACCGCTCGCGATGAGCGGGGCAGAGGCGAAGTCCATGTTCGACGCTGCCCGCCGCAGCGGCCTGCATCTCGTGGAAGCCTATCCGTACCTGGCGCAACCGCAAACGCTGAAGGTGCGGGAGCTGGTCAAAAGCGGAGCAATCGGAAAGCCGCAACTGATCCGCGCTAGCTTCGGCGTTTTCTTTTCTGACCCGGCCAACATTCGCCTGATGCCCGACCTGGGCGGCGGCTCGTTGATGGATGCGGGCAGTTATCCTGTGAGCTTCGTGCGCGCGATTGCCGGCGAGCGGCCGTCTCGGGTGCACGCGATCGCTCGGTGGTCCGAGTCCGGTGTTGACAAGACGCTCGCCGCAACCATGGAGTACGACAGCGGGCTGATCGCCCAGATCACATCGAGCTTCGCAACCGGATACCATCGGGCGGCGCAGATCGCGGGCGATGCCGGATCGATCGACGTGACCTATCTCAACCACCCGCCGATCGGCGGCGAGCCGGTCGTTTACCTGCGTCGCGGCATCATGGTCACCGATGCGATCGAAACGATTAAAGTCGCGGGCGGCAATGGCTTCCTCGCCGAAGCGGAGTCATTCGCGCGTCTCGTGTCCGGTGGCCCCAAGCACTGGACTGGCGCCACCGAACAGGAATCGATCGACATCGCTTTGACGCTGGCAGCGCTGTTGCGGAGTGCACGATCCGGTGCAGCTGTTGACGTTGGAAGTTAGACCCGGTTGCGTTGCCGCGCATAGCGCAACACGATTTCCGCCGCAGCTTCACTGGGGGTGCCCGTCACCAATCGCATGCGTGCCGGTATGTCAGCCAGGGCCCGCAACTGAGCTTGGCGCGCGCTCGTGTCCGACAACAAGGGCGCGAGTGCCGAGGCGAGCCGTTGCCCGTTGCATTCTTTTTGAACGAACTCTGGAAAGGCGTTTTCGCCGGCGACGAGATTGGCCAGCACGATCGAGGGCACGTTGACCAGAAATTTCAGCGGAGCGGCCAGCGGATCGACGATGTAGCCGACCACCATCGGCAAGCGGGCAAGGCCGAGTTCGAGTGTCACCGTGCCCGATGCGGCGAGTGCGGCATGCGCCAGCTTGAAGGCTCGAAATTTATCTTCCTCGCCATCGAGTATCGTCGGCTGAATGGCCCAAGCCCGGCTTGCCGTCTCGATTTTTTCGCGTACGTGCGCCATCGCCGGGATGACAACGCGCGGGAACCGCCCCATAGCCTTCAACTGCGCTATGCAATCGCCGAACGGTTGCATCAACCGGCCGACCTCGGAGACGCGACTTCCGGGCAGAACCACCAGCAGCGGCTCGTTCGGATTGAGGGCAAGTTTGGCTGCCAGCGGCGCCGGATCGAGCGCGTCGATCCACGATAACCGCTCGACCATCGGGTGGCCGGTATAGGTGCAAGGCGGGCCACCAAGCCGCTCGTGCACCTGAGGCTCGAACGGCAGCAGCGCCATCACATGGTCGATGTAGCCACGCATGCGCCGCGCCCGGCCAGGCCGCCACGCCCACACGCTCGGCGAGACGTAGTCGATGATCGGCACGGCCGGGATGCGCTTGCGAATGCGCTTGGCGATCGGATGCGTGAATTCCGGCGCGTCGATGATGACGACCGCGTCCGGTTTGAAATCCAGTGCCGCATCGACGGTCGCGTAGGCACGCGACAAGATGCGCGGCAATCGCGGCAGAATAGACAGCGGCCCCATCACCGCGACATCGGCCATCGGATAGAGCGAGCGCAGACCTTCGCGCGCCATGCCCTCGGCGCCGACACCGCGATACGCGATCTGGCCCGGCAATTGTGCGTTCAATGCCGACATCAGTTTTGCGCCGAGCGCATCGCCCGAATGCTCGCCGGCGATCAGGAACACTTTGAGCAGGCGCTGTTGGCGGGGATCGCTCATCGGCAGTATCCCTGCCATTCGCCCTTGGCTTCGCTCACCGAGAGCCCGAGCGCTTCGGCAATCGGCCCCGCGCGATCGGCGGCTTCGTGTCCGATCCCGCCCGGTAGCACGATCCCGGCAAGCCCTGCTTCGGCAGCGCTCGCAACGATTGCATCGATCCCTGCCGCCTCGATACCACCAGCCGAAACGGCGAGAACTCCCCGCCGTTTCGATCGCGCGGTCGCGCCCCACTGACGCAGCGTTTTCACCCGCGTAAACATCGCCTGGATCCCTTCGCCGGCCTCGATGGCGATCACATGACCGCGCACCACCACGACGCCGGCACTCGCAACGAACTCGGCCAATGCCGCCATCGCCGCAGCGGCCCGCGAGACATCGCGCTGTACGCGATTTTTCGGCATCACGCGGTTGGCGAGCGAGAACGCTTGCGTCGCCCGCATGACGCCACGGCTCGGACGGGTTTCCAAGCCGACGACGAAGAGACCGCTTCGATCCGCCGCCTCGATGACCTGCGCCCGCTCGGCGACGAGCACGCGACCGGCCTCGACCGCGATGCCGGCCAAACCCATCTGCGCGGCAAGATCGACCGTGCGAGGTCCAATCACCGGCATATCGACGCGAAGCTCCTGCCTGGGCTTCGGACGCTTGACCAGTATCGCGCCTGCAGTTGCAGCATTTGGATCAAGCCGCGCGAGCATGCGATCAGTGCCCTCTGCCGCCTCGATGGCAAGAATGCGTCCATCGCGGATGATGACACCTTGGCCGACATCGGCAAAGCCTAACGCGTCGACGACGGCGAATGCGCGGTCGGCATCGGCAGTGAGCGCAGGTGCAGGCGATACGCGTCCAAGCGTGCCTTTCGCGACCAGCAACTCCGGCGCCACATCGGCGACGCCTTTCACGTCGAACCCTTGCGCTTCGAAAAATCGCACGACGTTGCGCAGTACGTGATCGTCGCCGCCTCCCAGTAGCCGGATGATGGTCGGGATCGCCTTGATCAATCCGAGGTCGGGCCGCACCTTTCGTGGATCGGGCCTAGTTACGCTGCCGACGATGATCAAGTCGCGGCAGCCGGCGGCATTGAGGCTCGCGGACATGCGCCCGATGCTGCCCCAGTTGACCCAGGTGTGGGGAAAGCGCTCGATGCCGGAGCCAGCTTCACCTTCGATTGCGACGATGTGAACAGCGCGGCCACGTGCAACAGCACTTTCGGCGATCTGCTCGGGTAGTCCGCCGCCACCAGCCAGGATGCCGAGCGGCGACTTGGATGGTGCGGTCGCCACCTGCTCAGTTGTCATGTCCATCGCGCGGCGTGCATACGGACCGCTTGCCGCCGGCTCGAATGAACGCGACGATTTCCTGGACGATCGGGTGGTCGCCGAATTCGGTCGCGACATCCTCGACGCGCTCCAGCAGTGTTCCCTCGTTCGCAAACATCAGGCGATAGGCGCGGCGCAGACTGTGGATATCGGCGCGCGCAAAACCCCGGCGCTGCAAGCCGATGATGTTGAGCCCCGAAAGATAAGCGCGATTGCCGACCGCCATGCCGTATGGGATCAGGTCATTTTCCAGCGCTGACATGCCGCCAAGAAAAGAATGGGCGCCAACACGGGCGAACTGGATGACTGCGGCACCGCCGCCGATGATCGCGTAGTCGCCAACGACGCAATGGCCCGCCAGCATGACGTTGTTGGAAAAGATCACGTTGTTGCCGACGCGGCAGTCGTGGCCCACGTGACTGTTAGCGAGAAACGCGCACGCATCGCCCACCGTCGTGACGGAACCGCCGCCGGCCGTGCCGGGATTCATCGTGACGCCTTCCCGGATCGTGCAATCGGCGCCGACGGTCAGCGAGCACGGCTCGCCCTTGAATTTCAGATCCTGCGGCTGATGACCGATCGAGGCGAACGGGAAAATCCGCGTGCGCGCGCCAATCTTGGTCTGGCCCGCAACGGCGACGTGGCTCAACAGTTCACAGCCATCACCCAACTCGACGTGCGCACCGACACTACAAAATGGCCCGATCTTTACATCGGCACCAATCTTGGCACCGTCCTCGACTATTGAACTGGGGTGTATGCGGCGGTCAACCGCTGGTACCTGTCTGGGCATCTTCGTCCACGATCATGGCGGTGATCTCAGCTTCCGCTACGATCACGCCGTTAACTTTCGCCTCGCCAAAAAAGCGCCAGGCACGACCGCGGCTGCGGATCTTGCGGACATGGTAGTGCAGTTGGTCGCCAGGAAATACTGGTTTACGAAACTTTGCATTGTCGATCGCCATGAAATACACGCGCTGAGGCTTGTAGGTATCACCGAGACTGTGCACGCACAGCGCGCCGGCCGTTTGCGCTAGGCCTTCGATGATGAGAACGCCTGGCATCACGGGGAAGCCTGGAAAGTGGCCCTGGAAGAACGGGTCGTTTATCGTCACGTTCTTGATGCCGACCGCCGTCAAATCGCGATCCATGTCATACATGCGGTCGACCAGCAGGAACGGGTACCGGTGCGGCAACAGCTTCATCAGGCGATTGATGTCAGCCGTAGCAAGCTTGGGGGCGGATCCGGAATCATTCATCGTATCGCTCATGCTTTATCCATCATCTCGATAATCAACTCTCGAAGTCAGTACCTGGAACGGGCGCCCGCGAGAGCAAGCGCTTCAGCCTCAGTTCTTGCTTCGCCCACTCCCGCAGTGTCTTTGCGGGCGTGCCAATCATGCGCGATCCAGCGGGCACATCGTCTTTGGCGTGACTGGCGCCTGCAATTCGTGCGCCAACGCCGACCTTGATGTGGCCGGCAACGCCCGCCTGTCCACCCATGACGACAAAGTCATCGAGCACCGCCGAACCGGCAATGCCGCACTGGCCAACGATCACGCAGTGTCGTCCAATGATCACATTGTGCCCGATCTGTACCAAATTATCAATTTTGGTGCCTTCGCCGATCACAGTATCCTTAAGAGCGCCTCGATCGACCGCGGAATTGGCGCCGATCTCAACATCGTCCTGGATGATGACGCGGCCGATCTGCGGCACCTTCAGATGACCGCCCGAACCCATCGCGAAGCCGAAACCATCCTGGCCGATGCGCACGCCCGCATGGAGAATGACGCGATCGCCAATCATCGCGTGGGTGATGGTCGCGGTGGGGCCGATGAAACAGTCGCGGCCGATCGTGCACCGGTAGCCGACGACAGCGCCGGCAGCGACGATCGTGCCACGGCCGATCATCGCCTGCGGGCCGACGATGGCACCTGGCTCGATCGTCACGCCGTCTTCCAAGATCGCCGAGGGGTCGACCGCTTGGCGCGCGAGCGGACCGCAAACCAGCGGTCGCATCGCCTGCGGATAGAACAGCGCAAGCGCCAGGGCAAAGCCGCGATAAGGCGCTCTCGTCACTAGGCCGATCGTGTCCGCCCCGACGCGCCCGGCGAACGCCGGCTCGACGAGACAGGCGCCGGCGGTCGATCCAGCAAGTTGGCTCAAGTATTTCTTGTTGTCGAGGAAGCTCAGGTGAGACGGACCAGCCTCGCTCAGGGGACGCACATCCTCGATCATGCGATTTGCATCGGCCCCGCCCGGCATCTCTGCTGCGGCTGCCTTGGCGACGACTGACAGCGCAAACGGTCCGGCACGATCGTAAAAACCTGGATGCTCCATTATCACCGCCTGCGCCTATTCCTACTCATTGGGGCCTGGGGGCCCATTAATCAGATCGGGCGCACTAATCGCAAACGAAAAGGGGCAAGCCAGCGGCTCACCCCTTGTCGTATCTCAGGTCATTACACCCGGATGATCAGAACTTTGTCGACGCGCCGAAGCGGATCATCTGGGTCTTGTCGAAGTCGTCCTTGGTCAGGGCGTAGGCATAATCGAGGCGCAGCGGTCCAAGTGGCGAGTTCCACAAGATGCCGGCACCGATCGACGTGCGGATGATGTCGCTGTCGACGAGGCAGACGCCCTGCGCCCGTAGTCTCGTCACGCAGGCATTGTTAGCGTTATTCAAGCTCGTTGCCAGCTTGCCAGCTCCGAACACGGAACCTGCGTCAGCAAACACAGCGCCCGACATTCCAAGTTCGTCGGGGATGAAGGGCAGGGGAAAGCGAATTTCAGCGGTCGACGCCCAGAAGGTCTTGCCGCCAAGTGCGTCCGTCGTAATGGTGTCACGCGGGCCGATGCCGGACTTGTCGAAACCGCGGATCGTCTCGCCGCCTTTGTAATAAAGATCGAGCAAGCGAACGTCTTGGCCACCCCAACCTTCGATCTGACCACCAACGACGCGGCCAACAAACGTGATCTTTTCGGTGATCGGGTAATAACCACGTCCCTCACCCTGCAGGCGAACGTACTGCACGTCACCACCGACACCGGCGAAGTCGGCGCCGACCTGCACGTAAATGCCGCGATTGGGGTTCTTCGGATGATTACGCGTGTCGTAGGTAATTGCCGTACCGATGGCCGATGTGAGAGCAGCACCTTTCGCTTCGAGCACGGCACGCGACGCTGTCGCCGGGTCGACGTAGTAGAGGTCGTCATGCGACAGCGTGTAATTGGTGTTGAGCCAGATATTTTCCGAGATCGGGAAGCCGAGTCGCAAGCTGCCACCCTCTTTCCGGCTCTTGTAGGACGAGGTCGAAACCGCGTTCACATCCTTGTAGAAGAGATCGAAGCCGGCGGCCAAGTTGCGATCAAGGAAGCGTGGCTCGGTGAAGCTCAAGTCGATCTGGAAGCGGTCGAGCGAGCCCGACAACTTCAGTCGCAAGAACTGTCCGTTGCCCAGCAGGTTGCGCTCGGTAACGCTGACGTCGCCGATGACGCCCTCACTCGTCGAGTAACCCGCACCGAACGACAGCTCGCCGGTTGGCTGTTCGACCAACTCGACATCGAGAGCGACGCGATCGGCAGCAGCACCGGCGCGGCGCTTGACTTCGACCGATTTGAAGAAGCCGAGGCCTTGCAGACGCTTCTTCGCGGCTTCGACCATCAGCGGATTGAACGCATCACCCTCAACCAAGCGGAATTCACGGCGGATCACGTGATCCTTGGTGCGCAGGTTGCCAATCACGTTGATGCGTTCGATATAGACGCGTTGGCCTTCATCGATTGTGTAGGTGAGACTGATCGTGCGCGACGCTTCGTTACGATCGGCGCGAGGGCGAACGCGGGCGAACGGGAAGCCCTGCTCCGACACCTGCAGCGTCAGCTTTTCAATCGACTTGTCGATGTAACTCGCGTTGTAGATCTGGCCCGAGGTGGTCAGTAGATCGCCCCTGAAATTTTCGGGTTGGATCGACGGCAAGGCACTCTCGATCCGCACGTCGCCGAAGGTGTAGAGCTCGCCCTCATCGATCGTGTAGGTGACAAAGAAGCCAGAGCCGCCACGATCCAACTCTGCGTTACCGGTGATCACCCGAACGTCGGCATAGCCGTTCTTGAGGTAGTACTGGCGCAGCAGTTCCTTATCGAGGTTCGAACGGTCGGGATCGTAGACGTTGGTTCCCTTCAGGAAGTCGAACCAGCCCGACTGCGTGGTGGAGATGATGTCACGCAACTGCGAATCGGAGAACGCGCGATTGCCGACGAATGTGATTTTTTGGACCTTGGTTGCAGCACCTTCGTTGATCTCGAACACGAGATTAACCCGGTTCTGATCGAGCTCGATCAGCTTGGGTTCGACGGAAGCTGCGAAGCGGCCTTGGCGGCGATAGACATCGAGGATGCGCTGCGCGTCGGCTAGCGCCCTAGCGCGCGTATAGACCGAGCGCGGCTTCAGTTGCACTTCGGTCGTGAGGGTGGGGGTGTCGACCTCGCTGTTACCTTCGAAGGCAACCTGACTGATGACCGGGTTTTCAACCACGGTAATCACCACGCCGCTCGACTCGCGATCGATGCGAACGTCAGCGAACAGACCCGTTTGGAACAGCGCCTTCAACGAGCGATCGACCTTGCCAGCATCGTAGGCATCGCCCACCGAGAACTGGAGGTAGGAGCGCACGGTCTCCGGCTCGACGCGGCGATTGCCAACGACGCGGATATCCCGGACCACACCTTGCGCAACGGCCTGCGACGACACAAACGAGGTGCCGGTCGCGACATCGAATGCACAGAAAAATGGGATCGCTGCAGCAATAAACGCAACGGCGCGCATCGCGTGCATGACCAGTGACTTATAGTGAGGCATACCTGCGTCTGCCCTTCAATTTTACCGAAATCCCCCATAAAGGCGATGATTCCTGTCGGCACCAGAAATCCTCACATAGCCCCGCAATGCACAGTCCAACCAAATCTGTCCCCTACAGACTCAACCAAACACACTCCTTGAGCTGTCGCAGCTTTAACGATTCAGCAACGCTATTGGAAGTGGCAAGAATGCTTCACAACCCTCGATTCTACCGGGCTTTCAGACATTCTCGCCGATTTATTTTCACCCCATTCCCGGTAGCCAACCCAAGAGGATGAAGCGGTCGTTCCAGAAGGCGAACAGCATGAGCGCCATGATCAAACCGAAGCCAACCCTGAACGCCATTTCCTGGGTGGCCTCGCTCAGTGGCTTACCGCGCAATGCCTCGATCGCGTAGAAAGCCAAGTGACCACCGTCCAGTACCGGA
>JANMNO010000130.1:0-15793 GCA_031374115.1 Hyphomicrobiaceae bacterium | reverse complement strand
CTGCTTGCCGGTGAACCCCCGTACAGTATTATTATATGTATCTAAGGAGGATAGCTCCATTGCCTCCGATTGATCTCGGCCGCCTAAGCCTCAAGAACTCTCCAACCAGTAGATCAATATCGTCGCGACAAATAACACCGCGCGCCTCGAGAGGCGAAAGATTTCTTCGCGGTCCTATCCCGCTCGACTGGCTTACCGTCGCAGCACAGCTGCCCGGCAAGGCGCTCCATGTTGGCGTTGCACTTTGGTTCGAAGCGGGACTGCGCAAGGCTGCCGTCGTGCCGCTGTCGAACGTCACCGGTCGACTCTTCGGACTCGATCGCAACAGCAAATATCGAGGCCTCGATTGGCTCGCGGGTGCAGGCCTCATTGCCGTTGAGCGAAAGTTGGGGCGGGCACCGGTGGTGACGATCAACGCCGCGCCTTCTGATCGGGAGGCTTAGGTATCGTCAGCCATGTTGCACCCGACGCACAATCCCGGAGCGTGGCCACGACTGATGCGGGCAGCAACGGCTGCCGCCTACGTTGACGAGCGATCCGTTGATGCATTCCGGCGTGCAGTGGGTACACTATGGCCGGTACCCATTAGATTGGTCGGAAAGGGTGAACGATGGCTGAAGGAGGATCTCGACTCAGCGATCGATCGGGCGTCGCAGCGACCGTCGAACGTCCGCGACGCCGCCGACGTCTTGTGAAGCCGGCAGGCTGGCCCCGCTACATGATCGCCAAGCGGCTGGGAAATGGCCAAGCCGCCTACTACTGGAATGCTCGAAACGGCGATATCGCAAAGGGCTTCTCATTGCATCGGGAGGCGCTGGGTGTCGACTACGGTGCCGCGATTGCGCGAGCCGGCCATCTCAATGCCCATCTCGACGCCTGGCGCGAGGGACGCCAAGCCGACCGCTCACCGGAGGCGTCACGGCGGTTCGGCACAGTCGACTGGTGGTTGGAATCGTATTGCCGATCTCCCGCATTCGAAAAACTCAAGGAACGCACCAAGCCAAGCTATCGCTATCAGTTGAAGCTATTGGCCGATATTGAGACCAGAACCGGCGATCGACTTGGAACATTGTCTGCCAGATCAATCACCCCGTCCGCCGTCGACAAAATCTACGAGACACTTCGCGGTGGTAAAGGCGGAACCAAGCTTCGCCGCGCAAATCACACGATTGATATTTCCAAGAAGGCCTGGACGGTAGTGCAGCGGACGCATCCGCATCAATTCGTATCGTCGAACCCGTTCGTTGGACTCACCCGGTTCCGTTCCACAGCCACGATCCAGCACGCCAGCCGAGCCGAGGCCTTTGCCCTCAGCGCGGCCATTCGTGACTACGGTCACCCTCACCTGGCAATCGTGCCCCTCGTCTGCTTCGAATGGCTGCAGCGCCCAGAGAATGTATTGGCAGGCCATTTGCGATGGTCGGACTACCGGCCAACCGAGCGGCCGAACCATGTCCGGATCGTCCATCACAAGACGGGAGAAATCGTCTGGCATCCGCTGGAGGCGGCCGGTGAACGCTTCTATCCGGAAATCGAAGACTTCCTTGGCAACCTCGCCAAGATCGCAATCCCGGTCGTTACCACTCTTGGCGTGCGTGGCGCGCCAAGACCCTACTCGTTCTCGTATGCCAAACGCATCGTTCGCGAGGCGAGACGGCGGGCAGGCCTTGCTGAACACATTACCATGACTGCGTGCCGTCACGGCGGGATGACCGAACTTGGTGATGCCGAATTGACCGAGCAGGGCGTCATGAGCTTGTCGGGGCACCGCACCCCAGATGCCGCTCGCGGCTATGTCAAGAAGACTGACACCCAGCGCCTCGCCGCTGCCCGGAAACGACGGGCATGGGTGCTGGAATTAGAACACGTCCGGAACGAGAGTCAGAATGAACCCCGGATGCGAGAGTCAGAACGAGGTCAATGAGAACATTTGTTCTCATTCCAAACTCTTGAATTGGTTGCCGTTTTATTGGTACCGCTGCCCCGGCTTGAACGGGGGACCCCTAGATCCACAATCTAGTGCTCTAACCAACTGAGCTACAGCGGCTCTGAAAAGATTGCCCGCAACGTCACGCGAGCGCTCCCCGTGGGATTGTTTACAACGACAAACACCCCGCCGCCGTCAAGCAAAATGCGCACAGCCGACCCCATTGAACGGGCGCTTGGCAAATAGCGGCACCGAATTCAACCTTTTGGCTGAACCTTTTGAGCGGCTTCCGTCATCAGTCGGCTAAGTTCCTGCGCTTGGGTAGCGTAGGCTTGCATCTGACGCTGCGCGTGCTTTTGCTGGATCTCGAAGTATTCTTTCATGTCACGCGCCTTGGCCAATTCAGTGGCGAGCGTGAACCCTGCATCGACGTTCTGTTCCGCGAACCGCATGGCCTTGGTCTGAATGTCGATCGCCGTTTGTGTCATCGTGCCGGACGACTTGGTGACCATGTCCTGAGCGCGCCTGGCCATTTCGACGAACTGCATGTAGGCCGAGCGGCTTTGTTCGACATTGCGCTCAGCCAATTGGCGCACTGGCTCGGGAATTTCCATTGGCGGCATTTGCGGCATTTGAGGCTTGAAATCCATGATTAAGGCTCCTGGTGAATAAATAGATCCGCCGCCCGTCTGAAGACGATCCGAAGGGCAGCATAGCATATCATGCCCTTGCGGCCAGCAGCTTCAATGGTGGGTCAAACTACCATTGCTCTCGCCAAGAAGCCATCGGTAATAGTATTGATGTTTTAGAGAGTTAAGCTAACCGGACAGCTTGTGAGTGTGAACGTCACCACGCCCTGTGACCGCGACCATGCGGAGACCGCTGCGCTAACCGGAGAGGCGTGGCTCGCCGGGCAACGCGAACCTGTGCTCATCGTCGATCCGGTCGCACACCGGCTTGTCAGCAGCAATGCGGCTGGCGCGGCCTACCTGGGCATCGGTGAGCTGCGAGCGCTCGACCTCGACGTCTCGATGCCCGGCTGGGAACGAATAAAGGCTCAGGCAGCGCTCGGGCTGAATACGGATCCGCGCGATGACACCATACTTTTTTGGACCCCCTCTGGCCCCAAGCCAATATCCGGTCGCCTAGAAACGGTGCGGTATGACGATCGCGCCCTCGTTATGATCGTTATCGGGCCGCCGGGTGCAGCGAACGTAGCAGAGCCCGTTTCATTGCCATCTGCGCCTCAAGACGACCTTGCGACGTTGCGCGAAATTGCGCGGCGGATAAGCGCGGGAAGCAAAGCGATCCGGCAGCCTTTAGAAGACGTAACTCCTGCGGCCTGGCAAACAAATGCGGCGGACCCAGACACGTACGGCGTCGATCCTGCAAGCTTGGTCCAAGCGTCATTGATCCCGGTTCCGCCACCCCTGAATTTCGAGCAACTCGTGTTTCCCTTTGACACCGAGCTATCGAGTGGGCCCCAGCCAGTGCGCAATACCTCCCATCAGGCCGAAAATCGCAAGGCGCGTCGCAGTCGATCGAGCACACCATCGGCACTCGCGACCCTTGCTCATGAATTGCGGACACCCTTGAGCGCGATCGTATCGCTGGCCGAAATCATGCGGGACGAGCGTCTCGGTGCTATGGGCAACTCGCGCTACAAGGCGTACGCGGCAGATATCCACGAAAGCGCGCGGCATACGCTGGATTTGGTCCATGCGATGGTGGAGGGCGAGCGCGATACCGTCGCGAACGGCCGCCGTCATCTCGATTTTGACGAGGTCGATCTCAATGCAATCGCGCGAAGTTGCGGTCTGGCGATGCAGCCGATCGCTTCCCGCGCTGGTGTGGAAATCGATACCGACTTTGGCCAATCGATACCGCTCATCCTGGCGAATGGGCGCGCTATCCGACAGATGATATTCAACGTGCTGTCAAACGCCTTGCGTTACACGCCGCACGGCGGGCTGATCAGGATTTCGACGCGGCTCACCGCTGATCGAAAGGTTCTATTGGAAGTGAGCGATACCGGCACGGGAATAAGCCAATCCGAGATCGCGCGCATTCTTGCGACCCCGACTACCGTCCGCTCTAAGTTCGCATCGGCAACCGCATCTAACGTTGATAGCAGTGGCTCGGGCATTGGCTTGCCGCTTGTGCGCGAACTCGTCAACGCACACGGTGCCGAGCTTGGCATGGTGAGCGATCCGAAACGTGGCCTGCGGATCACCATTACCTTCTCAAAAAACAGCGTGATCCTCAATTGAACCGCGCGAACGCCGGCCTGACCGTGTTAGCTGGTAGAACCCCTCGGGCCATTCGCGACACGGCTTTATGTGAGCGCCGGCAAATCTTAGTGCTCGGCCTCGTCAACCGGCCGGCCCTGCCGGGCAAGGGCACGGGCATCCAGCAATCGCCTGCCTTCACCCGCTGTCCGCGAAGGGCCATGGTCGTGATGATTGCAGCCGATATGCAGGCCGGTATGACCGGCCGTTGACGACCCAGCGATCACAATAGCAGCCACACTGACCACCAGCAGCATTGCAAGTGACACGACGATCGTTCGTCTCATCGCGCACTCAACCCATAGCCTGCAGACGAACTCGCACATCTTCGGGCGGCGCAATGGAAGCGCGGTTCTTCTGGTCGAAGATAACGAGGATGCATTCTCCCGTTGCACTACAAGCGCCACTCGAAACGTCAAACACGCCATGCACCACATGCAGGGATTTCGTGCCGACCCGGTGCACGCGCGTGCCGATGTCGACGGCGCCTGGATAGGACAATTCCTGCACGTAATCGATCACGGTTTTGACGAGCACCAGGTCGAGATCGCGCCGGCCGTTCGCCTGCAGCACCGGGTAGATGACGCTGCAACGCGCCTCCTCGAAGAACATCGGTGTTATCGCGTTGTTCACGTGCCCGATGGCGTCGAGGTCGCTGTAGCGCAGCACAACTCTTGTCCAGATCCGAAACGTTTCGCGAGAGCGAAGATCGGGTAGCGGGGGGACAGTCGGCGAGGAAATGCTCAAGGCATTCGTTCCATGTTGGCGGCTCAAAACGGGATCAGCTTAAACCATTGATCCGATGCTTTGAACCCTTGCTCCGCGAAGGCCGTCCCCTATTCCTTGACATCCGCGATGATTTCTCGATCAGATTGAAGACCCATCACATAAGCACCGGCGACGCACGCTAAGAACGCCACGAATGATACGGAAGTGAGCACCCGCATTACCGGCAGTAACATCGTAAGTGTGGCCCCGATCCCAGCCGTGGAGCCACACGTCAACACGAAGAACAGTCCTTGCAGCGTCCAGGCGACAATGGTGGTCAGCCCGAAAACAATGCACCATTTTGCCAACCCACTTGACCGCCTCTGTGACGTTTCTCGCTTGCGAATGGTGGATACCAGCAGGCCGAGCAATAGCACGAAAGGTACCGCGAACACCGCCTGAACCAGCAACCACTCGCCACCTGCGCGCCAGCGGGCACCCTCAAACGCAAAGCGGCACCCTTCACTCTGGAAGCCCGATGCAACGATATCGGCAAAAACCAATGCTCCGGTCGCCGTCGCGATAATCGGAACTGCGGTGGCGAAAACGGTACGGTTCATTTAAGCATTTCCGCATTGATCGCAGTCAAGCGGTATGAGTGTCGATGAAAGATGGTCTAGAGTTGTCGATCTGATTGCATATCTAGGAAATCAGTCCGGGCGCGGGCCGGGACATAAGGTTGTCAGTCGTGTTTTAGGTACGTTCTATTACCCATGTCTCCGGGCCGGACAATTGAAACTTGGCGGTGGAGGCAGGCATTTGCGAACCCGTCTCCGAGGCGTGAATTTTCGCGATATTCCGAGTATCTTACGGGTTCATTTCGCTCGCAACCGTCGTCTACGGGCGGTTCTCTGGAAAATTCCCGTGTGGGTAACAGGGAATTCGAAAACGGCTTACAGGGAAGTCACGCTGCCCTGTCAGGTTTTTTTACTACCCTTAGTAGCCTGATGGGATATGAAGGTGCAGCGGGAACTGATGGTCCACAGGAGGGTTCAATCGCGGACGACGGAACAGACGATGTTCCGCCGATCACCAACGCCGAACTCGTGCAGCTTCGCGTGCGCGTGATCACGTTGGAAAACCTGGTGATCACGTTGCTCGTGAGGGCGTCCAACCGGCAGCTGATCCTCGCGGCATGAAATGGCGGGCCACATCACGCCGAGGCCAGGCGCTACGCACCACCCACTGACACTTCGGGCCGCAGCTCAGATGGTCAATCTCGTCGAACGCGCCGATCTCTTCCAGGCCACGATGCCCACCGCAACGTCTTGAAAGGTCCGATAGCATGGTCAACTCAATTCTCGCCGACAAAAGTGCAGGGAGGGCGCGCGAGCCGGATGCGGATCCGCCGGTTCATCACGTGCCGAACGGTTTCTCAGATCGTTTTGCACTTGGTTTCACCAAACTTCTGCGCTTCTTCGCCGACACGTTCTTTGCCAAGCGTTATGGCCACCGCGCCATCGTGCTCGAAACGGTGGCGGCCGTTCCCGGCATGGTCGGCGCCATGCTGACCCATTTCAGGTGTCTGCGGCGGATGATCGATGATGAAGGATGGATTAGGACGCTGTTGGAGGAAGCCGAGAATGAGCGCATGCATCTGATGACGTTCATCGAGATCGCCAAACCGACGTTTTTCGAACGGATGGTCATTCTCTCGGTGCAGTGGATCTTCTTTGTCGGCTTCTTCCTGCTGTACCTCGTCTCGGCCCGCACCGCGCATCGCGTCGTCGGCTATTTCGAGGAAGAGGCGGTGATCAGCTACACGATGTACCTCCAGGAGATCGACGAAGGTCGTTCACCCAATGTGCCAGCGCCCGCGATAGCGAAGCACTATTGGAAGCTCGCCGACGATGCGACCTTGCGGGACGTCGTCCTCGTGGTCCGCGCCGACGAAGCCCATCACCGCGACGTCAATCACGGATTTGCGAGCCAACTCTCCGGCATCCCTGCCGATCAGGCCACAGTAGCACCGTACCCGAAGCATGCCGATGACACGCGGATGGATCAGTGATTGTCCCTCGCACCTGGAATTTCATCGCGGTTCACGAACTGGCCGAGTATCCTTTTACCGAATGCTGTTTGAAACGTGCCAATTGCGATGGCCGATGGAGTGAACCAGATGAACGAGAACGCCAATCTTGCTCTCGCCAAACGACAAGTGGCAGCCATCAAAGCATTTTATATCCACCTCGCCGTTTTCGTATTGGTGATTGGCTTACTGCTCGCTATTGACGCGACCACCGGCCCCGATTGGTGGGTGCAATGGCCATTCCTCGGCTGGGGTGTGGGCATACTCGCCCATGCGTTCGTCGTTTTTGACCAATCACCAGGCGTGATTGCGAACTGGGAGGCAAGAAAAGTTGAGGCCGTGAAGCGGCGCCTGGACGAGCGCGCTTCGACCACTATGAAAGGCCCTCCGGAATGATCGAAACGGCATCTGGTCGACCGCCATCAGCAGGGGCAGCAACGTTCGGTCGGCTCCGACGCGCATCCAAGTTCAACCCAACGAGCTAAATATCCTGCGGTATGGAAGTGGACCCCAGACGGCCCGACACGAAGCGGAGCACGGCGGCAAGACCTATCACTCTTGTTCAGGCTGGTGCCGGACCAGGTTGTTGGCCTCAGTGAAATTGACCTCGAACGGAGAAAATGCCCCGCGTCAAACCCGCCCATTTATCGGCGATTTCGAAGGAGATTTTCATCCTTTTAGTATTCAATATCAATAGGTTGAATGGCGGAGAGGGGGGGATTCGAACCCCCGATGCCCTTGCAGGCATGCCGCATTTCGAGTGCGGTGCGATCGACCACTCTGCCACCTCTCCCAGCCCGCTGGTGCGGGCAAATGCGCCTTGTTGCTAGGTGCGCGCGGAACGTGGCCGATCCGGCGCGAACAACTTCGGCAACCGGGGCTCGTCTAGGACAAGCACCGCGATTGCGCAAGGGGTCGGCAACAACGCTGCCGGCGGCACCCATTTTCGCAGCCTAATCTCGCCCGTCCGGCCGCCGGACTGCGATGGCCGTCTATCGCCGGGCTGGACAACGGCTGGTCGTACTGATGACATAGCATTTAAGAGTACTTCAATCCGCCAACGGGAGGCCGCCTTGTCCCAACTGCTACTGCGCAACTTTGAACTTCTCGATCCCAATCGCCACACCGAAAAGGTCGGCGGTCACGAAATCCTTGTTGAGGACGACCGGATCAAGGAGGTGTCGAATAAGCCGATCAAAGCTGCAAATGCCCAAGTCGTCGATTGCGGCAGGCGAACACTTATGCCGGGTTTGATCGATGCGCACGTGCATGTGGTCGCGGGGGTCGTCAACGTCGGCCACAATATGCTGCTACCCGAGGCAACTGTCGCCTTCATGGCTGCCCGCATCATGCGTGGCATGCTCGATCGCGGCTTTACCACGGTGCGCGATGTAGGCGGTGCGACGTATGCCCTCGTCGAGGCGGTCGATACGGGTTTAATCGACGGCCCCCGCTTGATGATTTCCGGAAAGGCTTTGTCCCAAACCGGGGGGCACGCCGATGCGCGCACGCGTTATGACCGGCGAGACCCGGCGTCGTTCCAGCACGGTCTGGGCTCGATGGGCCGCATTTGCGATGGCGTGGCCGAGGTGCGCAAGGCCGCGCGTGAGGAGATCAAACAGGGCGCACACCTGATCAAGATCATGGCGAACGGCGGCGTTGCCTCGCCGAACGATCCGATCCATTTTCTGGGATTTAGCCGCGAAGAAATTATTGCCGTCGTCGAAGAGGCCTCGAATGCTGGCACCTATGTGTCAGCGCATCTTTATACTGACGATGCCATTCGCCGTGCGGTCGAGTGCGGTGTGCACTCGCTCGAGCATTGCAATCTCATCACCGAGAAGACCGCTCGGTTCGCAGCCGAGAAGGGCGCCATCGCCTGTCCGACGCTCGTCACCTACGAGTACCTGAAGACCGAGGGCGCGGCATACGGGTTGCCGCCCGTCTCGGTTGCCAAGGTGGATAGCGTAGGGCTCGCGGGCCTGGAATCCTTGGCGAAGATGAGGGCTGGCGGTCTGACGATGGCCTATGGTTCGGACCTGCTCGGCGAAATGCACCGCCATCAGTCGGAAGAGTTCGTCATACGCGGCCGCGTTCTACCAGCCATCGAAGTGCTGCGCTCGGCGAGCGTGCATGCGGCCAAACTCCTGCGCCGCGAAGGTCAGATCGGCATCATCGCGCCCGGCGCTTATGCCGATATGATCCTCATCGATGGAGATCCGTTGAAGGATCTTTCGTTGTTAACCGGACAAGGCAAGCACATTCCGGCGATCATCAAGAGTGGCAAATTCCACAAGAACAAGCTTGGCTAACCGCTTGAGGCGGGCGCAAAAGGGGCCAACGGGTGAGCAACAAAGCGACGCATAGCCGAACGACCGATGGGCCGCACTCGCTGTCGCTGGCATCTAGGTCCAGCAATGTTCATCAACCAGCGCTGCGGGCGCTGCCGCTGGGTCGATGGGCGCTGCGGGCTGCGGCAGCGTTGGCGCTCACTTTCATCTTGTTGCCACTCGTGTTCGTGGTCTGGCTCGCCTTCTTCGCTCAGGAAATCCCATCGTTTCCGCCTGAGGGATACACCCTCAAATGGTTTGCAAGGATCGCCGACAACGCGAGCTTTGTGAAGGGCTTCTGGTTGAGCCTGCAGGTTGGTGTTCTGGCAACTATGATCGGTATCGTGTTGGCAGTTCCGGCGAGCTTGATGCTGGCGCGGCGCCGGTTGCCGCTCCACGGAGCGCTCAACCAACTGTTGCTCTTGCCATTGATCGTGCCCGGGATCGTCATGGGCACCTCGATTTACGTGTTTCACATCGAAACCGAGATGGCGACGGGACTGCCGGCCTTAGGCTCGTTTGCCGGTCTCGTCGCAGGACATACCCTGATTGTCATTCCGTGGACTGTGCGTCTGGTGACCGCGAGCCTGGCCGGCTTCGATCGTACCGTGGAGGAGGCGGCGCAAAACCTCGGCGCGACACCGTTTATTACTTTCCGGCGCGTGACTTTGCCGTCGATCCGGCCCGGCATTGTTGCCGCTGCGCTGTTTGGCTTCGTGATGTCGTTCGGCAATCTGGAAATGAGTTTGTTCCTGGTTGGACCGGGCCGCACGACGCTGCCGATTGCAATCCTGCAATACCTTGAATGGAAGATCGATCCGACGGTGGCAGCCGTCTCCGTGGTGCAGATTGCCATAATCGCCGGGGCCATGATCGTCACGGACCGCTACGTCAGCCTGGCGCGGGTCGTATGATGAGAAAGTTTGATTGACCGATGGCCCAGTTGACGATCGAGCGCTTGACGAAAAAGTATGGCGATCACGCCGTTGTGCGGGATGTGTCGCTCGAAATTTCCGACGGTGAGTTTCTCGTGTTGTTGGGTCCTTCCGGTTGCGGAAAGACTACGACGCTTCGAATGATCGCGGGCTTCGTCACGCCGAGTAGCGGTGCGATATATGTTGCGGCGCGCGATATCACCGCGCTGCCGCCGTGGCATCGTAATGCCGGCCTCGTCTTCCAAAGTTATGCGCTATTTCCCCATATGACGGTCAATGATAACGTCGCGTTTGGCCTTCAGATGCGCAAAGTCGAGTCTACCGCCATCGCGGAGCGCGTAGCGCAAGCCCTTGATCTCGTCAGGCTTGCTCATCTCGGTGAACGCTATCCGCGCCAGCTATCCGGTGGGCAACAGCAGCGCGTGGCCCTCGCGCGTGCGCTGGCGATCCGCCCCGATGTGCTGTTGTTGGACGAGCCGCTTTCCAATCTCGATGCGAAGCTGCGTCAGGACGTGCGCGTTGAAATCCGCGAACTGCAGCGCCGCCTCGGACTGACAACGGTGATGGTAACGCACGATCAGGAGGAGGCGTTGACGATGGCCGATCGGCTGGTAGTGATGGCTGATGGTGGCGTCCGTCAGGTCGGAAGTCAGCGTGATCTGTACGAGCGCCCAGTCGATCGCTTTGTCGCCGATTTCGTCGGACGTTCGACGTTTCTCGAAGGTCGCGTGACCGGCACGCAGATATTCGAGACAGCCAGCGGCTTGAAAATCCGCTGCACCGATCATGCCCGGTTGGGACCTGCGTCCATGGCACTGCGGCCAGAACGGCTATCGCTTGGCGCTAACGCGGACTCGCTCGCAAACAATTTCAGCGGCACGGTGGAGTTCGTATCGTATTTGGGAGCGGCGCTCGACGTCCATGTTAAGTTGAGCGCGACCGACCGCGTCATAGTGCAGACGGCCAACCGCCCCGACGGCATTGTGCCAGCGATCGGTGATCAGGTTCAACTTGGATGGCCGGCCGATGCCGGCAAGATTTTTGCGAGCACCGCGGAGACAGCCGGGGTGTGAGAGTTTTTCATTTTTGCAAACCTCAAGGAGATACGTCATGTCGAAGACAACTGGCAAAGCGATTTCGAGACGCGACACTATAAAGGGGCTGGCGATAGCGGCCGGCGCCGGCTTGATGCCGTTATCGAGCGCACACGCCCAGGCTGGTGGCCGCGTTGTCGTCGGCACCTGGGGCGGTGATTATGCGAAACTCCTCAATAAGAATGTCGACGAACCATTCCTGAAACCGAAGGGATTTGAGATCGTCCAGGATATCGGCGACGACAAGGTGCGCCGCACCAAGACGACTGCCGAACAACGGCTGCCGCGTGGCACGGCTGACATCCAGGGGTTCTCAGCCGCGCAAATGTACGAGATGAACGAGGCCGGTGCGCTGCTGCCGATCGACTATTCGAAGCTCAAGAACGCAGCCAACATAATGCCCGACATGAAGTATCCCTACGGTATCGGGCACATCTATTCCGGCAAGGTCGTCGTCTACAATCCGAAGCTGATCACACCGGCTCCTGTGAGCTACAAGGACGGCTTCGATCCGAAATACGGCAATAAGCTCGGGTTCATCGATATTCAGTATCAATTTGTAATGCTCGCAGCAGCACTCGCCGCTTCCGGCTCGATGGCCGAACTCGACAAGGGGAAGGAGCTGCTGATGGCGGCGAAGAAGGGCGGCGCTCGGCTCTATCCGACCAACGAAGCATTCGCCCAGGGTCTGAAGTCCGAGGAAATCGGCATCGGACTGATGTGGAAGGCGCGCTGCGTGCAATGGCAAAATGCCGGCATTTCGGTCGACAGCATCGCGCCGTCCGAGGGTGTCATGGCCTATGTGTCGGGCTTCGCAATCCCAAAAAACGCTCCCAACAAGGATGGCGCCTACGCCTATATGGATGCGATGCTGGAAGCGAAGGCACAGGAAAATTTTGCCATCGACATGGCTTATAATCCAACCGTTTCAAACGCGACTGTCGCAGATGATCTCAAGAAGCGCATTGGTTTCACCGCAGACGAAGTCAAACGCCTTAAGGATATCGATTACGCCTTCTTGGCCAAGAATGATGCGGCGATGAAGGAATGGTGGGACAAGTCGTTCAAGTCCTGACGCGGCCACAGTGGCAGCAGCAGCAACAAAGCCCTGCTGTGGACTCAGCAGGGCTCCGTTCTAAAACAAAACGCGGGGGATCATGTCCCGCCTCATGCAAACTCAGATGGTGTGTGCCATGCGCTCGCGCTTGGTGTTCAAATAGCGCTCATTATGTTCCTGCGCTTCGATGACGTGCGGTACCTGCTCGACGACATTGATGCCATAGGCCTTCATGGCCTCGACCTTCAAAGGGTTATTCGTCAGCAGACGAATATCCATCGCGTCCAAATCGCGAAGGATCTTCGCCGCTAGTTCGTAATCACGCGCGTCGACAGGTTCGCCGATCGCCAAGTTGGCGTCGACGGTGTCCAGTCCGCGATCCTGTTCGGCGTAAGCCTTGAGCTTGGCCACCAGCCCTATGCCGCGGCCCTCATGATAAGGGAAGTACAGGATGATGCCGTTCTGGCTATCGACGACGGTTTTTAATGCCTTCTGGAGCTGTTGATAGCAGTCGCAACGGAGGGAATGGAATATATCGCCCGTCACGCAACCGCTATGTACGCGCACAAAAGGCGCGCCTTGCTGGGTCCCCGGTTTACGATAAACCAGCGCCATCGCCTGATAGGATGCGCTGTCGTCCTCGTAGGCGTGTGCGTCCATGGTCAGAACCTGACCATCGAATTCCATCGGCAAAACCGTGTGGGCAACATCACGAAAAATCGGCTCTTCGACCAGTGCTTTGGCAGCGGCACCGTTCACGGCAAGAGGCTGGCTGCGAGCGGATCGCATCATGCGTACAAGGTTTGTGCTAGCCCGGACGGGGTCCGTATCCTTCGCGACGGGACGGAGATCCCGCGCAACCGGTTGGACCGAGAAAGTGGCATTCGTCATTTAAGGCCTCAATGTCGATGTGCGCGAACGCACGGGGAACCTTCGTTGAGTGGACAAGATAGCGCGGCTATTGGAGAGGACGGGAAGTTGTGACTTTCTGGATGAACCTTAGCTGAACGCCCGGTGATGACAGATAGATCCCAAACAGTTCGCGGCGTGATCGGATGTCATTATCTTCACCTTCGCCTAACAGTGCTCGCCGATGAGGCAATTTTAGCGACACCTTTCAACGTTGAGACCCAGCTTATGGTTACAACACGTGTGGTATTTCGTCAGTTTAATTAGCATTTACCTGTTCGAATGCCGCAGCAAAGCGTTAAAAGGCTGTCGTCATAGCATATCCTCATAAGTTTCATAAGGTTATTGGAGCGTCACGAGGCTCATCGTTAATTCGGTACCGATCGGGTCCCAGCTGCGCCCTTTGAGATCAGGCGATCTTCCCGTCGAGCTCATCGTCAATGTGAATGCGAATGATCTCCTCGAACGAGGATTCTGCTTTAAAGCCAAGGCTCTCCGCTCGCTTGGTTTCGAGGTTACGCGGCCAACCGTCGACAATCTTGACGATGGCGGGGTCGAGCTCGCGTTTGATGCGCGAGACCACCTTGTTGCCGCCGATTTTGCTCAGCGCCGCGATCTGCTCGCCAACTGTCACCGATAGTCCTGGCATGGAGAGATTGCGGCGCGGGCCGATCTTGGACGTGTCGATTGTGGCGGCATGGATCAGAAAGCCGACGGCAGAGCGTGGGCTGGCGTGCCAGTGTCGAACATGCTCGGCAACCGGCAAGTTTGCTTCGAGCCCTGCAAGTGGTTCGCGGATGATATTCGAGAAAAAGCCGGATGCCGCCTTGTTCGGCTTGCCCGGTCGTACGCAAATCGTGGGCAGCCGGATGCCGACGCCGTCGAGAAAACCTTTGCGGGTGTAATCGGCCAATAGCAACTCGCCGATTGCCTTTTGCGTGCCGTAAGACGTCAGCGGTGTGGTGAAGAACTCGTCGCCGATCTTGTCGGGGAATGGAGCGCCAAAAACGGCGATCGAGCTGGTGAAGACAAGACGCGGCTTATGGCCGGCATGGCGTACGGCTTCGAGCAGATAGCGCGTGCCGTCCATGTTGATGCGGTAGCCCTTGTCGAACTCGACCTCTGCCTCACCGGATACGATCGCGGCTAGATGGAAAATCACATCAGGCTTAGAGGCGACAAGTTTCGGTGCCGTCGTCGGGTCTGAAAGATCGCCGGTCACGATTTCAACTGGAAAATTTGCACCGGCCGGCGTCTGGGCCGCGACCACGTCCTGTAATGTCAGATGCGAAACGTCCTTCTTGCCCAGATGACCATCTTTGGCGAGACGCTCGGCAAGCTTGCGGCCAACCATTCCGGCGCCGCCGATAATCAGAATACGCATAGTGTTTCCTCTTGTTTTTTGAGCCCATCCAACTCTTGATCTTCGAATTAGTCGCCTCCGTTCAGCCATGCAAGCGGATCAGACGATCCGGAGAGCTGCGCAGTCGAGCTGCCAGTGTCAGTGCCGCGTCACTTACGCACCGCTGTACCCGCTCAGTATTAAGATGCTTGTATCTACTCCTACTGTGTCGCGTCGAGCTATCGTCAACTTTGTAGCTTGGTCCCCGGTCGGACCGAGGGAGAGCGGGGCGGCCGTGGTCCACGGCGGTCTTCCGCAGTCTTTAAGTTCGGTGGCCCAGAGCCACCCCGCTCGAACGGATTTTCCTTGGGCACCCACGCGCTGGTGAGGTTTTCGAGGTCCCCTTGCGGCGACCTTCTGGCTCCCCGGTCTCACTACGGGGTCGCGCTGCCCTCCCAGAATTCCAGTACGTCACTGGATTAATTCCCGGACCGTCCGCCCCGCTTCCACACTCAGAACGCCTTCGAAGCGCGCCCTCGTGAAGCGGAACAAGGGTAGAATAACACGGTGCTGGGAGGTGGGGATAACTTTGGAGCGGTGTGTTCGACTGAGGTCATTGGCTGCGAGTTCGGCATCTTCGCCCGGCTCCGCCGATCGCTGTCATGCCGTAGCTTGTCCACGGGCGGCTGGGCTGTCCACCCATCGCGGCAGTCTTTGATGCTGTCTAACTCTTCCAACCGCGTTCCCGGCCAAGCGCGGCCGCGGTCGATCGGTGAAACTCCGATGCCAATTCCGCGCGCGAGCCGGGATCTTTATCTCTTTCGGCCGGGCACTGAACATAACCGCGAGACGTAAAGATCCCGGACAAGCCCGCATTCAGCATCGAGCATCTCGCACCACTGGTGCGGGCTTTCCGGGAACGCGGCGGTGGGAGGGGTTCCTGTATTTTCGTTCGAGCTAGCCGCCCGATGGATCCCCGGGATCTAGATTGAGCTTGGCCGAGTCCAGTCCCGAGGATGACAAACTTCTAAGCCGCCATTAAGCTCGATGCGATGCTTTCGAACATGCGACGGCCGTCGGTGGAGCCAAGCGCTATTTCGCAGGCATTCTCCGG
>JANMNO010000119.1:0-16284 GCA_031374115.1 Hyphomicrobiaceae bacterium | reverse complement strand
ATAGCCAAGCTGGGCCGGCGAGATCGTCACCGCCCCTTCCGTCGGCGTCGGCCAGATGAACCGCCCGCGCTCCAGCTTTTTCGAGAACAGGCACGCACCCTGGCCGTCGTGCCAGATGATCTTCACGAGATCACCGCGTTTGCCGCGAAAGACAAAAAGATGACCGCCATGCGGATCGGCCTTCAACATTTCCTGCACCTTTAGCGCCAGGCTTGGAAAGCCTCGTCTCATGTCGGTATGCCCCGTCGCCAGCCAAACGCGAACACCCGCCGGAACCGGGATCATCACCGCGCCTCGAGCGGTGCGATGATCCGTACCAACGCGACCGTGTCGACATCCACGCCAACGCGCAGCAAGCGGCCATTCGCAAGGACGCTGCCGGTGCTCCCAAACTTCGTTGCCCGTCTTCGCGAGCGTCCAGCGGTCGCCGCCTTGGCATTGGAATTTATAATTCTAACCGCTGGCCGGTCGGGCGAAGTTCTGGGTGCGCGTGGCAAGAGTTCGAACTTGAGGCGCGCGTGTGGACTGTGCCGCCTGAACGCATGAAGGCAGGTCGCGAGCATCGGGTGCCGTTATCAGGCAGAGCGTGCGCCATCCTGCATGAGTTGAAACAAGCTCAGACAAGCGAATTCGTGTTTCCGGCCCCGCGCGAAGGCAGGAAACTCTCTGACATGGCAATGGAAATGCTGCTGCGACGCATGCAGGCCCAGAACGTCACCGTTCATCGTTTTCGGTCCACCTTCCGCGACTGGTGCGGCGAAGCCACCAACTATCCGCGCGAACTAGCCGAATCCGCGCTAGCGCATACGATCCGTAACGCCGTCGAGCGCGCTTACCGTCGCGGCGACGCGCTGGAAAAGCGGCGCGCGCTGATGGAGGCGTGGAGCGTTCACGCAGAGCCGCGAAAGCACAATGTCGTCTGATAATGCGCCGAAAGTAGCACAGACTCAAATTTGCACATACAGGTGCTGTTCGGTGCTCTACTCCTACCGGCCTCATAGTTAGCCAGGCGACATGGAAATCCGCCCTTTCCTAGCCTAACCTCATCATGTTACCCGGCGCCGTCATACAGTCTTGGACATATTGTTGGTATGCACGAAATTACAGAGTCGAGGTTTCTTCCGGCAGCATGCAGTCAAACCCCCAAATGGGTTTCGAGAAGGTGAGTGTCTGCGGCTAACTTCGCCGGTGATCCATCAAACACGAACTCACCCTTCGACAGCATGACCATTCGGTCGACGATTTTCGACAGGCTGCGGAAGTCCTTGTCGACGACGATGGTGGCGATGCCCTCGGCGCGAATGACCCCGAGCGTACGCCAAATCTCTTGTGCAATCAGCGGAGCCAGGCCCTCGGTTGCCTCGTCGATCAGGATCAGATCGGGATTGGTCATGAGTGCTCGACCGATCGTCAGCATCTGCTGCTCGCCGCCAGAAAGCTGGTGACCTCCGTTGGTGCGGCGCTGATGCAAGCGGGGAAATACCTCGAACACGCGATCGAGCGTCCAGCCGCGTTTGCCGTCTGTACCGGCCCGCGCCGCCATCACCAGGTTCTCGACCACCGAAAGCGAACCGAATACGCCACGGCCTTCGGGCACGTAGGCAACGCCAGCCCGGGCGATCGCTTCCGGCTTGGCCTTGGTAATGTCTGCGCCGGCATATTCGATGCGGCCGCGACGATCGCTGACGTGGCCCATCAACGAGCGAAGAAATGTCGTCTTGCCCATGCCGTTCCGGCCAAGCAACGCGATTTGTTCGCCACGCTTGATCGTAAAATCGAGGCCATGCAGCACTTGGCTCACGCCATAGAAACTCTGCAGCCCGCCAACATCGAGGAGGACACTCATGCTGCTTCTCCATGTTCGCCAAGATAGGCTTGCCGCACTTTCGGGTGGGCGCGTACCTCGGCCGGGCCGCCAGTGGCGATCACTTGACCATCGGCCATGACCGTTAGTCGATCGGCGAGCGCGAACACCGCATCCATGTCATGCTCGACGAGCAGGATGGCACGGCCTTTCTTCAGGCCGGCAATCAGCCCGATCATGCGTTTAGCCTCGGCTTGTCCCATGCCGGCCAAAGGTTCGTCGAGCAGGATCACCTTCGGGTCGGTCGCCAGCACCATGGCGATTTCGAGCTGGCGCTGTTCGCCGTGGCTCATCAGGTTGGCTATCATGCGTGCCCGGTGCGTCAATCCGGTGTGCCCCAGGGCCTGTTCGGCACGGCCGTTGATCGTCTCGTCGTGGCGTACGTTGCCGAACATCCGCAGCGCACTCCCGCCGCGAGCCTGCGCCGACAGCCTGACATTCTCGAACACGCTAGACGTCTGATAGATCGTGGTCTTCTGATAGGAACGTCCCACCCCAGCGAGCCCGCGTTTTGCGTTGCTCAGGTGAGTGATGTCCCGGTCGCCGAGCATGATCTGTCCCGATGTCACGGGCAGGTCGCCGGACAGCAGGTTGATCAGCGTCGATTTGCCAGCGCCGTTCGGTCCGATGACCGCGTGGATCTCGCCGACGTGCACATCGATCGAGACGTTCGAGACCGCCTTAAGTCCGCCGAAGCGCTTGTCCAGATCCGTGGCTTTGAGTGCGATATCAAGCATGTCCCGCCTCCCCCTGCATGCTCGATGCGCCTTTCCAGATCGATGCATCGCGGACCGGCCGTGCGCCGCTGTTGCGGCCGACCACCATGGACCACAATTGCTGCACGCCGCCTGGCATCGCGAGCACGATGAAGATCACGATCAAGCCGTAGATCAATTTCCAGTGTTCGGTCGAAGACTTCAGGCCCTCTTCAAGTCCGATGATGACGAGTGCACCGATCAATGGTCCGGTGACTGTCCGCGTGCCCCCGAGCACCACCATCACAAGGATGGTCGCCGATAGATGCCAGCCGAGAAGTTGCGGGGCGACGAAGCCGAACTGGGCGGCCGAAAAATAGCCGGCGATGCTTGCAAGCACGCCTGAGATCACGAATGCCGCGAGCCGCACACTGAAGACCGGAAAACCCAAAGACTTGGTCCGGCGTTCGTTGTCCCGCGCGGCGGCAAGCGCATGCCCAAAGGGTGAATTGATCAACATACGAAGCACGATCACCGTGGCCAGTACGCAAGCGAGGGCGACGAGATAGAAGGTCCGCACATTGTCCAGGTCGAGCAGCGTGACACCGGCGATCGCAATCTCCGGCTTGTAGTAGATGTAAAGCCCGTCCGAACCGCCGCCGATCTTGGTGTCGTGGAACAGGTAGAACAGCATTTCGCCGAATGCCAGCGTCACCATGATGAAGTAGATACCGCGCGTGCGAAGTGACAACGCGCCGATGACCATCGCCACCAAGCCGCAAACAATCATCGCGAGCGGCAGCGTCAGCCAAACTGAGGCCGCTTGTCCTTCGGGCGAGGCCAGCGCCAGCACGTAGCCAGCAAGACCGAAGAATGCAGCATGACACAAGCTCACCATGCCGCCGAAACCGACGACGAGGTTGAGCGCCATCGCCAGCATGCCCATCAACAGAATCTTGGAGGCAAACTGCACGTAGTAGGTTGGCGCCAGGAACGGCAGGGCGATGGCTGCCAGCACTATCACCAGCGGCAAGGCAAGAGTTTGGAGCTTGGATGAGTGGTGCACATTACACCTCCTTGCTGCCGAGAATGCCATTCGGCCGCCATAACAGGACGCCCGCCATCAGCACGTAGATCAAGATGCTGGAGAATTGCGGAAAGAAGACCTTGCCGAACGTATCGGTGAGGCCGATCATCAGGGCACCGATCGCAGCACCCGCCACCGAGCCGATGCCGCCCAGCACGACGACCACGAACGACAGGATCAGCATGCTGTCGCCCATGCCGGGAAATACCGTAGAAATCGGGGCGACGACGATGCCGCCGAGCGCGGCCAGGGCGATACCACCGGCGAATACGTAGCGATTGACCATGTCGAATGGAATGCCCAACGATCGTGTCATCTCGCGGTTCTCAGCGCCTGCGCGGATAACCATGCCAAGCCGCGTGCGCTGGATGACATAGAAGATGCCGACCGCCATCGCCAGGCAGAAGCCGCAAAGGGCAAGGCGATAGACCGGATACGAGAGCACTTCCGTGAGTTGAACCGAACCCGATAGCCAAGGTGGCGGCGCTACCGAGTGCACGTCTTTCCCGAATAGGATCTGGCGAACCTCGTCAACCACCAGGATCATTCCGAAGCTCAACAGCACCTGGGCCAGGTGATCGCGGCCATACATCCGCTGGATGAAGACGTTCTCCAGCAGCAACCCGATTACGAAGGCGATCGCGACACCGCCGAGGAGCGCCAGCCAGAAACTACCCGTCGCGGCGGCGATCCAATAGGCGAGATAGGCGCCCAGCATATAGAATGCGCCGTGCGCCAGGTTGATCACACCGAGGACGCCGAACACCAGCGTCAACCCACTGGCGACCAGAAACAGGACGAGTCCGTACTGCACACCGTTGAGCAGTTGCACCGCAAAAGTCAGGAAATCCATGAACTGATCCTCGTAGCTTTGTTGAGCTGCACCGCGCCAGCAGTTAAGTGAGCTTGCAGCCGCGAGCGGGATCGTCGACCGCCACCTGAGCGATTGAGACCAACTCGTTGCGCCCGTTTTTGACTTCGCGCAGGTAGATGTTCTGGATCGGGTTGTTGGCTTTGTTGAAGCTCAACGGGCCGCGCGGGCTATCGATCTTGGCCGCGCGCATGGCGGCGATCATCGCCTCACGTGCGCCAGCATCGCCCTTGACCGCCGTGAGGCCGGCATTGAGCAGGGCAGCGCCATCGAAACCCTGCACCGCATAGATATCGCCATCGTTACCGGTCTTGGCCTTGAAGGCTGCGAGAAATCCTTTATTGGCCGGATTGTCGAGATTGTCGGCGTAGTGCAGCGTCGTCTTGATACCGTTGGCAGCGTCCCCTTGGGCAGGGATTGTGCCGTCGGTCAGGAAGCCTGCACCATAAAGCGGGATCGATTTGTTCAAGCCGGCTGCCGCGTAGTCCTTGACGAACTTGACCGCACCACCGCCGGCAAAGAACGCGAACACGGCGTCTGGCTTCAACGTGGCGATGCGTGTCACCAGAGCCTGGAACTCGACCTCGGGGAACGGCACGGCCAATTCCTCGGCGATCTTGCCGCCAGCCTTCGTGAAGCCCTCCTTGAACGCATCGACCATCTGCGTTCCAGCCGCATAACGCCATGTGATGGTCGCAACATTGCGATGGCCAGCATCGTACATCACCTTCCCCATCGGGAAGCACGGCTGCCAGTTTGAGAACGACGTGCGGAACACGTGCGGGGCGCACATCGGCCCCGTTGCCTCGTTGGCGCCAGCGTTCGGAATGATCAGCATGGTGTTGGTATCGCGGGCTACTTTCACCATCGCCATGGCGACGCCGGAATGCACCGTACCGACGACGACATCGACCTTCTCGCGGCCGACGAGGCGATTCATGTTGTCGGTGGCAGCCTCTGGTTTCGACTCATCGTCGACCTGCACGAACGTCACCGGACGTCCGCCGAGCTTGCCGCCCTGTTGCTCGACGTAGAGCCGGAAGCCGTCGTCGACGAACTTGCCGAGTTTGGCGAAGGTGCCCGAGTACGGCAGCATCAGGCCAACTTTTAGCGGTGCGCCTTGCGCGAGCGCTGGCATCGGCAGGTGCGACGCGAAGCCCGCGGCTGTCACGCTGGCGGCGCCGGTCAAGAAGCGACGGCGATCCGTAAAAATGATGTTGGATTTCTTCGATGCCACGTGAGTTCCTCCGGTTTTGATTGGACGGTTCTTAATCGATGTTTTGATGATCATTGCTAGTCGCAGCGGTCGCACAATCCCAGGATCGTTTGCGTCTATATTCATACCCGTGGGGTATTTAGGGGTTTGCCTTAAGTGTTCCGTAGGCGAGCGTCCGCGATGACCGGCAGGCCCGCGAATTTGATTCAAAACCAATTCCGAATGCGAAGGTCAGCCGAGGTCGCCGCCACCGACGGGCAGGATGGTGCCGGTGATGTAGGACGATGCATCGGAAGCAAGGAACAGGATCGCGGCTGCCTGCTCGTCAAGCGTGCCGTATCGCTTGAGCAGGCTCGACTCTACCGTTTGGTCGACGACCTGTTGGATCCACTTCTTGTCCTGCTTCGTGGGCTTGTGGCTGCCGCGTGGGATCTTGCGTGGCGGTGCGTCGGTACCACCGGGAGCGACGGCATTGACCCGAATGTTCTTGTCCGCCACCTCGAATGCAAGTGACTGGGTCAAACCATTGACGCCGCCCTTGGCAGCTGAATACGGCATGCGATTGATGCCGCGCGTGGCGATCGACGATACGTTGACGATCGTGCCGTGGCCCTGCTTCAACATGTAGGGCAACACAGCGCGGCAACCCCAAAGCGTGGGAAACAGGGAACGCCGGATCTCGGCCTCGATCTGGTCTTCCTCGAATGCCTCGAACGGTTTCATCCAAATGGCGCCGCCGACGTTGTTGACGAGAATATCGATCGCTCCGTATTGCGCGGCGGCCTTCTTCAGCGCCTGTGTCGTGCCAGCGAACGTTTCAAGATCGGCAAGCACTGCGACGGCTTCACCGCCCGCACCATTGATCTCGGCTGCAACCTCTTCGACGAGCGGCGAACGGTCGACCAGCGTCATTCGGCCACCTTCCGCCGCAGCATTTTTCGCGACCTGACGCCCGATGCCCTGAGCTGCGCCCGAGACGACAAAGCTCTTGCCCGCGAAGCGATTTGCTCTGTTCACACCCCGTGCTCCGATGCTGAGAACTTTTCATAGTAGAAATTGGCAGGCTTGACGCCTTTCGTTTCGAGGAACGAGCGCACGGCGTCGACCATCGGCGGCGGACCACACAGATAGATGTCGACGTCGCCACCATTCAATAGTTCGTCCGGCAAATGATGGGTGACATAGCCTTTGCGCTGGTGCTGGCTCTGCGCATCGGCCACGACCGTTGCAAATGTGAAGCTGGCGTTGGCGGCTGCAAATGACTGCAGTTTTTCGGTTTCGACGAGATCGGCATCGTTGGTGACGCCGTAGATCATGTGGATCGGATGCGATGATCCAGTGCGTTCGATCTCGTCCAGCATTGCCAGGAATGGGGCCAATCCGGTGCCGCCGGCCAGGAACAGCGCCGGCCGCTTGAGGTCGCGCAGGTAGAAGCTGCCGACCGGTCCGGTCATGGTCAGTGCGTCGCCGGTCTTCGCGTGTTCGGTCAGATAGGTGGACATCAGGCCGCCGGGAATGTTGCGAACCAGGAAATCGACCAAGCCGTTGCTCGGCATCGAGCTGAACGAGTAGGAGCGCGATTGCGTGGTGCCAGGGACGATCACATTCATGTATTGTCCGGGCAGGAACTTCAAATTCGCATCCGGCGCCAGTTGCACGGAGAAGCCGACCGAAGATGGCGACAGTTTGCGCACCTCGCCCAGCTGCGTCTTGAACGATTCGACCTTGACCTTGCACACCGCTGAGGATGCCGCGATGCGGATAACGCAGTCCGACTGTACCTTCATCTGGCAAGTGAGGACGTAGCCCTTCTCGACCTCGTCCTCCGTCATCGCGTCTTCGATGTAGCTGCCGCGCGTGTGCGTGCCGGATTCGCAGAAGCTCTTGCAGGTGCCGCACGCACCGTCGCGGCAATCCATCGGGATGTTGAGACCGAGTCGATAGGCGGCGTCGGCCACGACCTCGTTCGGACCGCAGTCGATGAAGCGGGTGACGCCGTCCTCGAACGCCAATGCGACCCTGTGGCCCATGTCTCGCTCTCCTCGATGCAGTGCCGCTCTGGTGCCGACCGACTTCAGATGTGATAGATATCGATGACGTGGTGGATGTAGTCGTTTTTCAAGATCACCTTCTTATTGGTGATCTTCATCTCCGGTCCCGAGGTATCGAGAGTGTAGAACGAGGTGCCGAAGTAGGTGTCGACCGTCTTGTAGCGGAAGTTCAGCGTAAACCAGTTGAAGCGCAGCTTGCAGACACCGGTGCCCTGCTCGAGGATCTCGACGTTGCTGATGTTGTGCGATGTGCGCGGCACCGGCAGGCTGGTGGCGCTGGAGCGGTCTGTACGGATGCGGAACACGCGATCCTCGAGACCCTGTTTGGTGCCGTAGTAGATCAGCGAGATCTCGGTCTGGGGGTTTTCGACGAGTGTGTCGTCATCGTCCCAAGCCGGCATCCAGAATTCGATCTTGGGCGCATACATGGCAAGCCAGCTGTCCCACTCCTTGTCATCGAGGTAGCGGGCCTCGCGATAGAGAAAGGCTTCGACAGCCTGGCGGGTGATGGTTGACGGTGCGGTCGTGGTCATCGTCTCAGACATCGGGTGATCCTCCCAGAGTTCGGCCCGGCGCAGGGCAGTTGCTGTGCAACCACCGGCGCCCGGAATTCATTGTCATCGGATTTAGTGCGCTACTTGGCGCCTTCTTTGGTGATGGCGCGCACGAGGCAGTCCTTCCAGTACTTGTGCTGGACGACAAACAAACCCTCGTCTTCGGTCTTGGCGCCTGAGAGCAAAGGCTTCAGGCCGATCGCGTCTGCGCCTGCATCCGGCCCATCGATCCAGTGCGTGGCACCGCGGCTGAGATCGTTCCACTTGGCGTTGCCAGCCATGTAGCCGATCTGGCAGGAGCGGAACTCTTCCAGATCGTCGGGCGTGGCCATGCCGCTGGCGTTGAAGAAGTCCTCGTACTGGCGGATGCGGTGCGTACGTGCTTCCGCGCTCTCGCCCTTCGGCGCGATGCAATAGATGGTCACCTCGGTCTTATCGACCGAGATCGGACGATACATGCGGATCTGCGAGCTGAACTGATCCATCAAGTATACATTCGGATAGAGGCACAGATTGCGCGAACGCTGGATCATCCAGTCAGCGCGGGCCTGGCCGAATTTCTCGGCAAGCTCCTCGCGCCGCTCGAAATTCGGACGATCCTCGGGGTTGGACCAGTTGGTCCACAACAGCAGGTGGCCATTTTCGAATGAATAAAATCCGCCACCCTGTTTCGCCCAAGTAGCAGCATCCATGGCGCGGATGTCGTCCTTGCCCTCCGCAGCGGCTGCTGCCGCCTTGCGCTGGTTGGTGGTCGCAGCGTAGTTCCAGTGCACGGACGAAACGTGATAACCGTCGGCACCGTTCTCCGTCTGCAGCTTCCAGTTGCCATCGTAGATATACGACGAGTTGCCGCGCAATACTTCGAGGCCCTCCGGCGATTGGTCGACGATGAGGTCGATAATCTTCGCCGACTCGCCCAGATGCTCGGCGAGGGGCACGACATCCGCATTGAGGCTGCCGAACAGGAAGCCGCGATAACTCTCGAAGCGTGCGACCTTGGTCAGATCGTGCGAGCCGCCCTTGTTGAAGTTTTCCGGATAGCCGGCACCTTCCGGATCTTTCGCCTTCAGCAGCTTGCCAGTGTTGTTGAAGGTCCAGCCGTGGAATGGGCAGGTGTAGGTCGCCTTGTTGCCGCGCTTGTGCCGGCAGATCATCGCGCCACGATGCGAGCAGGCGTTGATGAAGGCATTCAGCACGCCGTTACGGTCGCGCGAGATCACAATGGGCTGGCGGCCGATGTACGTGGTGAAGTAGTCGTTCTTGTTCGGGATCTGGCTTTCGTGGGCGAGATAGATCCAGTTGCCCTCCCAGATGTGCTTCATCTCGAGTTCGAACAACTCGGGGTCGGTGAAGATATCGCGCCGGCAGCGAAAATTACCGGTTTTCGGATCTTCCTCGACCGAGGCTTCCAAGCGTTCCAGGACTTTATCCGGCATTGTCGTGTCTCCCGATGGTATTGTGTTTTTTAGGTTTGCGACGGCCGGCGCCGGTCAAGCGGCGCTAGCGTGGTCGCGACGGACGATGGTGGACGGTGCGCCAGCGACTTCCTTGATCACCGCGAAGTCGAATTTGATGCGGGCGAACGGCTTGTTGAGGCCGGCCTTGTGGATCTCGTTCGGGTCGGAGACGCGCACCACCGCCGGGATCAGGTCGTCGCGCGTGCCGAAGGCGAAATCGTCGTGGAGGTACTTGTCGCCGTCGATGTTGATCTGGGTGGTGAGTTGACGATAGCCGGGCGCTGTCACGAAGAAATGGATGTGGGCTGGGCGCTGGCCGTGCCGGCCGAGTTTGGTCAGCAGTTGCTCGGTCTGGCTACCGGGCGGGCAGCCGTAGCCGCTCGGCATGATCGAACGGAACTTGTAGCGGCCCCCGCCGTCGGTCTCGATGCGGCGGCGCAGGTTGTAAGGCGTCTGCGGCGGGCCGAAGAACGAGTAGTTACCCATGGTATTGGCGTGCCAGACATCGACCATGGCTCCGGCGATCGGCTTACCGGATGCGTCGCGCACCTGACCTTCCATGAACAGAACTTCACCGTCATCTGAAGCGTCATCGAGGCGCGCTTCGAATTTCGACACCGGGGCGCCGGCGATATAGAGCGGGCCCTCGATGGTGCGGGTGGTGCCGCCGGCGAGCCCGGCGCGACGCTCGGCCTCGTCGAGGCGCAGGTCGAGGAAATGCTCGAGCGCGATGCCGGGCACCAACAGGCCCAGCTCGTTCGCCTTGGAATTCTCGCCGATGTAACCGACGCCGGCCCAGAATTCGTCCATCGTGATATCGAGGTCGTCGATGGCCACCATGAGATCGTATAGTAGACGGTTCGCTACCTGCTTGAGACGCGCGTTCCCTTCCTTGCTGTCGAGCCCTGCAGCACGGGCAGCAAGATCGCGGATCACGTCTTTGGAGATCAAATTACTGGGCATGATGTATCCTCCTGATTTCGACTTTTTCGGCTTATTGATCAGTGTCGTGAATAGAAGAGGGGTGACGGCACAGCGGCGTCACCGAAATTTCCATGAACGGGAACAGAGGCAGGCTGGACAGGATGTCGTGCAACTCCTGCGGTCCACTGACATCGAAGACGCTGACGTTGGCGTAACGGCCGGCAACGCGCCACAGGTGCCGCCACTTGCCTTCGCGTTGGAGCACCTGCGCCCGTTCACGCTCGGTCTTCTTGAGTTGGTCGGCGGTCGCGACCGGCATATCGTGCGGCATGCGCACGTCCATTTGCACGTGGAATAGCATGATCAGGTTCCCGTCTTGAGGGCTGGCATCGGATGGATTTTGCGGGCAACGCCGTCGCGCCGGAAATGGGCGATGCGATCTTCATCGAGCGCGATGCCGAGGCCGGGGCCGGTCGGAACCTTCAGGCTGAACTCGCTGTAGTCGAGCGGTTGTTCCAGGATCTCTTCGGTCAGCAAGAGCGGACCGAACAATTCCGTACCCCACTCCATTCTGGGGAATGTCGCGAACAGATGGGCGGAGGCGACGGTCGCCACCGCGCCTTCGAGCATCGTGCCACCGTAAAGACCAATGTCGGCGGCATCGGCAATCGCAGCAACTCTCGCCGCCGCATAAAGCCCGCCCGACTGCGCGATCTTGAGGGCGAAGACATCCGCGGCTGCAGCCGAAGCATAGGCGAATGCGGTCTCCGGGCCGTGCAGCGCTTCATCGGCCATGATCGGAATGCGGGCGCGAGCGGCGAGACGCGCCATGCCGTCGCGGTTCGACTGACTGATGGGCTGTTCGACGAGATCGCAGCCAACATCTTCCAGCGCTGCGATCGCACCGGCGGCGGTTGCCTCGCTCCAGGCTTGATTGACATCGACCCGGATGCTGGCGCGTGAACCGACCGCTTTCTTGATCGCCGCGACATGGGCGACGTCGGCTTTGATCTCATCCCGGCCGATCTTCAGCTTAAAGACATTGTGCCGGCGCCGTTCCAGCATCTCCTCGGCTTCAGCAATGTCCTTGACCGTATCGCCGCTGGCCAGGGTCCATGCCACGGGCAGGCGATCCTGGAAACGGCCCCCGAACAGATCCGAAATCGAAAGACCCAAGCGCTTGCCCTGCGCATCGAGCAATGCGGTCTCGATCGCGCACTTGGCAAAATGGTTGTCGCGCACGCTCCGGCCGATCGCCGCCATCAGCGGGCCAACTTGGCGCGGATCTTTCTGCAATAGGAAAGGCGTCATGTAGGTATCAATGGTGAGCTTCATGCCCTCCGGGCTCTCGGCTCCGTAGTTGAGGCCGCCGATGGTGGTGCCCTCGCCGATCCCGATGATGCCGTCCGAGCAGCGAATGCGGACGATCATCAGCGTTTGGCCGCTCATCACCGTCATCGACAACTTGTGCGGGCGGATGGTCGGGAGATCCACCAGCAGGGCCTCGATGTGTTCGATGCGCGGTATCGAGGTCATCTGCTGTTATCCATCCGATTTCGGTATGCCCCTGACGATACGCCCCGAGGGCGCTGGCTAACAGGATCGATTGCGTCTATTTTCATACCTCAAAGGTATGCAGAGAATGGGAGAGGCTGCGCCGGATGGAGCTTCGTCATCTGCGATATTTCGCGATGGTTGCCGCTGAGGGCAGCTTCAGCCGGGCTGCGGAAAAGCTGCATATCGCGCAGCCGCCGTTGAGCCGGCAGATCCAGTTGCTGGAGGACGAGTTGGGCACCCGTCTGCTCGATCGGGGCCGGCCGCTGACCCTCACGGAGCCCGGCCGATACTTCTACGAACAGGTTCGACAGGTCTTGACTCGTGTCGACGAAATCAAGGCGATGACGCGGCGCATCGCGAAAGGCACGGTGAGCCAATTCAGCATCGGCTTCGTCGCCTCCACGCTGTATGAGGCGTTGCCGGAGTTGATCCGGCGGTTTCGCATTACGGTGCCCAGCATCGAAGTCGCATTGTTCGAGATGACAACGCTCGAGCAGATCTCCGCCCTGAAGGACGGTCGCATCGACGTCGGCTTCGGCCGCCTGCGCTTCGACGATGAGGGGATCACGCGAAAAATTATCCGTCGTGAGCTCCTGGTCGCGGTCGTGCCGCAAGGTCATCGCTTACAGGCCTCGGGCAAGCCGTTGAAGCTCACCGAGCTCGAAACCGAACCGCTGATCGTCTATCCGCGCGCGCCGCGCCCAAGCTTCGCCGATCAGGTGCTGACGTTCTATCGCGACCAGGGCTTGGCACCCCACGTGGCTTTCGAAGTGCGCGAACTTCAGACGGCCCTCGGTCTCGTCGCCGCCGGCGCCGGCATCACACTTGTCCCAGCTTCCGTGCGCCGGCTCGGGCGCGATGACATAGCTTTCATCGACCTCGACGAGCCCGAGCTGATCTCGCCGATCATCATGAGCTACCGGACTAATGACACGTCGCCGATGCTGGCGCAGTTGCTGACACTTATTCGCGGGTTCAACGAATGGCAGCCACCCGCCGTGGCCGAGCCCAAAGTGCCGCCACCGCGGATCGCAGCGGACGCCCCCTCCGAGAGACGCGCACGCCGGAAATTGTAATCACGTTACGGCCCGCGCCTAGCGGCCGGGCGCCTTTCTTCGCTTTTGTGACGCAGTGCTCTGCGAGGACCCGCTATCATGTTCGGCCAATGCTTGCTTGTAGCCGGCTGAGCGTACCCACAGCGCTAAGCGATCGAGCATGCTATTGAGCTGCCGTTGTTCGCTCGGCGTTAGTGGATCACAAAGAAGCAGCTCAAGGCTATTCGAAAGCCCCCGCGCCTCCCGCCGACGCCGTTTGCCTAGATCGGTCGTCGACAGCCCGAAGCGACGCGCATCCTCACTGTCATTGTCGCGGCGAATGAGCTGCAGAGCGAGTAGTCTCCTGATGATCCGCGAAGCAAGGCTGCGCTCAAGCCCCGTTGCCCGGCAGATTTCGATAAACGTAATGCCCGGAAGATCGTCGATGAGGCGCAGCACGCGGACCTCCCGGATCGTGCAGCCGACGGTCTTTACGAATATCGCGTCATTGGCGCTGATTGCCTCTTGCGCTAACACGTCGAGCCGGAACGTCAGCCGCTCGTTCAAGAATACTTTCTCGGAATGCTTCACCATTCGGGCGCGCCTCGTATCGATTAGAACTGGTCCGTTGTTTCCGCGAACGCGTCACTGCTTATCCACTGCACGAGGACGGTAGATTGACGAGAATAGCTCAATCTGCAATAGTCTCAATTTAAGATCATCTCATATTAAACTTTTCCGAACACGACGGCGGTCATGTCGATGGCTAGTTTTCAAGACTGGAAAGTCGAGGTCGAGCTTCGGCGTGCTGCCGCCTAATCTATCACTGAAAAAGAACATGCAACGAGGGAGAAGCAAGATGTCTCAAGCGAGTACAGGGGCGGTGATAGCACCTACCCATTCAAGCCTTCGCCTGATTTCGGCGTGTACGATCGGAAACGCGCTGGAGTTCTATGACTTCGTCATTTTCAGCTTTTTCGCCCGCACGATCGGCCAGCTCTTTTTTCCTGGCGGTGACCCGACGGCGCAATTGCTCCTCGCGTTCGCGACCTACGGCGTCGGTTTCTTTCTGCGGCCGCTAGGCGGCGTGGTTCTTGGCGCCTATGCCGACCGCCGCGGGCGTAAGCGCGCGACAATTTTGACCTTGATGATGATGGCGCTCGGCACCGGCATGATCGGGCTCGCGCCCGTCTATGCGACCGCTGGCATCTTGGCGCCGATGATATTGGTACTCGGGCGGCTCATCCAAGGCTTCTCGGCTGGCGGCGAGGTCGGCGCATCTACGACTCTGCTGGCGGAATACGCCCCGCCGTCACGACGTGGCTTCTGGGGCAGCTGGCAACTCGCAAGCCAAGGCATCGCGGTGATGGTTGCAGCAGGCGTTGCGTTCACTATTTTCACGACTATGGCCCCGGCTGATGTTGCCGCCTGGGGCTGGCGCGTTCCGTTCCTGCTCGGCGTGCTGATCGTTCCGATCGGTCTGTGGCTGCGTTCTGCACTCGAAGAGACGCACGCCAACGAGGACTACGTGAAAACCAAGAATGTTTCCTCGCTGCGCGAGGCCTTCAGTCAGCACCTGGGCAAGATCATCTCTGGCGTCGGCATGATCATCGGCGGCACGGCAGCCAACGCGGTGGTCGTGCTCTATATGGCGACCTACGCCGTGACCCAGCTGAAGATGCCGCCAACGACCGGCCTTCTCGCCGGCGTCGTCGCAGGATTGGTCACGTTCATCGCCGCACCAATCGGTGGCGCCATCTCGGACCGCATCGGACGCAAGCCTGTGGCAATGGCCGCCTACGGGCTCATTCTGGTCACGATCTATCCGGCGTTCATGTATCTGAATGCCCATCCGACCCAGGACGTCTTGTTTGCTATCGTGGCAGTGCTCGCCCTTTTTAATGCCATGGGCGGCGCAGTCATCATCATCACGCTTGCCGAGGTATTCCCGGTTGAAGTCAGGGCTACTGGCATGTCACTCGTCTACGCGCTCGGCGTCGCGGTCTTCGGCGGCTTTGGCCAGTTCATCGTGACTTGGCTCATCCAGTTGACCGGGAGCCCGATTGCACCTGCCTACTATGTCATGGCCTGCGCCGTGGTCACACTTCTGGCGCTGCGGACTATTCCAGAAATGAAGGGCAAGGTATTGAGCTGATACGCTCAATGAGGCTCCAGTCCGCACTTATTGCGGCTGGAGCTCGATACTGAAAGTCTGAAGACGATGATCGACAAGCTTATGGCGCCGTTGGCGGCCGTGGACCTCGCTGCGGCCGCTGTCTTCGCCGTGACGGGCGCGCTCGTTGCCTCGCGCAAGAAATTGGATATCGTCGCATTCATGTGGCTGGGTGTTGTCACCGGAGTCGGGGGTGGCACGGTGCGTGACCTCCTGCTCGGCGTGCCGGTCTTCTGGGTCCGCGACCCAACCCCTGTGATTGCTTGCTTGTTGGCGTCCATTGTCACCTATTTCACAGCCCACCTCGTATACTCGCGCTACCGCGTCATCCTTTGGCTGGACGCGATCGGGCTGGCGCTGGTGACCATCGCCGGCACGGCCAAGGGGCTAGATGCCGGGGCAGGCCCCGTGGTGGCCGTTGTGATGGGGGTGATTACCGCAGCGGTGGGCGGCGTGATCCGCGATATCCTGGGGCAGGAGGCATCGATCATTCTGCGGCGTGAAATCTATGTGACCGCATCCCTGGCTGGCGCTATCACTTTTGTGATGCTGAGCGAAGCGGGGCTCGACCGGCCGGCCACGGCAATTTGCGCCGGCTTCGTTGCGTTGGCGTTGCGGGGATTTGCCATTTTTTATGGTTGGTCGCTACCGACGTATCGTGCCCGGCCGGGCCGCCATCCGGACGAAGTGGATCCGCGCTCGGATTTGCAAAGAACGGTGTAGCAAGCAAGGGGCGGGTAGCCTCGCCGGTGACGTGGATCTTCCACCTATACTTTTCAGGTCTCAGTATAGATGCAAACG
>JANMNO010000100.1:0-4165 GCA_031374115.1 Hyphomicrobiaceae bacterium | reverse complement strand
CACCGTGTTGATCAGCCCGAGCAGATGTTTGCCATTGGATTCGACACGCGCGATGATCGGCGTCGTCTTCTCCGGCAGCGCGCCGTAGATGCCATCCTTTAGCAACTCGGCGTAACCGAGTATGGCTGCGAGGGGCGTGCGTAACTCATGGCTCATGTTGGCGACGAACTGCGATTTGTGCCGGCTCGCGATCTCGAGCTGGTGGCCCTTCTCCTCGATTTCACGGAACAGCCGAGCGTTTTGGATGGCGATCGCCGACTGGGCGGCAAACGCCTCCACTAAGCGCACCATCTCGGGCGAGAACGCACCTGGCTGGTTGCGCCTGATGACGAGCGCGCCGATCAGATCGGCCTGGTGCAGCAGCGGCACGGCGAGAACTGCGCGCACGCCAGTGCGCCTCAGGATATCGAGGAGCGGCGACGGCAGTTCCTTGTCGAGGTCGGCGACCTGTGTCGCCTCCCGCCGCTCGCCACACTCGCCGACGACGGTTTCTCCGAGCCGGATCGGCTGGGCCCGCACGCGGGCGATGTGCTCCTCGCTCATCTTGTGCCCAGCCTCGAGATGGAACTCTCCACGCGCCTTGTCAAACACGTAGATCGTGCCGCCGCTGGCTTGCGCCATCGTGCAGGCGTGCTCCAGCACGGTCTTGAGGACCTGCGAGATGTCGAGCGTGGAACTCACCGTCCGGCCGACCTCGCCAAGGGAGCGCAGCTCTTCGAGCGACTGGGCGAGCTCTCTCGTCCTGGCCTGCAGTTCCTCGAACAATCGTGCGTTATTGATAGCGATGACAGCCTGGTCGGCGAAGGTGGTGACGAGGGCGATCTGGCGTTGCGTGAAGGGCTTCACAGCTCTGCGGAACAATCCGATTGCGCCGATCGCGACGCCGTTCCGCATAAGCGGGACGCCGAGCATGGTGCGCGCCGGATTGCCGACGCTGGCGGCGTAGGTATCTTCGGGGTCAGCGAGCACATCGGGCACGTGGACGGTTCCGCGCTCGCTGATGGTTCGGCCGGTGAGCGAGGTGCGGTCTGCGGCTACCGGCCTGTTGGGTATCTCTTTAATCTGATTTGGGTCAAGGGCATGCTTCGCCATGACGTGGTAGAGACCACCTCGTTCGAGCCTGCAGTGGGCATAGTCAGCCTCGCACAGCCGGCCCGCCGTCGTGATGATCGCGTCGAGCACGGGCTGCAGATCATTCGGCGAACTCGAGATGACGCCCAGCACCTCGGATGTCGCAGTCTGGTATTCGAGGCTTTGCTGTAGCTCCTTGGTGCGTGTCTGCTCGGCCTCGAACAAGCGCGTGTTCTCGATTGCGATCACCGCCTGGTCGGCGAAGCTCGACAGCAGCGCAATCTGCTTGTCGTTGAAAGCACGCACCACCTTGCGATAAAGCACGATGGCACCGATGACCTTGCCGTCCTTCAGCAAGGGCACACCGAATAGTGTGCGCGCCCCGCCCCACTCCACTGTCGCGATGGCCAGTGGCGTCCGTGCGCGATATCCATCCCCGATGAGCGCGTCGGGCACCTGATACGGCCGGCCGGTCGCCAGGATGCGACCCAATAACGTCTCGGGACCCGCCACGACCGGGGCACTTGTCCAGAAATCGGCGTACGCTTTCGGTAGATTGTGCAGGGCGGCGGGGCGCCATGTCGCGCCGTCGTATAGCAGGAGGTGGCCGTATTCGGCGCCGCAGAGCCGCCTTGCACTCTCGAGAATGGTGTCGAAGACCGGCCCGACCTTGCCCGGCGCACTGCTGATCACGCCGAGCACTTCGGAGGATGCGGTTTGGAACTCCAGCGCCTCGGTCAGCTCGCGCGTCCTCGCCTGTACATCCTCGAACAATCGAGCGTTGTTGATGGCGATGACGGCCTGATCGGCGAAGGTGGTAATGAGTTCGATTTGCTTGTCGCTGAATGGTCGCACCTCGGTTCGAGCGAGGAAGATCGCACCGATCACCTCGTCCGCCCTCATCAATGGCACGGCCAGCATCGTGCGCGCCCTCGACTGCCGCTGACGGTGCAGATCGGTGAACCTCAGATCGGCGAGTGCATCCGGCAGATGGATCGTGCTCTTCTCGACCGCCACCATTCCGACCGCCGAACCGTCGCCCTTGGTGACGGGGTGGGAGCGCAACCAATCGAGAAACGTCGCATCGGCATTTTTGCTGGCTGCAAGATGGTAACAGCCATCTTCGCCGAGTTCGAGGACCAGCGCATATTCGGCCTGGCACAAACTGTGTGCGGTCTCCACGATCGCATCGAGCACGGGCTGCACCTCGCTCGGCGATCGCGAGATGACGTTCAGGACTTCCGTTGTCGCCATCTGATGTGCAAGTGATTCCTGCAGCTCTTTGGTGCGGGCAAGTACCTCCTCGAATAGACCGACGTTACTGATTGCGATCACCGCCTGATCGGCAAACGTCGTGACCAAGTCGATCTGTTTGTCGGTGAAGGGTCGCACCTCGGTACGGGCCAGCGAGATCACGCCGATCGGCTCGCCACGCTGAATGAGCGGCACCACGGCCATGGTGTGCAAATTGCCGGTGATCACCTGCTGTTGCCGGCCGAGATCGGGATCGGCCGCGATATCGGCCATGTGAAGGGCGCGCCGTTCGAGAACCGAACGGCCGGCGAGCGAGCCGCGGCCCACCGGAATCGGGTTCTGCTGAAGAAAATACACCCGCCCAGCGTTGGTTTCGGCATGCGCTGCTAGCTCGAATCTGCCATTGTGAAGCCGCCACAGGTTAGCCAGCTCCGCCGAGCACAAGCGCTTTGCAGTCGCCACGATCGTGTCGAGGACGGGCTGCAACTCGTTGGGGGACCGCGAGATGACGTTGAGCACTTCACTGGTCGCGGTCTGGTATTCGAGCGCCTCGGTCAGCTCCCGCGTGCGTGATTTCACCTCCTCGAACAACCGCGCATTCTCGACGGCGATCACCGCCTGGTTGGCGAACGTCTGGAGCAGCGCAATTTGCCGCGAGGGAAAGGGCCCGACCTCTGACCGGGCTACGGCAATTGCTCCGATCGGGCGGTCACCACTGAGCATGGGCACTGCAACGATGCTGCGATAGCCAATAACCTTCGCTCCTGCCGTGTGTCGATACTCGGGATCTTGTTCGAGATCCGGGATCTCCTCGACACTACCACTGAGAATTGAGCGGGCTGCCGCGCTCACGCGTCCCGGCGGTACGGGGTACTCGCGCTCAATCGCCGCGCGCCCATCTGGATCCAATCCATGGTGGGCCGCGAAATGAATGAGCGAGCCGTCAAACCGAAAAACGTGGCAGAAGCGCGCCCGGCAGAGTTGGGCCGCACTTTGCGCAATGCTGTCGAATACGGGTTGGGCGTCGCTCGGCGAGTTCGAGATGACGCCCAGAATTTCGGCTGTCGCCATCTGCTGCTTAAGGGCTTCCCCAAGCTCTTCGGTCAGCTCGTCGATTCTCCGCTTCAGGTTCGCATTATCGTCAGGGCTCGACACTTGCATGGCCACAGATGCCTCCTACGGCTTCCGAAATCACTTCCTTCAACGGGGCGGCGCTCGTCAAGCAACCCTGATTCTTGCGCCGGCCTGAGCCACGTTTGCGCTTTCAAGCATCCGTTCCGGCAGATTGCGTCATGCTTGAGCGCCTGCAATTGGCCCTCACTTTCCCGTCAGCGTCGCTATTTCGAATGCTCGAAGCTGAGGTGTGAGCTGACAGTCGTCAACCTTGTGGCAGCAGTCGGGGGTCGCGTTTGGTGTCTGTAATTTGGAGCTATTCGAGGACGAAGACCAGGATGAAGACGAGTGTAAGGCGGCATGATCGGCAGACTTGCCGGGCTTGCCGTCCTTCGGCTTGATTAATCCGAAACGCGTCGGATCCTCCGGTTCCTTGCCCTGCATCGTGCCGAGCCAGTCGTCAAAGCGCTCCTGCTGACGCAGGGACGCGTTGACCCCAGCAATGATCATTGTGCGTATTAGCACATGCGCGTCTGCCGAAATATGATAAGAACTGCGGGATTGCCGTCGCGATCAATCGCGATGTGGCATTCTCACTGGTTGCCCAAGCCAATGAGGTGTTCAAATGAAACGGCGCACGCTTCTGGCAGGGCTGGGAGGCACTATCGCGTGGCCGCTTGCTGTTCGCGCGCAGCCGGCAGGCAAGGTCGTCCGGGTAGGGCTCGTC
>JANMNO010000085.1:0-2780 GCA_031374115.1 Hyphomicrobiaceae bacterium | reverse complement strand
TCACCATCAAGGAAGGTGTCGTCTTCGGGCGTACTGCGCGTGGCGAAGTGATGACCGGCGGGCTGTTCCATGATCGATGGCGGATCAGCCGGCAAGGCCGTTTGATCCTCGCCGAGGACGTTCGCCTCGATGGCAATATCGCATATAGATTGTCTCGACCCGCGCTTGGCAATGGTGCTTGTGCCATCGCGACCATCGTTCACGTTGCACCCGTTGCCGAAGCGCAGCTCGAACCCGTGCGCGACGCCCTCTCCGGCGCTGGCTGCGATGCCGGCGTCAGCGCTTGGAACGGCATGCTCGTCATCCGTTTGGCCGGCGCCGAGCCGCATGCCGTGCGGGCTGCCACGGCGCGTGTTTTATCTCGCCTGCTTCCCGGCGTCAGTCCCCGAATTTGGTCCTGCTGAAAACGATACGGAAATTGCCCCATGAACCTTACCCCGCGCGAGAAAGACAAGCTGCTGATCTCAATGGCCGCGATGGTGGCGCGCCGCCGGTTGGAGCGTGGCGTGAGATTGAACTTTCCCGAAGCCGTGGCGCTGATTACCGATACGGTGATCGAGGGCGCACGCGATGGCCGCTCCGTCGCCGACTTGATGGAGGCGGGTGCGCACGTGCTCAAGCCCGGGCAACTGATGGACGGCATCGCCGAGATGATCGCCGACGTGCAGGTCGAGGCGACATTCCCGGACGGCACCAAGCTCGTCACCGTGCACAATCCGATCCGCGGGGCAGCACCCGCGAAGATCGTGCCCGGTGAGATCATCACCGCGGCCGGCGACATCACGATTAATGAGGGCGCCAAGCGGATTACGATCACGGTTGCCAACTCCGGCGACCGGCCGATCCAGGTCGGCAGCCACTACCATTTCTTCGAGACCAATCCGGGTTTGCAATTCGATCGCGCGCAGGCACGCGGATGCCGATTGGACATTCCGGCTGGCACCGCAATCCGCTTCGAGCCCGGTCAAACCCGCGACGTGACGCTCGTGCCGCTCGCCGGCAAGCGGGAAGTTTACGGCTTCAGAGGCGAGATTATGGGGAAGCTTGAGAAAGCGGGCAAAACACCGTAAAGTAAGGTAACGGCTGTAAATGTAAGGAATTGCGGATGACCACAGCAACCGTCACCTCCAAGGGCCAGGTTACAATTCCTGCTGACATCCGCAGCGAATTCGGGATTGAGACCGGCGACCAGATCATCTTTCTCAAAGGCCTCGATGGCCAATTGAAGGTACATGTGGCCCATAGACGTCCCGGCGCCGGACGAGGTGTGCTGAGCTATAGCGGAAACTTGGATCTTTCGCGATCAGCTATCGGCAACGCCGTGGCATCGGGTGTGGCTGCGCGGTTGAAGCGAGCGGCGCTGGACCGCCGGCGGAAGTCCAAATGATTGGTATCGATACCAACATCGTGCTTCGCTACCTGCTGGCCGATGACGGTCCGCAACATCAGTTGGCGGCGACGTTGATCGACGAGAACTGCTCGCTGCATGAACCGGCGTTCATTTCGGATGTCGTGCTTGGTGAAATCGCGTGGTTTCTGACACGTCGGCTGCGACTTCCAAGAGCGAAGGTCGTCGATCACCTGACAGCACTGCTCAACAATAGCCACCTGCTTTTTGCGAATTCCGTTGCAGCGCTCCTCGCCGTCATCGCCTACCGCGATGGCCGAGCGGATTTTGCCGACTACTTGGTTGCTGCGCTGAACCGAGAACACGGCGTCGATCGGACATTTACTTTCGACCAGGACGCCGCTCGCGATGGAACGCTGGTCCTCCTGACAAAGGCCTAACCCATGCCCTCGCCTCACCCCCGCACGATTTCACGCGCAGCTTATGCCGGCATGTTCGGGCCGACGACGGGCGACAGGGTGCGGCTTGCCGATACGGATTTAATTATCGAGGTCGAGCGTGATTTCACGACCTATGGCGAGGAGGTGAAGTTCGGCGGCGGCAAAGTGATCCGCGATGGTATGGGGCAAAGCCAAGTCACCAATGCCAAGGGGGCCGTCGACACCGTCATCACCAATGCGCTGATCATCGACCACTGGGGCATCGTTAAGGCGGATGTCGGCATCAGACAAGGCTTGATATTCAAGATCGGCAAAGCTGGCAATCCGGATATCCAACCCAAGGTCGACATCATCATTGGGCCGGGCACGGACGTGATCGCGGGTGAGGGCAAGCTCCTCACCGCCGGCGGGTTCGATACGCACATCCACTTCATCTGCCCGCAGCAAGTTGAAGAGGCGCTTATGTCGGGGACGACATCGATGCTCGGTGGCGGCACGGGACCTTCGGCAGGCACCAGTGCCACCACGTGTACGCCAGGTCCGTGGCATATGGAGATGATGATCAAGGCTGCCGATGGCCTGCCGATCAACCTCGGTTTCGCGGGTAAAGGAAATGCGTCATTGCCGGCTGGCCTGGTCGAAATGGTGAAGGCCGGGGCCTGCGCTTTGAAGCTGCACGAAGACTGGGGCACGACACCGGCTGCGATCGACAATTGCCTATCCGTGGCCGACGAGTACGACGTGCAAACCATGCTGCATTCCGACACGCTGAACGAAAGCGGCTTCGTCGAGGACACGATCGAAGCGTTCAAGGGCCGCACCATCCACGCGTTTCATACCGAGGGCGCAGGCGGCGGCCATGCGCCCGATATCATGAAGATTGCCGGTTTGAAAAACGTGCTGCCGTCGTCGACCAATCCGACGCGGCCGTTCACCGTCAACACGCTCGACGAACATCTCGACATGTTGATGGTATGCCACCACCTCGATCC
>JANMNO010000072.1:0-9801 GCA_031374115.1 Hyphomicrobiaceae bacterium | reverse complement strand
TCGGTGTTGGTTTCGATGCGGTGGATGGTGCCGTCGTTGCGAATGAACAGCATATCGAGCGAGGCATAGGTGTTTTTCATCCACATGGTGATTTCCTGCGGTTGCCCGTAAGGAAACAGCATGCCGGTACCGTCTGGCACCTTGGCGCGGAACATGAGGCCTCTGGCTTTTTCGTCCGCAGTCTCGGCAACTTCGATTTCGATAATATGCGGTCCGGCCTTCGTGTGCACCGTCAATGCCTCGCGGCGCATGGTGGCCTCAGCGGTATTGGAAGCAACGAACGGCGTCGTTAAAGCTACAATAGCCACAAAAAACAAAAGCAGGGCAGCCTCTGTGGCGACCCCGCTCAGTATTGATGATCCAACGCGATTTTTCATTCGCGATAGATATGCGAACTAGTGCTGCGATGGCAAGTTCGACGGCAAGCCATCGGGACGCATCTCGGCGGCCATGCAGCCTTTCGAACCATGCCCCCAACGAACCTGGACGATCTGGCCTGGACGCAGCTCGGTGAAACCGAAGCGCCGCAAAGTTTCCATATGCACGAACACGTCTGGCGTGCCCTCGCCCCGCGTCAGGAAACCAAACCCGCGAACGCGATTGAACCATTTTACCATGGACCGTTCCCAATCGCTTTCGGGTTGGACCACGACATGTGTGCGCTGCGGCAATTGGGACGGGTGGATTGCCGTGCTATCGTCGAGGCTCAGGATACGGAATGCCTGCAAGCCCTTGGGACGCTTCAGCACCTGACAATGCACTCGGGCACCCTCGTATGCGGTCTGGTGACCACCGGCCCGCAGGCAAGTCACGTGCAGCAGAACGTCCGGTAGACCGTTATCGGGAACGATAAATCCGTAGCCCTTCGAAGCATCAAACCATTTAATCGCGCCGGCAATCTCGAAAACTTCAAGGCTTTCTGCGTTCTGCGCGCCGCCCACCTCGGCGATAAGTGTTGGATCAACACCTGTCAGATCGTTCAATTTATTCACCTCCATGCGGAGTACCCCCTTACATCGCTTTACCGCTGTCCCACGACGACTCGTGGTCTTCGCGCAACGCTGGTTTCCGAGTTTGCCCTCTGCAGAAACGTACGCCGTCGAAGTATTGTTACGATGCAGGGAATGGTTAAGTTGCGCCACTGCTTTTTTTGAGAATAGTCTCGAACGTGCGCGTCGAGGTTGCTGAAAATCTGAAAACAGAATTGTTTAGTATATTGATTTTGCTTGCGTAAATTCAATTATCTTAAGTGTGCTGATCGGCTGTCAGCTTTGTCGTGGATTAGTCATCTAAGGGTGTGCCAGCGAGAAAAGTTATCACCATTCTTGCAAAAAAAGTGACCAAGTGATTCGCCCGAATCGACAGGGATGATCCGTCGACGGATGTACGATCGGGTGAGTGACAATCCGATCACTTATGCACCAGTTGTCCTGCCAAGGTACGGCAATTTGACGCACCTTGGTGCGCCGCACAAACGGGACTATTCAGTCAACGGATGTATTCGCCGGATGATGCAAGCGCACGTATCGAGGGATAATGATTGCGCTTGTCGCCTTGGGTCGACAGGTCTATCACCCCACAAAGTGGCACGTTTTAAAGAATCCGGAGGCTAAATGCGTTATCTCCACACTATGGTGCGGATCGCTAATGTCGAGCAGAGCCTCGATTTTTACTGCGCGAAGATGGGAATGGTCGAGACCCGGCGCTACGACAGCGAAGCTGGCCGCTTCACGAATATCTTCCTCGCAGCACCCGACGACAAGGCGGGCGGCAGTGCCGACAAGGCGCCGCTGCTAGAGTTGACATACAACTGGGACCCGGAAGTTTACACCGGTGGCCGCAACTTCGGCCATCTGGCGTTTGCGGTGGACGATATCTACGATCTCTGCGACCGCCTAATGAAAGCCGGCGTCATCATCAATCGCCCGCCGCGCGATGGCCGTATGGCCTTCGTACGTTCGCCCGACAACATATCGATCGAGCTTCTGCAAAAAGGCGAAGCCAAGCCGAAGGCCGAGCCATGGGCGGCAATGGCCAACACCGGGGTCTGGTGAGGTAGCGCTGGCTGGGATCATCCTTATGACAGGTAACGGCACAACGCCTTCGCCTCCGGCGCCGCCGCCATCGGGCCCAAGCAAAATCACGCCGCCCGATGTTGCCGCGGCAACGGCGGTCGGTGCTGCGTTCAGGTTAGGCTGGCGCCGGCGCAAGGATAACGTTGCTGAAGGCGCGGCCGTGGGCACTGCGAAGGCCACGCGCAACAGCGGTCGCGGACAACTGCTGACCGCGCTCGCCGTCGTCGTCGCGATGGTCGGCATGTTGGCGGTGATGATCGTAATCGGAACGTGAGCAAAGCCCGGACCGCCGTCGTAATCGGTGCCGGGCCTGCCGGATTGATGGCAGCCGAACGATTGCTGGCAGCTGGTGCGGCCGTTGATATCTACGATCGAATGCCCTCGGTTGGCCGCAAGTTTCTGATGGCCGGACGCGGTGGTCTCAATCTGACGCACGCAGAAGAACTCGCGCGTTTCGTGCCACGCTATGGCGCGACCGCAGCAACGCTACAGCCGTTCATCGAAGCATTTTCGCCGGGCGCTCTACGTGCCTGGGCCGATGGCCTGGGTCAGGAAACATTTGCCGGCAGCAGCGGCCGGGTGTTCCCTAAGCCCCTCAAAGCCTCGCCGTTATTGCGTGCCTGGCTTGCGCGCCTTGGTGAAACGGGTCTGACGATTCATACCCGCCACCGGTGGACCGGATGGGATGAAGCGGGTGGGCTGACGTTCGAAAATTCGCAGCGGCAGCCGGTGACGGTCGTGCCCGATGTCACGGTGCTGGCACTGGGCGGGGCGAGCTGGCCGCGACTGGGCTCGGATGGCGCCTGGGCGCAAACACTGGGCGATGCCGGGGCTGCATTGACGCCGTTCGCAGCGGCCAATGCCGGCGTCATCATCAAATGGTCGGAGATTTTTCGCAGCCGTTTCGAGGGCGAGCCGATCAAGCGGTTGACCGTCACGTGCAACGGCCAAACCGAGACCGGTGAAGCCGTCGTTACCGGCACCGGTCTAGAAGGTGGCGCGATCTACGGGTTGAGCGCTATCATCCGTGAACAGCTGGCCGCGAGCGGCGAAGCTTACATCCTCGTCGATGTCCGGCCAAGCTTTTCCCACGATGAACTTGCAGCGAAGCTTGCGGCGCCGCGCAACAAGCAATCGACCTCGAATTTCATGCGCAAGGCGGCGGGCATGGCGCCTGTTGCCATCGCGCTGACCCGAGAGGGCGCCGGCGGTCCATTGCCGAGTGCCCCTGAAGCACTCGCGCGGCTGATCAAGGCGATCCCCTTGCGGGTGACTGCAATGGGCGGTCTCGACCGTGCAATTTCTACAGCTGGTGGCGTACGTTTCGATGCGCTCGACGAACATTTGATGCTGCGGTCTCGTGCCGGCGTCTTTGTCGCGGGCGAGATGCTCGACTGGGAAGCACCGACCGGCGGCTAACTGCTGCAAGCGACGTTTGCGACGGCGGACGCAGCAGCCGAAGGTGCGATCGTTTGGCTCGCACGCGGCCGTTAACAGCGACGATTGCATCCCTGCGGTCGAATTGCCGTGCGACGCGAACACGCGTTGATTTTTCCGGCGCGACCGAGCAACTGTGTGCGGGTGAGATGACACAAGCCAAGCCAGCGGCCGCGAACCGTCACACTGCAATAACTCTTTGCGTCGTTCACACACTCTGCGGCTCGACGTCTCGCGCCGACGCACAACGATAGGCATTCGATATCATGGCGCAATTCCAGGGCCGCTTCGGTCTGCTGTTCACCACCGTTGTGATGCTCACCACCCTTGTGATGTTCAATGCCGCGCCCGCTTTCGCCAGCGAGTACAAGGCCGGTTCGATCAAGATCCTACAGCCGTGGACGCGGCAGACGCCGGCTGCGGCAAAGGTGGCCGGCGGATTTATGACGCTCGTCAACACCGGCACCTCTGCCGATCGGCTGATCGGCGGCACAATCGACAACGCGGCGCGGTTTGAAGTGCACGAGATGAGTGTTGCCGAGGGGGTGATGCGGATGCGGCAGCTGCAGTCCGGCCTTGAGATCAAGCCAGGCGCCACCGTCGTCTTGAAGCCTGGTTCTTATCACGTCATGTTCTTGGATTTGCGAAGTGCGCCGGCAGCCGGTAAGCGACTGAAGGGCACTTTGGTTTTTGAGAAGGCCGGTACGATCGACGTCGAGTATGAGGTCGAACCGGCAGGAGCCAGCACGTCGCGTGGCTCCGGGCATGGCGGTGCCGCCACCACCGGTCACGGCTCTGGCTCTGGCTCGGGATCTGGAGCGATGAAGAATGGCAATCAGTAACGCGTTGCGCCGGCTTCGCCTTGGTGCCTGGGTCGCCGTGGCCCTGGCGCTAACGGGGGGTGGCATCTATTTTCTCACCGCCCGTTCGAACGACATCCAGAAGGCGATCGGCGGCGCGGCGCGAATTGGCGGGCCCTTCCAACTGACGTCGCACGACGGCAAGCCATTCAGCGATCAAGATCTGTCGGGCAAACCCTACGCGATCTTTTTCGGCTTCACGCGCTGCCCGGACGTCTGCCCGACCACACTGCTGGACATGTCCAACCGGCTCGAGGAATTGAAAGGCGATGCCGACAAGCTGCGGATTTTGTTCGTCACCGTCGATCCGGAGCGTGATACGACCGAGTTCCTGGCCGATTACATGAAGTCGTTCGACAATCGGATCATCGGTCTGACCGGGACGCGCGAGCAGATCGCGCAGATCGCGAAGGCCTACCGCGTCATCTACGAAAAGGTGCCGGGTTCAGGCCCTGATTACACCATGAACCACACGGCTACTGTCTACTTGTTCGACAAGAACGGCAGCTTTGCCAGCACCCTCGCGTACCAGGAAGCCGAAGCCAACCAACGCACCAAGATCAAGCGCCTGATCGGCGGTTAAACCATGTGTGGACAATACAGCCGCTGCGACTTCCTGTTGCGCCGCGGCGGTTAGCCCGATTGGCCGCCGCCTTGTCCGCGCCGGCGTAAATGTGCGAAATCAGGCAGCCCGCGTTGCCGTGTCCACCAAGGCTTGTAAAGCTGGATGAATGCGCGGGCTCTCGCGTTTGAGAAAGGCGAGCAGCAAGAGCTCGTTGCTCGTGGTCCGGCCATCGCGGTTGATGCGGTCTGCGAGCCACGCTGCTTCCGGTTCCGATACGTCTTCGTTGGTGATGATCTCGATGCGCTGCCGCTCCAGCCGGGCGAGTGCCCGCTCTTCGGCGGTTTGTGCGTCGTAAGATGAAAACACCCTGCTGAGAATATTACCGATGGAAAGTTCACCGCGCGATGTCAGCCATTGCTCTTGCCGCAGTGCCTCGGTCCGCGATGGCACGGCATACCCGGATGCCGTCATCACCACACCGGCAATCGCCTTGACGAACAATTCCTGCCATTCCGGCGCCTGCAAACCCGCAGCTGTCGCATCCTCTATATCGAGCAACACTTCCGCTTCCGCCCGCGCAATCGCGACGTTGCCGTCGCCGCCAAATGCACAGAGCACGCGGCGAATCAGATCGACTTCATCGGCGGAAATCTGGCCAGGGGCCAAACGCTTGCCGGAGCGCAGGGGACCATCGCCGGAAATCACCGCATGCTTTACCTGTTCAAGTGTGAACCGCACGAGACTTTGCGGCGACCAACGTGCCTTATCGAGGATCGCGACGAGCAGTTCGAGTTCCGTTGCGCTTTCGACGCGGCCATCCTTGGCGATCCGATCCGTCAGCCAGCCGGCGTTAGCGGCGGTGACATAACCTGCAGGCGGCATTTCGTTGACCACATAGTCGGTGGCGGTTTCGATGAAAAACGGCGCCCACGCGGCGTCCTGCAGGTGCGTTGCCTCGTTGATGCGGAACAGCATCTCGATGTCCGCCGCTTCGATGCTTGGTTTGCCGTAGATCACGCGTCGCAGGGCCAAGATGTCCATATCCTTGACGGTGCCACCGATGCAGATGTCATCGATCGATGGGCTGGGCTCAAGGCTCATGACAGGCTCTACCTCATGGAGAAATCGTTGCCTCAACCTACGCGCTGCCCCTTAACCGGCTCCTAACGCGTGCATCAAATGGGCATCGTTGTGACCTTTGCGCATCATGCTCTTGTGATGCTTCATGGGGCCGTGCTTGTGAGGCGGAGACAGATATTGTTATGTCCTGCTGGGGTGATGCGAATGAGGGATCAATCGGTTTGAGCGGGTCAGCAGCATCCGGCGATGACGACTTCGCGCGGGCTCAGGCGAGCCGGTGCGTCAATGTCGTATGCATGAAATGGGGCACGCGCTACGGTTCGCACTGGGTCAATCGGCTCTATGGCATGGTGCAGCGAAACACGACTTGGACCATCCGCTTCGTCTGTCTGACGGATGATCCGGCCGGCATCAGGCCAGAGGTCGAGATCAAGCCGCTGCCGGAAGTGCGCTTCGATCCGAGCCTCGGGCGCTACTGGCCTAAACTGGGACTGATGCAGGCAAACCTTGGCGGCCCCGGCAACCCGCTTGCAGGTATGACACTTTTCCTCGATCTCGATCTGGTCATCATCGGCAGCCTTGATCCGTTCTTCGCGTTGCCGGGACGCTTCCTGATCATCAAAGAGTGGAAGGACCCGCATCTTGGCTACGGCAATTCATCGGTGGTGCGTTGGCATATCGGCCGGGAATCGGGCATCTTGGAGCGTTTCTATGCCACGCCGCCGGATGTCATCCGCACCATCTACGCCTCCAAGGAGCAGAATTTTCTGACGAAGGCCGCGGACGAGGTTACCTTCTGGCCACCCGAGTGGTGCGTGCCCTTCTCCCATGCTTGTCTACCGCGCAATCGCATGCGGCGGTTCTTTGCAACGCCGCGCTTACCCGAAAGCGGGAAAATACTGGTGTTCTTCGGATCGATCACGCCTGAAAGCGCGATGCGCGGTGAGTACGAAATCAACAAGCGGGTCAGCCAGGGGCGGCGCTTGAACCTGACGCAACGACGGTTCAAGCCGGCCCGTTGGATCGCCGACTACTGGCGCGAATAGGAAATAAGCTTCGTGGATCAAAGCGTCCGCACGGATATGGCCGAGGAATACATCTGGCTGGATGGCGGGCAGCGCTATGTCGTGTGCGCGTTCTATACGCCGAACTATCTGGACCAGATCGGGACACTGAAGGCATCCCTCGAAGCGCTCGGCATCAACCATTACCTCAAGCGCTACGAACCGCGCGGGGGATGGGAGGCCAACACCCGCATCAAGGCAGAGTTCGTTGCGCACGCTTTGCGGCGGTTGCCGCAGCATGATGTCGCCTACCTGGATGCCGATGCGGTGGTGCGTCAGCCATTGCGACTGTTCGAGACGGCCACCGCCGATGTGACGATGCTGTTCGATCACCGCCGCCGCGGCAAGCTAAACGTGCTGCGGATTGCAGCTGGCACGCTGTTGGTGCGCAATACCGCCGGCGGCCAGAAATTTGCTGGGCGCTGGGCCGAGGAAGCGTCGAAGGCCGGCGCGCTCGATCTGGACGAAGACCTGATCTACCGGATGTTTCCGACGCTCGATGGCGTGACGTTCGCGGTGCTGCCGCAGCGCTATTCGAAAATTTTCGATGCGCCGGGCGTTGATCCGGTGGTTGAGCATTTTCAAGCGAGCCGCGGTCAGTTCAAGTGGCGCCGCTTCGCCCGCCGGGCCCGCCAAGTTGCGACGCTGGCGGGCGGCGTTGCGGTGGCGGGGCTGGTATGGTGGCTGTCGACGAGGGTTGTCGTGGGGTGGCGATAGCGTGGGCCCTTCAGATATTGAATATGCCGACGGAATACCAATCTCCAGCTTATGGCCCATAAGATGATTAGTCGGTTTATTTGCGTTGTCGCTGCGATCACTGCGATCACCGTTCATGCCCACGCGCAGTACGATCGCGACGGCAGATACGTGCCGTCGCCGGGCGGCGTGCCAAGAGATCCCTACGCGCAGCCAATCCCTGGCTATTCGGGCACGCCCGGAGCTGCCATCGGCACGCCGAGCTTGCCGCGCTCCCTTTACCCGCCGCCGTCGCCGCCGCGCTCAACCTTCCCCAGTCCGCGACCGGCCGATCCGCTGATCGTATACCCAAGTTCCCGCCCGCTTTCGCTCGAGCAGTGCCGCGACGACTGGTCGAAATCGACGCGCGTGACCAAAGTCGAGTTCCGCCGCCGTTGCACGCTGATGGAACGCGCCGAGGAAAGAAAGCGCGGGAGTTGAGGGTGGGCTTGGGTAACGTTAGGCTCACCCACCATTCGTCGATTTCACGAGCCGAGAAAAGCATCCACTTCGACGCCTGCCTGCTTCAAGATTGCCCGCAACGTGCCCTCAGGCATGTCGCCCGGATGATTGGGGATGGTGGTAAACTTGCCGGTTGAGGGATTGTGCCAGATTTCGTGAGAACCTGCTGCTTGTCGTAGGAACGAAAAACCAAGGCTGCGTAAATTTCGAACGATCTCTCGATATCTGAACCCGGCAAGTCGCCCCGTCAGACGGCAATGATCAGCGGATAGTCGAACTCGTTCTCTATTGGTTGCAGTTTAGTGCCGGTACCCGATTGAAGCTCAATCAGTTTCTTTGCGACATCGCGTGCGATTTCGAGTGTTTCCGCAATCGTTCGCCCTTGGGCGACTAACCCCGGCACATCATCGGAAGTCGCTAAATACACACCCTCCGGCAGGCGCTCGATATGGATCTTGGCGATATGTTCCATTGTAGCCGTTCCTGAAGTGCCTTCACGAGACACAATACGCGCTTTCTCACGCCGCCGCCACCAACCCATTGTGGTCATCCTCGGGCCGGGATCGGCGATAGCTGGAACCGGTTCGGGGGACCCATTGTTCGATCGAGGACGATGCTGAGGGCGACATCATCCGCTGCAAACTGCGTCACTGCGCCAAGCGCAAGGATGACACGGTCGGTGGGTCGCCCCTTGCTCGTTAGGTCAGGAATGCTCGTTAGGTCAGGAATGTCAGCTTAACCATCTACCCCAGCGGCTCATCGGCAAACAGCGCGTCGAGATCGCGGGCGCCGTGAACGATTCGCAGTATCTGCACGACTTCGTCGCGCGACCGATAGACGACCAGATATTTGCCGTGCACGATCATCCGTACGTCGGTACCCCACTGCGGGCGAGGCGCACCGGCCCTGGGGAACAGTGCAGTCTTCTCTGCGCGTTCGCGCACTTCCCTTACAAATGAGACGGCCCGAAGCGGACTTCGCTCCGCCACGCGGTCGCCGATACTCTCGAGATCAGCTTCAGCAGCGGGCGTGAACTGGACGATCATGGATCACGAGCTTCGGTCGGCCATCTTCCGGTACTTCGACTCGAGGCGATCGAACACTTCTTCCGCCGGAACCAGCTCACCGCGATCGGCCTGATCGATGCCGATCTGCACTTCGCGCTTGAGCCAATCCTGGCCGGCCTTGCGCAGCAACTCGCGCTCGCGCACCAGTGCCAAACCTTCGAGGATGACCTCGGCGGCACTGCCATAGCGGCCGCTCTCGACCAATTCGCGGATCATGTCCGCGTAAGGACCGCCTTCAGCCTCGAACGCATCGTCATCGTTGCGTCGTGCGGTTTCCTGCATGGATCACTCCTGCGGCAAACACCTGCCTTAGCCTCAGTATAGCGCAACAGCGCCCAGTGAGCACCCGGCATCGCAGGATAAACAAAATCCCATGCCCGGTTGTCGCGAGCTCTCAGTTCTCATCCATCTTCAGGGCGGCGATGAAGGCTTCTTGCGGGATCTCGACGGACCCGA
>JANMNO010000178.1:0-8700 GCA_031374115.1 Hyphomicrobiaceae bacterium | reverse complement strand
GTTGAATACGGTTGATCACATATTTGTGTAGGAGGCAATTTTATGCGCATTCCTATCGTTCTGGTTTTCACCGTGCATCACAGGCTTTGCCTGCAGAGCGCCAAACCCAGTCGCTGTCGTCCTAGCTCAGGATCGCGCTTAAGGGATTGCCCCGCGATCTTCGCGGTGGTCCTAAGAAATAACATCAAGGTGCTGGCGATGAAAGGGCGAAGGTAGCTTAGAACGTGGTGACTGGCGTAACCGGGGTTTCATACCGGTGCTTTGGGTGGGATGAATTGGCAGGGCACCGCCGTTCGATCTCGCAGGCTCTGCTAGTGGCCTTGCAAAAATGCGCACATCAGATGCCCCGTGACCGCAGGCAACGTCGTGCCAATTCTGGAGAAGCATAGGCACACGTCAACCATTTGGGCATATGACTGCGAGCAGGGTGATAGTTTCGACAACTGGCTCTTTCAACATCAACACTTGCGACTACTCGCTAGGATGGACGTGTGCTTGTGGACGAAAGTCCTGTTTCAGCGAACACCAGACCAACAGTCGAGGGGAGCCTTCATGATCTCAACAACAAGTCAGCCTAGCGCACTAAGCCTGATCGCCATGATGTTCCTGCTGTGCGTCAGGCCGACCCTTGGCTGTGCGCAGGGCAACGCACCAACCGGTGACCCCGAGCCGTTAGCGCCCTCCGCGCAGGAGGCTCTTAACAAAGGCATCAGCGCGGCGAAAGTGTCGGACTATCTCCAGGCAAGCCCGGGCGAGCTGAACGTAACGGGCACACACCTCACGACAGCGGCAGATAATAACCACATAGCTTTCTGCTAACTGAATCAGGATATCCGCTCTTATTCAGACACTTACCACTGAATATAAGTGCCAACTGGCGATTGTCCCGTGTGGGTGTATGCGAAGTTGGTGGGTACCGGCGCCGTTTAGCCTGTAGACGCGAGCCATAAACAGCTATGCGAGTGGTTAGGTTACACCGTGGTTACACGCCCAACTTGCAAAATGTAAGTCTGCTAGCGACCTCGCAACCTTTGGTTTTAATTGAGAAAATTTGGAGGCCACGCCCGGAATCGAACCGGGGTGCGAGGATTTGCAGTCCTCTACGTCACCACTCCGCCACGTGGCCTCTGACCGGACAGCTTCTGCAACCCGACGGACGGACGCTAGCAGGGCACGGTTGCGGACGGCCTATCACACAAGCGCGCGCCAGTGCAACGCGGTAGCGGGCTCAAACCTGGATATTGAGACGGATGCGGACTTCGCAATCATACACTAGCGATCGCACGCACCTTTGGCTAAGAGGCACATCCACGTTACCGGAACCGCCTGAGGACACGCTATGGCCGACTTTGCTTTACAGCGCAAAAATATGGTGGAAAGCCAGGTTCGGCCGAGCGACATCACCGACCGGCGGATCATTCGCGCCATGCTCGACCTTCCGCGAGAAGCTTTCTGCCCCGCAACCGTGCGGGCGACAGCGTATCGGGACGAAACGCTGGCACTCAATGACCACAAAGGCAGGCGAGCTAGGTTCGCTGCCGCCCCGCGCGTGCTCGCCAAGATGATCCAAGCGTTGGAACTAGACGATAGCTCGTCGGTGCTCGAGATCGGCACCGGGACCGGCTATGGCGCCGCGGTTCTCTCGAAAATTGCGGTCCGTGTCGTCACGGTCGAAGCCGATCCTTCACTCGCCGAATTTGCTCGTTCGGCACTTGCGGCAATCGGAGCGGCAAACGTTACAGTGATCGAAGGCAATTTTACCGACGGCCATGCAGCCGCGGCGCCGTACGATGCCATCCTTATCAACGGTGCGGTCCAGCAGGTGCCGCGGGCGGTACTCGATCAATTGAAAGATGGCGGCCGCCTCGTTACCGTCATGGTGGACGACAACTTGGGTCGTTTGACCGTATGGCAGCGCATTGGTGGCACTTTCGATCGCCGTGTCGTGTCGGACGCTGCCGCACCGATGCTTCCCGGTTTTGAAAAACCAGCAACGTTCGTGTTCTGAGGTTTGATTTATTCAGCGGGCACCGCTGTGACTAAACGGCGGCGATGCAACATCAGCCAAATTGCGCCCGCAAACACGATCGCCATCAACGGCAATGCCATGATGTTGACGAAACGCCAGCCGGGACCAGCCTGCAGCAGGCCCGAACATGCGGCGGCGGTTGCCGTCGCGCCGTAGACGATGAAGTCGTGCGCGCCTTGTGCCTTGGCTCGCTCGGATGGGCGATAGGTCTCAGTCAGCAGCGTGGTGCCGCCGACGAAGCAGAAGTTCCAACCCAACCCGACGAGAACGTTGGCTAAGAAAAAGTGCCAGAACTGGATCCCCGATAGGTTTACAAGCGCGCAGCCGACTTGAACGATGGCGCCGATCGCGATAATCCGCAGCACACCGAAACGCGCGATCAGGTGGCCGGTGAAGAACGACGGCAAGAACATCGCGATGGCATGGCCCTGAATGACCGTTGCGCTGTCTCCGAAACCGAACCCGCAAGCATGCATGGCGAGTGGCGTTGCCGACATGACAAGCGTCATCACGGCAAATCCAAACATCGAAGAAGTCAGCGCGACGACGTAGGTCGGCTGCCGCATGATCTGAAGCAGTGGCCTGCCCCCTTCCGCCTTCTGTGCGGCGGTCAGTTGCGGGATGCGCAGGATTTGAACCACACCGACGATTAGCAGCGAGAACACGATCACCATCAGATACACGCCGGCGAACGTAACGGGCGCCAGCATATCGACACTCCACTTGGCGGTCTGCGGGCCAATGAGGCCGGCCAAAACGCCGCCAGCCATGACGAGCGAGATCGCCTTGGCCTTGTAGGCACCGTCTGCTGCATCGGCTGCCGCGAAGCGGAAGTACCAGGCGAATGCACCGCTCACGCCTTGGAAGTACGAACCTAGGCAAACGAGTACGAAGTTTTGCTGCCAAATCCCGATCAGCGAAATCAGCCCCGACAAAATTCCAGCGACACCGCCGACGGTGAAACCGGCCCGCCGGCCGACCCGCGCCATCAGCAAAGATGCCGGCACTGTCGTCGTCATCAGGCCGAGATGGGCAAGGAATATCGGAATCGTTGCCAACTGCGAATCGCGCGTCAATCCGAGCCAGCTGAACTGCGGCGAGGAGACGAGACCTGCGTCAGGCCCGAGTATCGACAAGGCGGCAAGCGGCGTAGTCGCGATCGCCATGGTTTGGATCGACTGAAACAACGCTTGCGCCAACGCCAGGATGGAAATGTTACGTCGCAGGGGCGAGTCAACGGGTGCGCTAATGTCGACTGTTACGGTCATTGGTTCGCCATATCCGGGAAATCTTAGAAAGCACATACACGCACCGGCGACGTCCAGGAAATCCATTTCTTGCAGAGGTGCGTTGCGCGCCGCCGCCGTTTACCGTCCGTGACCCGCTTGACACATCCCTGCCTCGACTATCCCTCTATGATACGTGCGGGCGACACGGGGGAAAACCGAACCATGGCGATGACCGAGTTGATTGCGCCGCGCGGCTTGCCAGCGCGAATTGCGGACCTCATCGCGCTTGCCGCGCAGCCAGTGGCGACCAACGCCGAGCTGCTTCGTTTGTTACGGGCGATCTATCAAGCCGTCCTGAGCGCTGATCTCGACGACTATGACGTCGCCGTGATCAAGCCGCATATTGCGCAACTGCGGAATGATCTGTTTAGGGTGCGCGACGAAATGCGGGGCCGGATCGCCGCATGGCATGCAGCCGGATTGATGGATCACGCGGTCCAGCTTGCGCTGCGCGATTGCTTTCGCGCCACCCGCTTTGCCAGTGATATGCTCGGCGAACTATCGGCCGGCTTCACTGAGCTCGCAGCAGGACAAACGCCGCTGAAAGCTTTTAGTGGACCTGGCAACACTATTGTGGCTGCCGCGTTCGACACCGATGAACTGGCAACGTTCCAAGCAGGCGATGTCTTGCTGATGCGCGGCCTTCATCACAACAGCGCGGCCATCGCTCGTATCGGCGACGTCGACAGCCAGTTCAGTCACATCTGCATCTTGCACATCGACAAACAGGGCGCGCAATGGGTTGTCGAGAGCTTGATCGAGGAGGGCGCCGTTATCACCAAGCTGGGTGCTGCGCTCGCGCACGGCAACGGGCGGGCCATATTGTTTCGCCACCGGGATCGTGCCCTCGCGGCCAAAGCCGGTCAGATCGCGCACAAACACATTCGCCGCACCTACGGCACCTGGAAACGGCGCATCCTCTATGATTTCTCGATGCAACTCGACAACCGCCGCCCGCTATTCTGTTCCAAGCTGGTGCGTCTCGCCTATGCGCGCGCAAGCAAAGGCAAATTGCTGCTGCCGTCCTTCACGACGCGCTTCAACATGAAGAACCGGGACTTCATCGACCGCATTGGAGTACAGGCGGTCGAGACCTACGCGCCCGGTGACATTGAGATCGAGCCCCACTTCGACCTCGTCGCCGAATGGCAGGATTTCCGTGTCACGTCGCGGCTCCGGGCGCAGGATCTGATCATGGTGAAGCTGTTCGAATGGATGGACAATTACGGGTACAAATTCGAGCAGGATGGCTTGATCCGCATCATCTCGCTGTTCGGGCGTTTTGCGGCTCACCTGTCGGACCGCGCGAAGGAAATGTTGTCTTCGGTTGTGCCGAAGGTGCCTATCAACATGCCGCGCAAGACGATTGCCGCGATCGCAATGCTCCACAAGACCGCTGAGCCGCTTCTCGATGAGATCCGCTCTCTCGAGGCCGAGCACATCGCGCGCACTGGCAAACCGATGCACCCGCGGCAGGTATACGCCGCGTTGGAAGATATCCGGATGCGTTCGGATGGCCGCATCGGCTACCTCGTTTTGCCGATTGCATAAGCAGCTGTTGACGCCGGAGCTGGCTGCTGGTGAATTTGCTGCAGATCAAGAAGGAGCGAATATTCATGCCGATCGTCAACCGCATCGCTGGGATGAAGGAGGAGATCACCGAGTGGCGGCGCGATTTCCATGAACATCCGGAACTGCTCTACGATGTCCACCGGACTGCCGGGGTCGTTGCGGAAAAACTGAAAGCGTTCGGGTGCGATGAGGTCGTGCCGGGTGTCGGTCGAACCGGCGTCGTCGGTATTATCAAGGGACGCAAGGGCGGCTCCGGTAAGGTCGTCGGCATGCGGGCCGATATGGATGCGCTGCCGATCCTGGAAGCGACCGGACTGCCATATGCGTCGAAGACCCCCGGCAAGATGCACGCCTGCGGACACGATGGTCATACCGCAATGCTGCTCGGCGCCGCGAAGTATCTGTGCGAAACACGTAACTTCGATGGCACTGCAGTGGTCATCTTTCAGCCGGCGGAGGAAGGCGGAGCCGGCGGCCGGGCCATGGTGCTGGACGGCATGATGGACCGCTGGAACATCCAGGAAGTGTACGGCATGCACAACCAGCCGGGCATGGCTGTCGGCACGTTTGCGATCCGCCCCGGCCCGCTGATGGCGGCCTCCGACAATCTGCATGTGTTGATCGACGGTAAAGGCGGGCATGCCGCCAAGCCACATAAATGCATCGATACCGTGCTCATTGGCGCGCATATGATAACGGCGCTGCAGTCGATCGTATCACGCTCACTTGATCCGCTCGATTCCGGTGTGATCTCGATCTGTATGTTCCACGCGGGCAACGCCGGCAACGTGATCCCGGCAACGGCCGAATTGACCGGGACCGCGCGCTCGCTCACGCCGGAAGTGCGTGACCAACTCGAAAAGCGCTTCGTCGAGGTGTGCGAGGGCACGGCCCGAACATTCGGCGCAACCGCCAAGGCAACCTATACCCGCTCATATCCCGTAACCAACAATCATGCCCGTCAGACTGATTTCGCGGCGGGCATTGCTGCGCAGATCGTTGGCCAAACGAATGTCGACACTAATGTTGCACCGGTCATGGGCGGCGAGGATTTCTCGTTCATGCTGGAAGCCCGGCCCGGTGCATTTATTTTCGTTGGCAATGGCGACACCGCAAACGTTCATCATCCGGCCTACAATTTCGACGACGACGTGATTCCGGTCGGGGTTTCGTATTGGGCAAGGCTCGTCGAAACAGCCATGCCTGCCTGAGGTGACGAGCGCTCTGCGAAAGCCGCATCAATTGCAATTGCTTCCGATTTCCGGACGCGCTTCGTGTTTTATCATACAAAGTGCTAGAGCACTGGATGCCCTTGTTAGCGTGCGGATCGATAACGAAAGTGCGAGAATTTCATATTTTGAAGAGAACGTTGTTTATCTTCCAAGATCGTTAACATTTCTGTCTCAACCTGCTCCTCGTTGAATTCCGTTACTCGGATGACCGACGACGAGGGGCTATGATGATCCGTGTTCTGACTTGCTGGCTGACGCAATATCATCCGGCCACTGTGCTGCTGGCAAGCCTGGTCTGCGCGATTGCCGCCGGTACGTCGTTCCGCATTTATGCTCTCGCGGCCGCAAGCCCATGGGCCTTGCTGGGCGCGGCAACAGCCGCGTAGCTGATTGGCGAAAATCTGTCTGCAGATCGGTTGTCTGAAGTACATGCTCACACAGGTTCATTTTAAGGGAGACACTTGATGGATCACGACATCCAATTGCTACTGCGCGATTGCGCTCGCTACATGAACGAGCAAGACGATGGCCGGGGACCGATCAACGGACTGCCTCCGACGGAAGGGGCGCGGTGCATTGCGTACGTGTGCGCCGACCTGCACGCCTGTGGCCGGCTCATCGCCACCTGTGCGAGTATTGTGAATGCGGCGGCACATAACGTACCGAACGTATCTCTCCGATCGATTATCGGATTTTTCCCCCCGGTTCTGGACTGGTCGGAAATAAGTAATGTTTCCGATAGCCGGCTCAACTTTGATATTGAGCTGTTATTTAATTTAAACAGTTTCGCAAGGCGCTTGGCGTTCACCCGCATGTTGACCAGCCAATATCTGGAAAGCGGCGGCAAGCCAGTGGCAACCGAGACATCAAACATGCTCATCCTATGTGACGCGTGGCGCTCGATCAGCCTCATGTGCGACGATCTGCTTACGGCCTGCCAGACCTCTTTTCCTGGCAGCGCGTCGGTTCTGCCAGCAAATGGCAGCGTACGCATCAGCCGGCTCTTGCAGGACACCAGTGCAGGTCGTTGGCCCTGCGTGTTGGATGATGGCAGCATCGAGGTTTTGGACTGGGCCGAGCGTCGTAGGTCGCGGCGCTTCGAATCAGACACTCCTCTGATCATTCACGCTGAAAAGGGGAGTTACGAAGCAACGGCACGAGATGTCTCACGCGGTGGTCTGCAAGTGGACACTTGCAGCAACATGAGTTGTGGGGACCGGGTCGAGCTCGAGCTGCTCGATATGCGCCGGCTGACGGCTGAAGTCATTTGGGTCAAAGGCACGCGGGCGGGGCTTCGTTTCTCTTACACGTTATCCGATGCCGATCCGTTGTTGGCATCCTAGGCACCAATGCAGTGAATTAAATTCTGTAGGCAAAACTGTTCAAAGGCGAGCGGGTCAGACCGTTTCATATCCACCACGCGGGGAGGGGAAAACACCATGACATCATTGCAGACGGCCGGGGCGATTAAGGCGGGTGAGGACGTGGCGGCCAGCTCACGCCGGCATATGCGCCGTTTCGAAAGGTCGAACGTCAGAATTCGGGGGTTCTTGCATTGTCACGGCCGCTTTCAGGGTGTGCTGATAAAAGATATTTCGCGTGGCGGCATGATGATTGAGGGTGCATTTGGTGTCGCGCCAGGCGACAAGATTGTAATGGAAATGTTGTCTGGGCGCCGGTTGAGCGCCAAAGTTGTTTGGGTGATCAGTCCGAGAGCCGGCATCATGTTTGATGAGACACTCATAAACACCGATGGGCTTCTACCGAGATAGCCAGTTGGCAGATCATATTGCGGATCCTGTCGAGACAGATTTCGCACCGAACATCGCAACGAGTTCGCCGATCGAACGAACGTCGACACCATCGCAGTCGCGTGGCTGATCGCATTCTGCTAGCTGATTGATATGTTCAGCAGGCTTCCTGTTGTCTGCAATTTTCGCGAGATAGCCCCGCCAGCGTCTAATTTTCACCTCAGTTGCTGCTATTTCTGCACCGGCGACTGGCCAACAGCCATGTCCGCATAAGTGCGCATCCTGAGGGATGCGCTGTCCACGTGGCGCGCTAGCGGGGCGTTGCCATCATTCTAGCGTTCGACCGGCCAAATCCAGCGCCAGTTGAACCCAACCCGACAAACCCTGGAGTTTCTACATGACAAAGCGGATGTCTTCCGCCTTGCTGGCTGTTGCGTTGCTTGCAGCTGGCATCAGTTTTTCGAGCACTGCCGACGCCCGAGCGAACGGCCGGCGATCACACGACGACAGCGAACACTCGGGCGCTGGCACCTCGCGATCGTGCCTGACGAGCGCCGCGCGTGGTATATTGGGGCAAATCGAGTCCCGCTTTGGACGGATGCAAATCATTTCGACGTGCCGGAGTGGTGCGACAATTGCCGGCTCAGGCCGCCCTTCACGCCACGCCAGTGGTAACGCCATCGACTTCGAAGCCGGCAGCAAAAAGTCGGCCGTGGTCAGCTGGTTGTCGTCGAACCACCATGCCGGTGGTACGATGACCTATCCCGGCATGAACCATATCCATGTCGACATTGGTTCGCACTTCGTTTCGCTGGCCGGTGGCCGGC
>JANMNO010000120.1:0-7111 GCA_031374115.1 Hyphomicrobiaceae bacterium | reverse complement strand
CGTCGAGAGGTGCCGGGTCAGTGCACCGGCGCGGAACTTCGCGCGCAAAATGCCGAAACCCATCGGGCTGCTGAAAATGTCGGGACACCAGACCTTGAACGTCTTGGCGACCTTCTCCATTGGCCAGCCGAGCGCCAGCATCGTGGCGATGATCGACCCGACCGACGTGCCGCCGATCAGATCGAAGTGATCGGCGAGCACGAGATCGCGGTTGCCGGTTTTTTCGCGCAACTTCGCTTCCATCTCCTCAAGAAATGCGATCGTGGCAATCCCGCGCACCCCGCCGCCATCGAGAGCGAGAATGCGTTTGGGAAGATCATTTCTATTGAAAGTTACCACCTGATCTCCTCGGTTACATTCGACGGGTTGCGCCAGAAGCGGAAATTTTGTGGTCTGCCTCACGAGAAACTCAAAGCTGCATACTATTCCGATCTATTCCTTCAGCGCCGCGATCTGGCCGTCGAACCATGCGAGTTCCCATGGCCCGGACAAAGACCAGAGTGTCAACCAGCAAAAGTTGACGTGCCAGTCGTGCCGATCGGCATCCAAACCGGTTGCCGATTTACATTCGACTGCCGCCGTTATTCAGCCAGCTGTTAAACGATTTTCACGAGTAGTCCTCGCGGAGTTCAGTATCGTTCAGAACGTTTCCGAATTCAGCGAGGCTGATGCGGAAATTGCCTTGAAACATCTTGAGCGGCAGCAATTCACCGCTGGCCACTTCGACGAGCATTGTGCCTTCGGCCTCGATTGCGTGGATCTTGACGCTAGGCCCGCTGGCTATCCCGGCCTGATCGCTGACCCATTCGGCGGCGGTCGTCACTTCGCCCTTGTCGATGCGATAGAGGCCAACTGCGTGGTTGAACGAAAGGGCAAACAGATTGTCGGTGCCAGCAACCGGGCCGCCACACTTCGCGCGATAAGGCCGCAAGCGTTCATCTGTAATCGGCTCAGGGGCTCGCCCCTCGGCGGGCTCGCGGAAGCGCCAGAGCCAAATCGCGCCGTCAAGCTCGCGGAGCAGCAGCCGGTCGCAATCAAGAAAAACCGACTGCTCGATCGCTTGGCTTGCCGGCATCGAGACTTCTTCGGCTTGTCCGCTCGCGAAATCGATGCGCCGCAGCCTTCCGTCCAACTCGACCGACAAGAATTGACGGCCGCCTAATGGCAGCAGTTGCCGCACAGCGTAGGAGCGGGCCGGCGCTTGGCCGGCGCAGGTCATAGTGGCAGCATCCCAGAGCGTGAGGTGGTCGTCATCGTCGAAAGCAATCAGCCACTGGTCGTCGATGCGATCAATCCGCTGGATTGGGGAACTGCCGGGCAGCGGCACATCGTGCGACTCGCCGCGGTCAACGGCCCACACGGTCAGAAGCCCTGAAGCCCATCGTATCAGCAGTTTGCCAGAACCGAGGACAAGCACACCAGCAATGCTGGCACCGCCAAAATCCTTCACCCGCCTGATTTCCCGCGCGTTTGCCAAATCCCAATAGACCAACGGCCCGGCGTTGCTCCACAGGAACATATGATCCGCGCCGTCGGCCACGGCGCAGTCGAAGCTGGCGTGACGACGCCCGTCCTTTATGCACCACAGATTGAGTGCGTATGGCTCATCCCCGTCGTTAAGCGACCAGCAGAGGACATACTCATCGGCGAGGAGCCGTGCCGCATCGACCCGCACCGGGCCGAGTTCCTCGCAAAAGACGGCCAACTCCTGCACAGCGCCGAGATCCCAAAGCCGGATCGACTCTCTTGTCACGGCAACGAGGATCAGCCCATTGCCGAGTGGAAGCACATTGTCGAAGGTTGCGTTGTCGAGGCTAAGGGCTCCCATTGCTCTGCCGTCAGTGAGATCAAATATTCGGGCCCGACCGTCGCGGCTCCAGGTGGCGATGCAGCCAGCGGAGGCGCAGAAGGCGCCCGCCACCGGACCGGCATGCGCCGGGATGCAGAGCCGGCTGGCGCCATTCGTCATTTGCCAAACGCGGACATCACCGTCATCGGCCCAGCTTGCGAACTCGCCGCCTGCGATGCGAGCGACGCCGCGGATCGGACCGTGGTGTCGCGCCGCACCCCGATGGCGTTGCAGACGCTCCTGCTGCCGGGTTGCCGCGATTGCGGCGATTTCCTCAGACGGGCGGCTGCCACCGCCTTCGCCGCCGACATTCTCGTAGGGCCAATCCTCATCGACGGCCTCCATCTGCCAGCGGCGCACGGTTCCGTCCTCGGACCAGGACAGAAAGCGGTTAGCTTCGGACGAGTCGCACTGCAGCCCGACAACCGTCGCCCGATGGCCGACACAGTCGTTGAGCCAGTGACGTGCCCAGCTGTCCCAGACCTCGAATCGCCCATCGCCATGTAAAAAAGCGCAACGGCGGCGATCGAGCATCACCATCCGCGCGGCTGGTTGCCCGCGGCTATCCTTTGTCCAGTTCAAGGGCGGATCGTGCGCTACCGCGTCATTCAATGCCAGGTGACCGCTGGCGGTGACCGTAACCGCGTCCCAGCCCGCTGACACGCGCTCGAGAACTCCTCGCAGCCTCCAATCGGTCAATGACCAAGCGCGAACGGTTTGCGCATCGTCGCGCGTGAGCAGCAGATCGTTCTCTCGCTGCAAGCAGGCTTCCATGATCCAGTCGTCATGGGCGTGGACGATTGACAGGCATTCCAGCGTATCACTGTTCCAAACCCGTAGGTATCCATCGTCGCTCCAGGAGACGAACCGCCGGCCATCGAGATCAAGTGCACCGCGAACCCAATCGGTGTGCCCCTCGAGACGGGCGAGCGCCTCGCCCGAAAGCATATCGGAGACGACCATCACACGGTCGTGGCACCACGTCACGATGCGCCCTTCACCCAGCTCCAACGCGCCATAAGCGCCGGCACGGCACGGCTCCGGTCCGCCAGCCACGTATTGGAGGCCCAAAACCCCGAGCTTCTTGTAATCGAGGGAAGTGCCGGGCAGAACCTCGATGCCACCTGCCTCGTTGATGGCGATGCCCCATTGGCGTTCGCGATGGCCTGCAAGGCGCAAAGGTCGTTCGCCTCGAGGGCTCCAGAGATTGTCCCACATGTAGAGATTGCGGTCGCCCGACCACACGAGTGTCTTGCTGCCACCGACCGCCTGAGCATGCAGGGCCACGCCCGCCTGGTCGCCGGCAGCGGCGCGCGGAACCTCGTAGACACGGTCGCAATAGGTTCGTCCAATATAAGCGGACCGCACTGGCGAGCACAACCAGTGCCAATCACAGTGCCCGGCTTGCAACCAGGGCCTTACGGCCATTCGTACCGGACTGACGCTGCCGAGCTCGGCGGCCCGCTGCAACAGCACCCGATGAGCTGGCCAGCCATCATCGCCGCGCAGGAGAGCATGGCCGTATTGACGCAGAAACAGACGCCATTCGCGCAATCCATCACGCCGGGGATTAAAGACTGCACCCAAAGTGTAGAAGCGGTTCATTTCCTGAAACCGTTCAGCGGCCGTCATTGCGATGGGGAAGGACAGATCCTCCAGAAGAGCATCGAGGCGGTCGTGGTCGCTCAGAACTGACGCGGGCAATTGCGTCAACCGCCGCAAATTGGGTTTCCACGTCGCCTGGTCGAGATAGACGGGCTGCAGGTTCGGATCGCCGAAATAGTCCGCAAGAGCCCGATCAAATTTGGCCCTCACAGGATCGGCCAGATAGAGCTGCGAAACCACCTCCGTGAACTCGCGGTGAAAAAAAGTATAGGTCAGGGTATGGTCGACAAGTCGTTCCTGAAGATAGGGCTGGAGGTCGGAATAGAGCCGCGACCAGACCACGGTCGGCAACTTCTCGACGGCGGGTGAATCCGGGGCGCGACGGCGAAAAGCTGCCAACACCTCGGGACTGAGGGACAGGAGGTCGAGCAGTTCGCCTTCGGTCAGGCCGGCGCTGGAAGCGGCCAGAAATCCTAGCGCAGTCGCCACCAATTCGAGGCCATGACTGCTCTCTTCGCTCAAGTGTGAAAGGCTGACCCGAATGAGCCCGAATACATCCACCGGCAGTTGCCCAGGTGTGTCCCAGGATGACCAGCGGATCGCCGTATCCGCCGCCAGCTTAAGCCAGAGTGGAAGTCCGTGCCGCGCAAAGCCGTCGAGGACAGCTCGGCGCTGACCGTCGGTCAGTCTCCGGTTGGAGCGCGTCAGATACTGCGTCAGCGCCGCTTCACCTTTCGAGCGATCCAACCCGCCGATCTCGACCAGATGCGACGATGCGAGCTGGCCCAACCGCTGCTTCGCGGTCTGCGCTTCGCTGGCAACCCACCTGCTCTCGAAGGAGAGTGGCCCATTCTCGCTGACGTTTTCCTCGACAGTCCCGCGGAGAAGAAGCCGATCGGAGTGGAGCCGCAGTTCGTAATCCACCAACACTCGTTCAGCCCTTGCTGAGAGGATCAACCGGCAATGGGGTCCTATGCGCGCCGGCAGCCAGTTCATTGCGTTGCTGAGCCACTCGCTGGCCAACTGATCCAACGCGTCGATAAAAAGCACGATTGGCCGATCGGCGATGGCTTCTGTCAGGCGGACAGCAAACGCGGTCAAAATGTCGTCCTCGCTGACGTTCGCAGGCAGCAATGGCAGATCGAGTGAACGGGCGATTTCGTCAGTGATTCCCTTGGCAAGCTGGACCGCATTGCTCGAAGCCGGCGACGCACCAACGTAGCGTTCGATGACCACGGCGTGCGGCAGCTGTTCGCGTGCTGCCGCGGCACCAGCAGCCATGATAGCCGACTTCCCACATCCGCCCTCGCCATAGAGGATCAGCGGGCGACCTGGCGGAGATGAGGCCCCAGCATATTCGGCAATCCGGTGCAGAATGTCTTGGCGCCCGAAGAAAACGGAACGCCTGCCATCCGCAAAGTTCCGGTGTACGGCTATTTCGAAGTCGGCGGGATCAATCTGGGCAAGCCTTGCGAGTTCGCTCTCAATCGAGGCACGAAGACGATGCTCTACCTTGTCGCAGAATGCCACGATATCGCCCATAGACGGTCCACGATCAGTCCAGCCGACGCTGTAGTCGGTGACAGCGTTGGGGCTGGCCTGGCGCAAGTTTTTTTTCAGCGCACCGATCGCTGCCGCGGCATCGCCATCTCGTTCACCCGCCACTGTTAGGTCGAGGTAGCCGGCCTGGGCGAGAGCGTCCGCGCTTGTGTCTGCCATGGTGCGGAAAAAACCGAACCAGCTCTCTCCAGATGCGCTCGCTCCGGTTCCGGCCATGATCTCCTGGTGGGTCGCTGACAGACGATAAGGAGTGGGATCGACCCGCGCAGCGGTTGCGCCGGCTTCAAGACATGTTTGCAGCAACCTTTCTTCACCCGCCCACACCGCGGGATCGCGGTGGTCGCCAATGCGCGGCTGCAACACGAAGGCGGCGGGGACCGAGTTCTTGTCGAGCCGATACCAGCGGAGCAATCTGGCCGAATCGGGGGACGGAACAGAGGCAATGATCCGCTCGAACTCGGGTTGTGGTATCTGATAAGGAAGAGGGCGCCAGCCATAGCGACCGCCTAGTAGAATAACGAGGCTAGGACGCGGAGACAGGCGCTGGCAGCGTCCCAACTCCTCAAGGCAGATGAGAGTGGTCCGTTGATCGAGCGCGGCTTCCTGGTTTATACCCCAGCGCAGGTCGACGGCCTGAAACTCGGAATCGTGCGCGCGGCAGAAGGCACGAAGACTGGGCCAAACTCGCTCTTGCAGGGCTTCGCGCTCGGCAACGAAATCGATGAACGTCGAGCTGATGAAGACCTTAAAAACTCTGGTCTGCTTCATTTTGCTGTTGGTCCCGCACTCACACGCAACCAAGCGTGCCAAACCATCTGGTATCGGCCATGCTCAGCACACTCTTCACAGTCGACGCACTTTTGTTTGAAAAGTTACCGCACGCCGGGGCGACTTGGTCTATGAGCTTTGTCGAATAAGATATGGAAGCACGAAATAGCAGGCCATGTGCCAATCATACTTTGTTCCAGCCAAGTATGGACATTTGTACCTCTTGTATGCCGACACTCGTACGCACGTGCATCAGCGTTCTGCCCGATCAGCGGGATCACCTATCCGTCCTTGGCGGCGCCATGGCCGACATCGATCTCCTAATCGAGCAGCGACACTTGGCGAGACCGCCTCGGTCCAAGTCAAATCACGCGCAAGCTAGGGCACGCTGGACGCGCACATGGCGAATTTGAAAGACTTCTATACGCTCAGCAGCGACTGTCTTTGAATCACCTTTGCTGACGGGCTCCTGTGGTGGACCTTCGTCGACACCGAGGTCACGATGCTCGAACATACCGAGGGGCCTGTCGCCTCGCGCCACTGCAAAGCCATCGGAGGCTGGCGCAACACGAACATCCGCGGCGAACTGTTGCGCGCATCCGACCTGACGACGCGGCTGACGCAGGTAGCGAACTACCGCGGCACCATCTGCGCCGTGCGCGCCGGCGACTATCTGCTGCGTCACATCAATGGCGAGGAAGAGCCGGTCCTGCAGGCGGCTACCGCCGCTCGCAGCGCCATGATTGTGTCCGCCAGGGCGATGATTGCCGAGCTGCACTGGGCGGATTTCGAGGTCATGGTCGATCTGATCTTCGCGCGCGGTGGCTGGCAGCGCGTGTCCGTCCTCGGCGGCACCATGGCCGATATCGATCTCCTGATCGAGCAGCCGACGCTCGGCGAGACCGCATCGGTTCAAGTCAAATCACGCGCAAGCCAAGGCACGCTTGAAGCACACATGGCGTATTTCGAGGCAAGTGGCCTGCCGCGTACCTTCTTCGTTTGTCACTCGCCGGACGGCCAGCTCTCGACCAAGGACGCATCGGTCCTTCATTTGTGGACCGGCGATCATCTCGCCGGCATCGCGGTCAAATCAGGATTGTTCGAGTGGCTGATGGACCGGGTCGGTTGATCGTCGCTTGGGTGTCGGCCTGTGCTTCAAGCGAATCACTTGGAGTCTTCGATCATGAACCTCGAATTCCGGCTCCCGTGCCTCAAACCAAGTTTAGCTTGTTTGCATTTCAGACAGCACTGCACCCCGCAAAAAAATGCCGGCCGGAACAGGGAAGATGATCTTGCATTCGAATGTCGCAAAACAGTTATTGCACTAAA
>JANMNO010000098.1:0-2722 GCA_031374115.1 Hyphomicrobiaceae bacterium | reverse complement strand
CCGGCAACAAGGACTATGTGGTGGCCGCGCGCTCGTTCGGATTTCATCCGGCGTACGTGTTCGTGCACTGGATTTTCCGAAACGCGCTGATCCCCTACATCACCATCATCGGATTGCAGATCCGCTACATTCTGGGTGGCGTCGTCGTCATCGAGCGCATCTTCGGTATATCCGGCATCGGCTCGCTGATGGTCGACGGTGCATTCGCGCGCGACTACCCGGTGGTGCAGGCGTGCGCCGTCGTGTTCCTCGTCATCGTGCTGTCGGTAAATTTGTTGGTCGACGTCATCTGCAGCCTGCTCGATCCGAAGAGGGCGCGGTGATGGCGGCACTCTTGCGCACCCTTTGGAGCAACCGTACCGCACGGGCCGGCGTCATCATCGTCGGATCGTTTCTGCTTGCGATCTCGGTTGGCGGCGCGCTGATGCCGTACTCGGCGACCGAAATGGATTTCGTCAACCTGCTCACGCCCCCGGCCTGGGCGCACCCATTCGGCACGGATTCGTTCGGCCGCGACGTGCTCACCCGCGTTCTGCTCGGCGGTCGCGTGTCGCTGGCGATCTCCGTCACCGGCGTGGCGCTGGCGGCAATGATTGGTATCCCGGCAGGGCTCGCTGCCGCTTGGTACGGCGGCTGGATCGACCAGCTGTTGATGCGGTTTGCCGACCTGCTGTTTGCTTTCCCGAGTTTCGTGCTGGCGCTGTTCCTGATGGTGGTGCTGGGCTTCGGCGTCACCAATGTGATCTTGGCAATCGCGCTGGTTTATGTGCCGATCTTCGCCAGGCTGACGCGCAATCTGGCGCTGACGGTCCGCGAGGAAGCCTATGTGCAGGCGGCCCGTCTAATGGGCCAGTCGACGGCGCGTATCCTCGGCCGTGAGATCCTGCCGAATATCATGGCGCCGCTGATGGTGCAGGCCTCGATCTCGATCGCCTTCGGCGTGATCATCGAGGCGGGCTTGAGTTTTCTGGGTCTCGGGGTGCAGCCGCCGACACCGTCGCTTGGCGTGATCATGGCAGACGGCCGCGAGTACTTTAATCAAGGGCCGTGGGTGCTGACGCTGGCCGGCCTGTTCATCTCCTTCGGCTTGCTGGGGCTCAATCTGCTGGGTGACGGCCTGCGCGATCTGACGGACCCCAAGCTGCGCGAGAGTACCAGCTCATGAGCGCAGGCGCTGATATCGAGCCGCCGCTGCTCGAAGTGAAAAATCTCTCGGCACGATTCCGGATGGGCAGCGTCGACATGCTGGCCGTACGCCGCGTCGATCTCGAAATCCGCCGCCGGGAAGTGCTGGGCATCATTGGTGAATCGGGATCCGGCAAATCGGTGACTGGCTTGTCCATCTTACGCCTGCTACCAGGGCATGCGGTGGTGACCGCTGATCGGTTGCGGTTCGCGGGGCGTGAACTGCTGCCGCTCGACGACGAGGCGTTCCGGAAGTTGCGCGGGACCCACCTTGCGATGGTGTTCCAGGACCCTGTCGGCGCCTTCAACCCGGCCAAGTCGATCGGCTGGCATCTCGATCGCATCATAGCCCGTGCCGCCACGCGCGCGGACCGCCAGGGAGTCGACCTCACTCAGGATGCAAAACGCTGGCTCACCGACGTCGGCATCGCGCACCCCGAACGGATATTGCCACTTTATCCTCACCAGCTCAGCGGCGGCATGTTGCAACGGACGCTGATCGCGGTGTCGGCGGCGCTGCAGCCGGATCTGCTGATCGCCGACGAACCGACGACCAACCTGGACAATATCGTCGAGCGGCAGATCATCGGGCTGTTTCGGCGTCTCAAGGACAAGCTCGGCTCGGCGATCATCTTCATCACGCACGATATCTCGCTGGCAGCGGGCCTATGTGACCGCATCGCCGTGATGTATGCGGGCGAGATTGTCGAGACCGGGCCGGCCGCGACACTGTTCCGCAACCCGGCTCATCCTTATACCGCCGGTCTGATCGAGACTTCGCGTCAGCTGGACGAGCGCGCCGGGCGGCTCAGGGAAATCCCGGGCGAGCTGCCGTCGAGCTCGCATCGCCCGCCGGGCTGCCTGTTCGCGCCGCGCTGTGGATTTGCGACCGACGCCTGCCGTGCGGCACCTCCTGCAAACATCGCGCTCAGCCGCAACCACAGCGTGCGGTGCATTCGCCATGGCTGAGCCGGCAAAATCACTGATCGAAGTGTCGGAGCTGGTCGTCAGTTTCGCCCAGTCGGGTGGCGGCAACGAATTCCGCGCCGTCGACGATGTAAGCTTGAAGATCGCGCCGGGCGAAGTGGTGGGTCTTGTCGGCGAATCTGGCTCGGGCAAGACGACACTCGCGAAGACGATCCTGCGGCTTTACAAGCCCGCAGCCGGCACGCTGCAGTTCGATGGCTGCGACATAACCCGGCTCAGCGAAAGCGCGTTGCGGCCGATCCGCCGTCAGATGCAGATGGTTTTCCAGGATCCGTTGTCGTCGTTTAATCCGCGCGTGCGTATCGGCGACGCGGTGGCGCTGCCGCTGCGCTTGCACAAGCGCGGCGCGGCGGATCAGATCGAAAGCAAGGTCGTGGACCTGTTGTCCCGTGTCGGTCTCGGCCCGCAGTTCGCTACTCGCTATCCGCACGAAATGTCCGGCGGCCAGCTGCAGCGCGTTGCAATCGCCCGCGCGGTTGCCGTGGAGCCACGTTTGATCGTTGCCGACGAAGCTGTCAGCAAACTCGACGTGTCGGTCCGCGCCCAGATC
>JANMNO010000021.1:0-1953 GCA_031374115.1 Hyphomicrobiaceae bacterium | reverse complement strand
CACGTGCCGCGACAGTTGGCACAGCGATCGTCGCGGCGACCCTGCTTATGAAATCGCGCCGCCTCACTCGACCCTCTCATCCCGCAATGACATCCGACGAGGATATCAGATCTCGCGCAGGGCGTCTGGCAATTGCTGCGTCGCAACCGGCCCACGTATTCCAGGACGGCTCCGGGTCAATCGCGTCGTCCACCGCCGCGCTCGCTAACCATCCCATGACAGATGTAGCCCCAAAGCTGCCTTTGGATCAACACGATAGGCAGCAGTGGCTGCATGCTGGTCAGACTTCCAACCATGGAGACTGACCATGAACGACAATGACACGACGGCAACCGGCAAGCCCCCGCGCCGGCCGCCTTGGAACAAGGGGAAGTTGATCGGCGCGAAGCCTCCCCTCCGCCAGGGGCACGTGTGGTCAATTCGGACGCGGCTCCAACTTGGGCGCCGCACCCGTGATTTGGCTCTGTTCAATCTCGCCATCGACAGCAAGTTACGCGGTTGTGATGTGGTGGCCGTCCGCGTCGACGACGTAGCTCCCAATGGCTATACTCTCGACCGTGCGACCGTTCGTCAGAAGAAAACCGGACGCCCGGTACGGTTCGAGTTGACTGAGCAAACTCGGCAAGCGATCGACGAACACCTTCGAATCGCAGGCAGGCGCCCCGGCCAATTCCTGTTCGCTGGCCGACGCGGTGTCGATAGCGGCCTGACCACCCGACAGTATGCACGCCTTGTTGGCGAGTGGATTGCCGGCATCAGTCTCGATCCTCTGAAGTTCGGCACTCACTCGCTGCGCCGGACCAAGGCCACGCTGATTTATCGGCGAACTGGCAACCTGCGAGCTGTGCAATTGCTGCTCGGGCACACGAAGATCGAGAGCACCGTCCGCTACCTTGGCGTTGAGATTGACGACGCCATTGAGATTGCGGAGAAAATCGACGTCTGAAGTACCCGGGCAGAGCTGTCGCGCTCTGCCCGACCACGCAGGGTGAAGTTTGGCCACTAGCCGACTGATGCAGCGCAACAAGCTGCGTTCACAGATTGCAGAAATGCGACGCTATTCACGGATCAAACTGAGAGCACAAGACGGCCTATGAACATTGAACTATGATACGAGCAGCTTGTGGTCAGGTCCGTCCAAGCGCAAGAAGTGATAGGGAGGAGTACCATGAACCGTCTCCGCACGAACATTGTAGCTGCGCTAGCGGCACTCTATCTGGTAGCTTTTTTGCTCGGTGGCGATGCCGTCGCTCAACAAAAGACGCTCAAAGAGCAGCTTGTCGGCACCTGGACGTTCGTCTTAAGCACCGGCAAGCTTGCAGACGGCAGTCCCGTTTGGGGCTCCAATCCGAAGGGCATCCTCATCTTCACCGACAACGGCCACTATTCCACGCAAATCGTGCGCGCCGATGTTCCAAAATTCGCGGCGAAGAACCGCTTGCAGGGCACGCCCGACGAAAACAAGGCTGCGGTGCACGGAGGCATCGCCAGTTTCGGCACGTTCACAGTCAACGAGGCCAACAAGTCCTTCACCGTGCGCTTTGAGGCCAGCACCTACCCAAACAATACGGGGACCGAGCAAACCCGGCCTGTCACGATCACAGGCGACGAATTGAAGGTCATCAACCCGGCTTCCTCGGCCGGCGGGCAGACGGAATTGGTCTACAAACGCGCGAAATAGTGCAGGCCGCCCGCATCTTTTGACAGGGAAGCTGGCCGAGTTCCACAGGGCCATCTTGATCCTGAACTAACATCGGGCTTGGGATGTGACCGGCTTCTCACCCCGAGAGTTCAGCAATGGGTCAAAAGTGAGGGTCAAGTTAGCCGGCTCCGTGCGTTCGGTCTACCTCCGTAAGCTGCCAGTCGAGGAACACACGAGCACCAATCCGCTGCTCCAGGACGGCGTGAGTAGCGGCAGCTACCAGCGGTCTCGGGTGGCCAATCCAGAGTCTT
>JANMNO010000016.1:0-90448 GCA_031374115.1 Hyphomicrobiaceae bacterium | reverse complement strand
GTCCCAGGCTTTGCGATGCCTGCAAAGGCAAAGCGCGCTTCACACATTGACCCGCCAACGTCACCCAGCTCCATCATGCGGAGGGCATGCCCCTACCGCGAAGAGAACCGTGGACCCGGCAAGGAAGTTTAAGGAAGTAAGTTGAACGGAGAGCTTGACCCCGGACCCGGAATTAGAGAACAGCCTGGGCCCAAGGCAGCCAGTCGCCCCTTGCGACGGACCTTACGCGATTGAGGTACAAGCGGAAAAATAGCTCGACCGCTGGCTGCCGCCCTCGGCAAGTCAGCGAACTCACGCTGCTGACCCGAACCGCCGATCGCGCTTCGGCCCCCACAGCTGCTGGAGAAAGCAGACATAGCCAAACCTTATGATGGCGACGGCGTTAATGATCAGGGCGGCGAGGTGCGCCATATCGGGGTCTTCCCGGAGCGGCCGCAGCAGGTCGCGAAGCTGGTCGATCGCATCCGCAAGAATGGGGCACCAGCGCCCCAGGAGTCGGTCATTTCATTGGACCGTAAGAGACCGAATTTGACACCTGCGCAAGACCATTGACGATTGTCTCTAAGGATAAATTCCTTGGCGATTTTTAACGCACTGACGCCGCCGAAAATCGCGATGCGAGGTCTTGCGGACATGGCCGCTTTCTCCGGACATGTCTCTGGTTGACCCGAAGCGGACTTCGTGCCGGTGCTCAACACCTGTGTTGCAAAAGTGCGAGGATACCGGGACCGTCACAATGTGCGCCGCCCAAGGCAAGCTGCTCTGTTCGGCCAGACAATCTCATCGTTTCCACTTCGGCTGTTTGGTACGCTGACCGAAGACATGCTCGAAGTGGATACCACGTCCACTGGCCAACGGCAGGTGTGTTGCCTTTAGTACCGGAGATTGCGCTGCGTGAGCGCGGATCATGCCTTCATCGGGTTCTTGTCCAGCGAATACAGCCTCGTACGCAAAGCGAACCACCTTTTCATTCATTGCAGCAACCTTGTCGCGGTCTACAATTGCGCAATGCTCGATGCCGCGTTCCGCGAAGCGCGCCTTGTCCCACGATGTCCCGAACAACATTAGCTGGGGCGCGACCGGCATCATCAGCACGACATTGCCGTTCGGCTGTAGTCCATAGGGCCGCAGTGCCTCATTGCTTACCGATGGATCGAAGTATATCACCGGGTTGTCGCTCGTGATGAAATCTCGATCTGTTTGATTGTGCAGAACCACGAACCCGACTCTGTGAAGCACCTGACCCATCGCCTCAATGATCTGGAGCATCGCGTGTATCGACTGATGCGGATCGATTGAGACGACAACATCGTCCAGAAGGTTTTCATGCCCCTTTGGCGGGGGCGGGAGTTTTCCTTCTGCCTCCAGTTGCCTTGCCGTTGCCAATACTGTGGCAGCCAACATTTGCTCTGCAGCATCTCTCGCAGCCGGAACCCTGGCCCGCTGGAGGGCCACGAAGGTAAAGATATCCCCGAGCCTGTCGTTGACCATGTCGCGTGCAGCCAGCGCATCGACGATCCACGGCCACTTATCCTCCAATTCGGAGAAAAAGTCCTCAAGACGGTTCGTATCCCGGCCACCGTCGGGCAATGGTTGCGCGTAATAGTATTTGTGAAATGCTACTTCGCCCGGTCGCCTGCGGAACGGCTCCGTCGGGGCGTCCTTGCGGTAGACGGCCAGCATTGCATCATTGCCGCAGAACGCCTTCAGGTAAGACTCCGGGACGTAGTGATGCTTCTTCTTGATCGTCTGCTTCTTCATCGTCACCACTGAGTGCTCCAATCAACAGTCGGATCGCCACGCTATCGGGAGTGATTCGGGCGTAGTCACGTCAGATACGCAGCACTGCTCAGACATGCCGATGGAGACCCGCTCAGGTTTGCCGCACTAGTCGGCGTGGCGATTCCTGTTCTCACGCCGTCTCATATTACTTTGTTCGCCGGTCGACGAATCGCCAGTTGCTGCGAAATACGCAAATGCAATTGCAGAGCAACAAAAATCGCCCCTTAACCCTGCGAGATGGCGCACACGAGAAGCACATGTGGTCTGATCATCCGTGTCTCGCGGAGTCCAATGGCCGCCAGACGTGATGGCATCATCGATGGCTTCGATCACCTGCACCAGCCGATCCTGATGCACCTTGAAATCGCCGTCGCGATCCTCGAAAAAATCTTTCTCCTCGCCCTTGCGTCCTGGATCACGGTCCTGGATGAAATCTGTTCCCCGCACACGCGGGGCTGAACCGCTCACCGCTGACGGATGCCCCTCTACTTCGACCTGATTACCCGCGTGAGGCCGATCATGCGTTCGACCACCAGCACGATCAGCAAGATCATACCGACCTGTACAGCTGAGGCGGCGGCGATCACCAGCTGCCCGCCCTGGAACTGCAAGTAGCTGAAGATCTCGATCGGCAGCGTCGTTACGCCAGGGCCGGTGAGAAACAGCGCCGTGTTCAGCTCGCCGAATGAAAGGATGAACGCGAACATTGCTCCCGACAGAATGCCCGGCCAGATCAACGGCATCAGGATCAGGGTGAACGTGCGCCAGGGTCCGGCCCGCAGGCTCTGGCTCGCCTCCTCAAGCACGGGATCGACGGCCAGCAGACTGGCGCTGACCGAGCGGATCACGAACGGCATGCCAAGAATGGTATGGGCGATGACGAGACCGAGGAAGTCGGGCATGCCACCGATCAGTTTGTAGAACAGCAGCAGCGACAAGCCGAGCACGATCGCGGGGAAGATGAGTGGCGCGAGGAATAGGGCCTGCAGCACGGTGGCAGCAAGCCCCTTGCGCCGTGCAACGTACAGCGCCGCCATGGTGCCGAGGATCGTCGCCGCCGTCGCCGATACCAGTGCGATCTGGATGCTGCGCATGAACGCGCCGCGCATGCTGTCGGTGGCGAAGAACGTCACGAACCAGCGCAGCGAGAATCCCTTCGGTGGAAAGGCGAAGAACTCCGATGCCGAGAACGCCGTGATCAGTACGATCAGGATCGGCCCCAGCACGAGCAGATACGTCAGGCCGGCGAGTAGCAGCAGGACGGCGCGCATATCTCAGCCCCTCCCCTGCACGCGCTGCGGGCGCAGGATCGCCAGAATTAAGGCGGCGACGACGAGTGCGACAGCCAGCAGTACGAACGCGAGTGCCGCAGCGAGCGGCCAGCGGAAGGCGCCTACCTGATCGAACACCAGGCTCACCAGCAGCTTCATCCGGGGGCCGCCAAGCAGCGTGATAGTCACGTAGGCGCTGAGTGTCAGCAGGAAAACAAGCAGCATGCCAGAGGCGACACCGGGGCTCGACAGCGGCCAGATGACGTGGATGAAGGTGCGCACGGGGCTAGCCCGCAGCGATTGTGCCGCCTCGTTGTATTGCGCGTCGATGGCGGAAAGAGCGTTTGCGACCGAGATCACCATGTACGGCAGCAGGATCGTCATCAAGCCGAACGAGACCGCTTCGAACGAGTTGAGCAGCACCAGCGGCCGTTCGATCACGTTCGCCTCGCGCAGCAGCGAATTGACGAGGCCCTGTCTCCCGAGGATAGCGATCCATCCGTAGGCACGCACGACGTTGCTGACCATCAGCGGCAGAACGAGCAGCGCCAATAGCAGTATTCGTCGGCGCGGCGGCAGTGGCGCCAACACGAACGCGGTGGCGTAGCCGAGAACGAGACACAGCAGCAGAATCGCGCCGCCGGTGCCGAGCGTGCGCAGGATGATCGTGTGATAGAACGGATCGGTCAGAACGGTCACATAGTGCGCCGTGGTCAGCTGAGACCCGTAGATCTCCGTGTCGGATGCGGTGTGAAAGCTCGCCCACAGCAGCGACAGCAGCGGCGCGACGAAGAACATCAGGAACAGCGCCAGCGGTGGCGCCAGCAGCGCCAGGCCTACCGACGAGCGCGACAGCTGAAGCCTCGCCCTCATGACCGGTCACCAAGCACGACGATGCTGCTGGCCGGCATCCCCACGCCGACGCGGCTTCCGGGCGGCCAATCGATCGCGGAATTCGCTGAGTTCTGCAAGAAGGCCAGCAGCGGCTGGCTACCGCAGTCGAGGTACACCTGCGCCGTCATTCCACGATAGACGACATCGCGCACGATCGCATTGATGACGCCAGGTTGCATTGCGTCCGCCCGCGTTAGAAGCAGCCGTTCGGGGCGGATGGCGAGCTTCAATCTCGCACCCACAGCATGCCGTCCGTTGACAACCAAGGCCCCGCTTTGGGTCGCGACGAGCGATGATCCAGCATCGCTTTCGGTGACGACGGCATCGATAAGGTTGCTGGCGCCGAGGAAAGTTGCGACGAACTCGGTGGCGGGCTTTTCGTAGATCTCGCGCGGTGCGCCGAGTTGTTCGATGACGCCGTCGCGCATCACAGCGATGGCGTCCGACATGGTCAGCGCCTCTTCCTGATCGTGGGTGACGAACACCATGGTCAGGCCGAGCTGCCGCTGCAAGGCGCGCAACTCCACCTGCATCGCCTCCCGGAGATTCTTGTCGAGCGCGCCCAATGGTTCGTCGAGCAGCAGCACCGCCGGCTTCATGACAATGGCACGAGCAATGGCGACCCGCTGCTGCTGACCACCAGACAACTGTTTCGGAAATCGATCGGCGAAACCGTCGAGCTTCACGAGGGAAAGCACATTTGCCACGGCCGCGTCCCGTTCCGATCTACCGACGCCACTCATACGCAGGCCGAACGCGACGTTGTCGGCAACCGACAAGTGCGGGAACAGCGCGAAGTTTTGGAACACCATCGCGAAATCGCGGCGATAGGGCGGGATATCATTGACGCGCGTATCGCGAATGAAGACGTCGCCTTCGTCAGGCAACTCGAAGCCAGCGATCAGCCGCAGCGTCGTCGTCTTGCCGCAGCCGGACGGCCCGAGCAGCGAGAAGAACGAGCCACGAGGAATGTCGAGCGTGATTGCCTTCACGGCAGCGGCATTACCAAAGCGCTTGGTCACACTGTTGAAACGCACGTCGATTGCGGGGGAGGGAATGCCGGTCACGGGATCAGACATGCGCCTCGATCAGGTTGTGTAATTCGCCTTGGATCGCCCAGGCTTCGATCAGTAGCAGCGCAAGTTCTAGTTCGAGCAGCAATTCGGCTGGGCGGCGTTTGGCCGGCGCCTGCCACGAAGCGATCGCGTCGCCGGTGATCGCGGCGAATGACGCAGCAAGTCGCGGACCATCGTGACCGGCGGTTGCTAGGCGATCCAGCACGGGCGATAGCCGCTCGATCGCCTTCGGTAGTCGTCGCTCGAGCCCTGCGAGCACGAAGCGTTCCAGGTCACCCATGCCTCCTTCCGACGGCGCCAGAAGTTTCGAGCGCGCGCGCCACGCGTTCGCCAGTGCTTCAAGCTTCGCGCCAGCGGAAGCGGCCTGCGACTTTTCCGGCGGCGTTGTGGCAGCCGTCGCGGCACGTGCGCCGGACCCCATCATTTCAAGCGCATTGAGGATAAGCAGGAAGGCGCGCGACTCATCTGGCCGCGCAGCGGTCAGCGTCTCCTGCATCACCTGCGCGCCACGGATCGGCAGATAGTGCGGGATGTAACTTTCGAGCAGCATGTACTTTGCGAGCAGGTCGCCCATTTCGGGATGCGGCGAGAACAGGATAGCGCGGCCGCGCGGTCCTTCCGCCGACAGGATCGCGATACGCTCCTGCATGTGCGCAGCGAACGTTTCGGGTGTCAGTGGATTGTCGATGAACAGCCGGCCAGATGTAACTAGGTCGCGGAAGTGCCCAAGCGGGGCACAATTGCCGCCGATCTCGTCGAAGGCGGGCCCGTGAAAATAGGGGATCTCAAGCGTCGGCGGCAGTCCGCGGCGCAATGGGCCGTCAGCGATCCGGCAGGTGGTGAGGCCGACACCCGTCCGCAGATAGTCTTGCGTGACGTTCGGCCGCGCATCGGCGAGGCCGAGCCACGTCGGGCGCCCCTTGGAGAGGTAGTAGGCCCCGCCACACGAGGCGACTGCCGCGCCGCCTTCGCGGAAAAAGTTCCGCACTGATTGATCCGCACCGAGCGTCTCTTCCTTGGCGTCGAGACTCCAGTTTGAAAACCCGCCCGGCAGTACGAGTATGTTTTCAGCCTCGAGCGCACCTGAGGCGATTTCGGCTCCCGATACCGGCCGGTATGCGATCCCGAGCCGTGACAATGCGAGCGCGTAGTAGCCGTAGTAGGGATAGGCCGAAGCTTTGCCAGACAACACCACGGCGCGAACCGGCTTAATCGGCTGCGCACCCTGATCATCGTTGGTTGCCGCTAATGCAAAGCCGCGGCGCCCCAACACTTCGGCAAGCGCGACCGGCACCTCGACGAGGTAATCGTCCTGTTCGCTGCTCGCGGTTGCGCCGAAACGCGACGCGCGTGCGCCACACGCGACGAGGCGATTGACCAGGACCGCCACATCGAGGCGATCGGCGTTCTCGTACCAGCTGAGGCGATAGGTCGGCATCTGCCCTGGCCCTATCAACCGGCCGAGACGATGCGGTTCCAGCGGTCCGTCCACTCGCCGCGCTTGGCCGCCATCGTGGCGTGGTCGAGATCGATCAGGCGGCTCATCTCGTCCGGTGCGGCTTTAACGCGGGCCTGCAGTTTGGCCGGAAGCCCGGCCTCGGTCGTGGTATTGGTGCCCGGATAGTTGAACTTCTGCGCCACCACGGTCTGCACTTTCGGATCCAGCGTAAGGTTCAAGAATTCCTCGGCCAGTTCCATGTTCTTGCAGCCCTTGGCGATGCCGGTGCCAGACGAATAAAGGATCGCGCCTTCCGACGGATAGACCCACTCGACCGGCGCATTCCAACCCTTCACCGTGAACGACTGCGACTTGTAGAGTAGGCCGATGACCGCCTCCTCGTTACGCAGTGCGTTCATGATGCTGTCGGTATCCTTCGCCCAGATCGGTTGCTGCGCGGTCATCTTCTTCAGCATCTCGAAGCCAGCTTCGGCATCGTTCGGGCCCTTGCCGGCAGCAATCGATCCGATCGGCACGATGTAGGGCCCAATCGAATGGGTGATCTCGGGCAGCACTATCTGGCCCTTGAACTCAGGCCGCCACAGATCGGCGAACGACCTCGGCGGGTTCTTCACGAGCTTCGTATTGTAAATGATGCCGAGCGGCGAATAGATCATCGCGATCCAGTGGCTCTGGATGAAGCGGTCCGGCACGTTCTTGAGATTGGTGAGGCGCGGCGAGTTGCGGTTGATCGGCTCAAGCGCGCCTTGAGCGACCGCGAGCGGTACGATGCCGTCGTGCAGTTGCACGATGTCGAACTTCTGATCAGCGGCCGCGACCTTGATCTTGGTGATGCGCTCGCCCGGGCTCGAGCCGCGGTCCTGAATGATCTTGACGCCGGTCAGTTTCTCAAAGGCTGTGTCGCAGCCTTCTTTCATGCTGTCGCCCCACAGCCCGCCCCAGGTCATCAGCACCATCTGCGAGGGTTTTGCCTGTGCCAATGCCGGTGTCATGCGCGCCGAAGCACCTGCAGCGAGTGCGCCGGCTCCGATCAACAATTGGCGTCTATCCATGTTCAAATCTCCCCAACAGAGTTGCGGCATTCGACTACCACCCGGCGACGCCAGTGTTGCGACGCGGATCGGCGGCGGCGATCTTCACGCCGCTGGGCTCATGATGCAGCACTGCACAAACCGCACCAGATTGGAAAGTGAAGGCTGGCCATGCTTGCGCGTCATGGCCCAGGTGGCGAAGCGCATCGAGCGTTGCAGCCGGGAAGCGGCCTTCCAGCATCACGCGATCGGGCAGTATCTCGTGCGGCTCGAAGCTGCTTGGGAAGCTGTAGGTCGCGAATCGCGGCGCCTCGATCGCGCTGACGAGATCCATGTCGAACACCGCGAGATTCAAAAGCATCTGCAGCATCGACTGCGTTTGCACGTCGCCGCCGGGCGAACCGAACGGCATCACCATGCCGCTGTCAAACACCGCAATCGCCGGATTAGGTGTTAAGCGCGGCCGCTTGCCAGGTGCGACTTCGCTCGGGTGTCCCTCGATTGTGAAAGACTGCGACCCGCGCGAGGACGGGCATATGCCGAGCCCCGGAATGATCGGCGTGTCGTTTGAGGTGTCGCTCGGCGTCGCCGAGAAAGCGTTGCCCCAGCGATCGACGACGGCGACATAGGACGTGTCGGGTGATGGTGCTGGGTCACCTTTGCCCGAAGCGAACGCTTGCACCGTGGGCTTCCCGATCCCGGCCGCCGGCAACCCGGGAATGGCGCGCAACGGATCAATGCGCGCGCGTTGCCGGGCGCCATACTCAGCTGAAAGCATCTCGGCCAGCGGCACATCGACGAAGCGCGGATCACCATACGTGGCCTCGCGATCGGCGAAGGTCAGCTTCATCACTTCGGTCAGCAAGTGAACGTAGGCTGGCGAGTTGTGGCCAAGCGCACCGAGATCGGTGTCACCTAGTATGGCGATCGCCTGCGCCATCATCGGACCTTGGCACCACGGCCCGCAGTTGTAGAGTTCGATGCCGCGCCAGTGCGTCACCACCGGCAACTCTATGTGGACCGCGTAGCGCGTGAGGTCCTCGAACGTCAGCCAGCCACCGTTGGCGGCGTGGTAATTCGCGATGCGCGCACCAATGTCACCGCGATAAAAGGCGTCGCGCGCCGCTTTCAGACCCGCTTCACGGCTCTTCGCCAAAGTCGCACGCTCCTGATCGGCCATATAGGTCAGCGTCGCTGCCAGATCGGGCTGCTTCATCGAGGCACCGACAGCGACGGGCTTGCCGTTGCGAAGGAATAGCGCTGCGTTGTCTGGATAAGCGATATAGTCGGCGGCGTACTTGGCCACGAAATCGGCCATCGTCGGATGCACCGGAAAACCGTCACGCGCCAGCCGGATCGCAGCCTGCGCTACGTCGCCGAAACTCATGGTGCCGAAGCGGCTCAACGCCTCGATCCACGCTGCAGGAGCTGACGGCACAACCGTGCGCAGCAGTCCTTTTGGAATCGCACCACCGTGCACGTCGCGGAAATGCCGCGCCGATGCGGCTGCCGGCCACACGCCGAGACCATCGATGGTAACCACGCGGCCGTTTCTGCCATCCCGGATCATGATCGGCGCAACGCCCGCGACGTTGACTATGTCGCATTGCACGACGCCAAGAACGAGGCCGGCAGCGACCCCGGCGTCGATGGCATTGCCGCCCGCTTCCAGCACCAGCAGTGCTGCCGTTGCCGCTGCATTGTGTCCGGCCGACACCATGTGCCGGTCACCTCGGACCAGACGACCGTTGCTCCCATCAGCGCGCCGTTCGATGAATTTCATGATTTTCCACTACGAAGGCAGCAACAACGGTAGCGCCCATCACATGTGCTGCATGAGCGCTAGTTGCGAACGTAACAACGCATGCCCACAGAATCCACCATCAATACTAGGCTGACTGCAGGCCGGACGCGCCGGTCGCTTGACGGGTACAGCTGACGGTGAAGTTGAAGGATTGCCGAGGTCGAATCAACCACTCTGGCTCACTAGCGAGAGGCGCCGGCGATATGACGGTTGAGACGCAGAGAGTTTGCCGGCGTCATGATCCTGCCGGCGACGCGATTGCGAAGCGCTCGACAGCGGCACGATCGACGTCGATCCCCAGACCAGGACCATCGGGGATCACGACAGTGCCATCCTTATGTTCAAGCGGTTGCACCAGGACCGCCTGACGAAACGGATGCTCGGACCGGTCGAATTCCAGCATCGGCTCTCGCGGCGTCAGACGCGGCGGCGTGTGCGGCAACACGGCGAGCAACTGCAGCGCGGCTGCGAGGCCCACTCCTGTGCCCCAGACATGAGGCACGTAACGGACCCCGAAAGCGGTCGCCATATCAGCGATCTTCTTACATTCCGAAAGACCGCCGGCCGCGCACGTATCGGGCTGTAGGATATCGATGGCGCGCCGCTGAAGGACTTCGCGGAAACCCCAGCGGGTAAACTCACACTCTCCACCGGCCACGGGTATCGGTTGTCCGCGGCGCACCTCGACATAAGAATTGAGGTCATCGGGGACGACCGGCTCCTCGAACCAACCGATGTCGAGAGCAGCCACTCTTCGTCCCAACTCGATCGCCTCGATAACGTCGAAGCCATGATTGGCATCCAGCATGAGTCCGATTTTCGGACCGATCGCCTCGCGCACGGCGTGGACCAAGCGCACGTCCTCCTCGACACCGAAGCCGATCTTCAGTTTCACAGCCGAGAAGCCCTCTTTGACGTAGCCACACGTCTCACGCACGATGTAGTCGAGCGGATCGCCAGAGCGCAGGCGGTAGGTTCCCGTTGCGTAGGCGCGCACGTCGCGACGCAAGGGACCACCCATCAACACGTGGACCGGCGTTTCGAAATGGCGCCCTTTCAGATCCCAAAGCGCAATATCGATCCCCGAGATGGCGCAGACGATGAGCCCCTTCTGCCCCTGGTCCCGGAATTTGTTGTACAGATGCTGCCAGTGCAGTTCAGTCGCGAGAGCGTCCTTGCCCACGAGGTCGCGAGCCATAACTTGCACGATCGAGGCGTTCAACCGGGATGGGCCGTAGCATTCGCCCCAGCCGGTGGTGCCGTCTTCGGCCACGATCTCGACGAGGCAGGAGCCGCGGACGTCGGTTGCATTGAAGCTCCATCCGAATGGTTCGGACAGTTTTGCTTCCAGCACATGGGCGCGGACTGAGGCTATGCGCATCGTGTCTCCATTGCGTTTGGGTCGCGTGTGCCGGAAAAGCTGGCTCGCATTCCCGGCACACGAGCTGTCAGCGGCGACAGACTTCAATATCGCATCGACCGGCGCTTTGGCCAATTTCCCTGCTTGCTTACTCGACAATGAACCTTTTCTGCCAAAGCTGGCGGTGCTGGCGCGGTATCGGCAAGAGCAGGGGCGAGCGCGCAATGCGATTGAACGATCTAATGCGCTACTTGGCGTCCCGCTGATTGCCGCTCCGTCGGCCCTCCCAAAATAGCCACGAAATGTGAGATAGCCGATTGAGACTGGCGCATGAGGATGGCTGTCGGCAAGACGCTGGTCAGGGTCGACACCGACCCCCAGAAGGTGAACAAGCAATACTGCCGTTGCGGCCTCGACCGTGTTCTACCGCACACCGGAGATGGCCGGGTTTCACCATTTCGATTTCAACAACTGGCCGAATGGCAGATTCACAACATCAACGATAGTAGGCACCCGGCCAGCCGGTGGTGTTGCGGCTGCCTGGGCCGCGTTTCAGTTCCTCGGGCAAGATGGCTACAAGCGCATCGCTCACGACCTGATGGGCTTTATCGATGCGTACAAGGCCGGCATCAGCGAGATCGGTGGCCTCAAGATTTTTGGTCAGCCACATCTGTCAATCGTCGCCTTACTGACTAGGTGGAACCCTACTGGGCGATCAACTCAGCACTAACAAGTATATCTTGAGTATGGCGTTCGCATATGCATAGCGGCCAGCATGGACGTTGGCCATCAGGTCGTTAACGGCGAATGAAGCTGGCTGGGCCCTTAAAGTCGTCTAGTGCACAAAGACCATACATAACCTTTTGACGGATAAGCCGGAAGAAGTTTGCTAAGCTCCAACACGTTGGGGCAGGTTTGGGAAAATTTTGGAAAACATCGAGAACACGTAGAGATCAACCGTTTGGGTTGGGACTGCTAACTTATTCATTTGTCTGAGTTGTCGTCCTCCTGTCGGGTGCGCCATATATTTCAATGACTTAGCGCTTTAGAACCCCAGACAAACTGCAAACGTCGTATAACGGTCAAATAGGCGGCTGCGGATTTCTGTGGACAATATTTGATGGCAGCGACGCTCAACCGTTGCGCCCTGAGCGCGCGAGAGAGACAACGAGCGGCCTTAGGCGGCGCGCATCTTCTCGAACTCGACCGTCCTTTGCCAGAGCCCCAGAGGTTTGAGACGACTTCGAGTTGAGTTGACGACGGACGCACAGCCGTCTAGCGAGATCGCTCGAACTCGCCCTTGCCGACGTCAGGGCTCGCCGAGGATCTGAAAGCAGGTTTTGTGCGCTGGTTCATCAGTACTGTGCTTCGCTCGGATCAGTGAGAGTTGTTCTGCGGTCTCAGGTGCGTCTTGTGCCCGGCGGGGCGTCTTCGGCGAAGAAAGCTTCGAGGGCATCGGCCAGTCGTCCCGGCTGCTCTTCGGGAACCTGATGCCCGCACTCCGGGATGACCAGGCCGCGAACGTCGCGCGCAACTTGGCGCAAGGAGTGCTCGGGCTCGGTTCCGCGACCACGCGCGTGCGGATATCCGGCTGCGCCACCGATCGCCAGCACCGGCATCATCAGTGGTCCGCGTGCTTTGATCTCAGCGCTGTTGGCGGCCGCGTCCCGATCGAGCGCACGGTAGTATTCGAAGCCGGCACGCATGGCGCCGGGCTGCCGGTACGTGCGCAGGTACTCTGCCATGTCGTCGGGGCTGACCGCGTCGGGCCTGAGCGCAAACGTGCGGAAGAACCATCCGAGATAGATGTCCTCGCGGCCTTGGGTCAGCGCCTCCGGCAGGTCCGGCGTGATATGGAACTGGTGATGCCATCGCCGCCCGCCCTGGCTGAAATCGGCGCCGTCGCCGGGGATCACGACGTCGATGATGACGAGACGTCGAACGGCCTCGCGGTGCGCCGCGGCAAGGGCGAAGGCTGTCGGTCCGCCCCAGTCGTGGCCGACGAGAAAGAAAGTTTGATATCCAAGCTTGTCATGGACGAGACGCCACACGTCCTCGGCGATCGTCTTCTTGTCGTAGCCGGTGGAGGGACGCGAGGAGTCTCCGAGGCCGCGCAGATCCGGCGCGATGACCGTGTACTGACGAGCGAGGCGCGGGATCACGTGACGCCACGACCACCACGTCATCGGCCAGCCATGCAGCAAAACAACCGGTGGGCCATTGCCAGCCACCACATAGTGGAGCAGCACCTCGCCGACATCGGCATAGCCATGGGAGAAAACGGAAGTATCCGTCATGGGTCTTGGTCCGGATCGTTACGTCAGCGCAGCAGGCGTGGCAACCATAGGACGATGTCTGGCCACACGATCAAGGCGATCAGGCAGAGAACTTGGATCACCATGAAGTTCGCCATCCCCCTATAGATGGTCGACAGGCTCCATTGCGGTACGACGTTGCGCAGGAAGTAGGCCGACATGGCAACGGGCGGACTGAGGAACGCCGTCTGCAGATTGACCGCAACGATTGCCCCGAACCAGATCATCAGATCGACTTTATCGAGGCCAAGGTTGAGCTTCTGGACCACCGGAAGGAAAATCGGCAGGAAAACGAGGACAATCGCCGGCCACTCGAAGGGCCAACCCAGCAGGAAGATCAGCACCATGATGAGACCGAGCTTCCACCAGTCGGTCAGCGGCAGCGCGACGAGCGAGTTAGTAATGAGGCCAGCGGTGCCGAGTCGCGTGAAAATCGCGCCAAACACGTTCGAGGCTACCGCGAGCAGCAGAACCATGCTTGACGTGACCATGGTCGCGATTGCGGCATTCTTCACCGCGGTCGGCGTCAACTTGCCGTAGATCAGCGCAAGAAACATCGCGCCGAAGGCGCCGCACGATGCGGCTTCAGTGGGCGTTGCAAGACCGAGCAAGATGGTGCCAAGCGTGAAGGAGATAAGGCCGGCGAGGGGCACTACGCCGATGAGCACTTCCTTGACCACCAGCCAGTAATTCTCGATCCGCTCCTCCTTAGGAACGGGCGGCCCGAGGCTCGGATCGATAAAGCTGCGTGTCATACAGTAGACGATGTACATCCCCGCCAGGAGAAAGCCGGGAACGAAAGCGGCTGAGTACAGCTGATTTACGGGCACACCGAGCGTCGGCCCCATCACGACCAGCATCACGCTCGGCGGGATGAGGATGCCGAGGGTGCCACCTGCCGCAATGGCGCCTGCGGACAGTTTAGCATCGTATCCACACTTGATCATGATCGGCCCGGCCATGATCCCGAGTACGGTCACGGCCGCACCGACAATGCCTGTCGCCATTGCAAAGATCGTGGCCGTGAGGATGACGGCCAGATAGAGCGATCCGCGGACCGGAGCCAGCAGGTGCCGCAACGCCAAGAACAGGCGCTCCATCAGGCCTGCCTGCTCCGTCATGTAACCCATGAAAATGAACAGAGGCACCGCGGGAAGGATGTCGTCCTTCATCGTGCCCCATATTTGCAGGTAGGCGAGGTTGAAGGTCTGATCCGCGCCGATACCGATCGATCCGAACACGAACGCGAGAAAGAGCAGCGTGAATGAGATCGGAAAGCCAAGGAAAATGACGCCCAGCATGCTGAACAGCATAAGGAGGCCGAGTATCTCGTTGAAGCTCATGCGCGATGCCTTAAATCTCGATCTTCTCGTGCTGCACTAGTTGCTTGCCGCTCTTCGCGGCCCACAGGCTCTTCATCAGTTCGGAAATGCCCTGCATGAAAAGAAAGAGAGCGGTCATTGGCACGACTGCACGCAGTGGCCAGATGATGGGCGCCCACACGCTCGGCGCCTTTTCATTGATCTCGAGGGCATAAAGGAAGTCGTCGACCGAGATGATGAACAGCAGAACCATCGACGGCAGGAACAGCAGCAAGTAGGCGACGCTGTCGATGATCCCCTTCTTGCGGTCGGAGAATGTCTCCCAGAACATGTCGGTGCGCACATGTGCTCCTTTCATCAGGGCATAGGCAGATCCGAGCATGAACAGGGCGCCAAACGACATCGTCGTCACATCGAGCGCCCACGCCGTGGGCTGATTAAGCACATACCGCATGAAGACCTCGACGACGTTGGCCAGTACCAGAGGTATGATCAACAACGTGAAGAGGTAACCGGTCCATTCGGTGATCCGATCAATTGTGCGAATGACCGCGAGGTATCCCCGGGACGGCTGTAGCGCGCCCGAGCCTGGCTGCTCGATGGACATGGGTCAACTTCCTCGGACACCCTTACAGAGGAGCACAGGGCCGCGGTTGCCCGCAGCCCTGCCGAAAGCAAACTACTTCTTCTCGGGCCAGTAGTAGTCGGCACTAGCCGCGTAGGGCAGAATCACCGCGCGCCGCGCAGGGACGACTTGGGCGGCATAGGACCGTTGGGACTCGTAAACCTTCTTAAAGAACGGGCTCTTTGCTGCCTCGTCCTTCGCAATCTCGTCCCAGGCCTCAAGCGTCTTGCGCAGAATGTCGTCGGGCGTGCGTTCGATCTTCACGTTGTGCTTCTCACGCAGGTCCTTCAGCGCCTCGGCGTTGAGCCGGTTGACATACCACTGCGAGCGGAACGTCGCTTCAATGGTGGCTGAAGAGACGATCGCCTGGAGGTCCGGCGGCAGCTTCTTCCAAACGTCGCCGTTGATCAGCAACTCGACGACAGTGGCGGGCTCGTGGGTGGAGGGCATGTAGAAGTGCTTCCACACCGTCTGCATACCAACCTTGACGTCCTCGGCGGGTCCGACCCACTCCGCGCACTCGATTACGCCGCGCTCGCCGGCTGGCACGATCTCGCCGCCCGGCATGTTGACGGGTGCCATGCCGGCCTTGCTGAAGACCTCGGCGGTGATGCCGGTCTGCCGGCACTTGCGGCCCTTAAGGTCGTCCCAACCTGTGATCGGGCGCTTGAACCAGCCTAGAACTTGGTTGGCAGCGGCGTGCAGCGGAAAGGCCACCACGTCGCGCTTAAGCACGTCCTGATAAAACTCGTGGTAGAGCTGGAGGCCGCCACCATCGTAGATCCAGCCCATGTAGTCCATCATGTCCATGCCAAACGGACCGCCCGGCGTGGGACCGAACAGGGTCGCGGCACGGTTCTTGCCAACCCAGTAGGCCGGTGCGCTGTGGCCGCCGTCGATCACCTTCTTGTGGGTGGCGTCGAGCACTTCGAACGCCGGCACCAGCGTGCCGGTCGCCAGAACTTCGATTTCAAGGCGTCCGCCAGAAAGCGTCTTCACTCGCTCGGCCCAGTAGTTGAGCGTGTCAGTGAAGAGGCTCGCGGGGGGGAACGTCGACTGGACGCGCAATTTCTGCGGGCTCTGAGCAGCAACCGGCGCAACGGTCATGGCCGCAAATGCAACCACGGCCGCCATACCGGTGACCCATCGGGACAGTGTCATAGTTTGTTTCCTCTATTATTAATGCGGGGCCGGAGGGCGAAGGTGCGACTCCAACCAGTGCCATGATCCGGCATCAGGCGAATGCGCAGAAAAAACTACGATCTCGCCGCCGTCTTTTTAGGATTGGACGCTAGCGCGGATGATGCACCGACGCCACTGCAGATCGGCTCACGGGGGTGTGAGAAAACCTGGAGCAGTGCCTGACGTGTGTGCGGTCGAGGAGGACGCCGACGAGCGCGGACATGGCTCACCTCGTGGGCGCTCTCGACGCCTGCATCTCGCATTTGAGCCAGTCAGCGAGCAGTCGGAGATCGGCCCGCGCCCTGACGTGGGGCGCGATCCACATCTCGTATCGGTGTGGACCTTCGCAAAATCCGAAGGGGGCCAAAACGTGGCCGGATTGAATATAGGTTTCGGCCAGGATGCGGGGCGCCAGAGCAAACCCGAGGCCGCATGCGGCCGCCTGGATCGCCAGATAGAAGTGCTCGAACGTCTCTTGAGGTTTCAGGGTGAGGTCCGGACGGCCGATCGCGGCCGACCACTCGCTCCAGGCATTGGGACGGGTTGCGGCGACCAGCAGTCGCGCTCGCTGCAGGTCGTCTAGGGTCTTGAGAGGGCGCTGGCTTGCGTAGCTCGGATGACAAATCGGCCCGATCTCCTCGGCGATCAACGGAAGCCTGATCGCTAACGCGGGCGGCTCGTACATGGTGGTGCGGATCGCAACACTGATCTCGTCACGGATGAAGTCGACCTTGCCGAAACTGACGTTGAGACAAAGCTCGATTCCGGGGTTAGCATGCTTGAACCGTTCGAGCCGCGGTAGCAGCCAGTACATCATGATCGTGGAGGAGCACGACAGCGTCAGCGGTCCCGGTTGCAGACGGGAGACCGCGAGATGCATTGTGGAAAACGATTCCTTCAGCGACGCGGCTAGTTGCTCGCCTTCCGGCGAGGGCTCGACGCTCTGCGACAAGCGCCTGAGCAGCGGCATACCGAACTGATCCTCGAGCGTCTTCACGTGACGGCTGACCGCGCCATGTGTGACGCCGAGCTCGATTGCTGCGGCACTCATGCTGCCGAGGCGCACGGCGGCCTCGAAGGCGCGGAGCGCATTTAGCGGTAATCGCGGAACCGGCATGGCGACCTCAGCGGATGTCAGTTTTCCTCACATGGCTGTGTAGGGATCTCTGGTATGCCGCGGCTGAAACTCCGTGTAACAGAGAAGAAGTTGTCGTCTTCAAGCTAATGAGGTTATGCGGAAACGTGCGGCATTTGGAAGTGAATTGCTATTCGCCGGATGCACATCGTCGTAGCCCGACGTGCATGGATAGCCGAGGAGGAATTCGGCTTGGCCGGAGGTCACGAACGGCGCCGCCCTGCCCATAAGGATCGACCCGTGAGTGTGACCCGCATCGAGGCCGACTACCTGCTCGAGACGCCGTACGACCCGCGCCGCGTTGCCGAGACGATGGCTGGCGAGCAGTCGAGTGGGACGTTTGTTCCAGTCCCAGGAGAGACGCCGGAACTCAAGTCGCGCGCGGCCGCTCGGGTCGAGCACATCTCAGTTCTCGATGGGACGGACGCGGGCCCCTCGCTCCCATCGCAGGGTGTCCCGGCCGACCGCCCCGTTCGCCGCGCGCTGGTGACAATTTCTTGGCCCGTCGACAATCTCGGCCCCTCCCTGCCGAACCTGCTCGCGACTGTTGCCGGCAATCTGTTTGAGCTCAGGGAGGTGACGGGCCTCAAGCTGCTCGAACTTCGCCTGCCGTTTGCATTCGCACACGCCTATCCGGGACCGCAGTTCGGCATCGCTGGCACCCGCAGGCTGCTGGGGCTCGCCGACGGACCGGTGATCGGCACGATCATCAAGCCGAGCGTCGGCCTTCGCGCCGAGGAGACCGCAGCCCTCGTCGCGAAGCTTTGCGAGGCCGGCATCGACTTCGTCAAGGACGACGAACTACAGGCCGACGGCCCCGCTTGCCCGTTCGAGGATCGCGTGCGCGCCGTAATGCGCGTGATCGAAGCGGCTGCCGATCGTGCGGGTAAGAAGGTCATGTACGCATTCAACCTCACCGGCGACATCGATGAAATGCGCCGCCGGCATGACTTTCTGTTGAAACATCGCGCAACATGTCTGATGGTGAGCCTCAACTCGGTCGGGCTCACGGGCTTCATCGCGCTGGCCCGCTTTGCCAACCTGCCGATCCACGCCCACCGCAACGGCTGGGGATACCTCTCGCGGCATCCGATGCTGGGCTGGTCCTACGTCGCTTGGCACAAGGTCTGGCGACTCGCCGGTGCCGACCACATGCACGTCAACGGGCTTGTGAGCAAATTCTCTGAGGCAGACGACAGCGTTGTCCACTCTGCACGCGCATGCTTGACGCCCTTGTTTCCCGACAAGCCGTGCCTCGTGATGCCGGTGTTCTCGTCAGGTCAGTCGGCCAGGCAAGCGCCAGCAACTTACGCGGCACTGAAATCGACCGATCTGATCGTCACCGCAGGCGGTGCCATCATGGCGCATCCCGGAGGGCCGGCGCAGGGCGTTGCGGCACTGCGCCAGGCCTGGGAGGCGGCCGTCAGCGGATCAACGCTCGCGGACTATGCGGGAAGCAGGCCCGAACTCAAACTTGCTCTGGATGGTGCATCGTGACGACGTCGCGCCCGCTGCCACCCGGTCCGCTGATCGCCTACTATGGCGACGATTTCACTGGCTCCTCGGCGGTGATGGAAGCGACCCAGTTCGCCGGCCTCGATACGGTTCTTTTCCTTTCCGTCCCGACAGCCGAGCGATTGGCCGCCTTCTCCGCCTATCGGGTGATTGGGTTTGCCGGCATCGCGCGGTCGCAAAGCCCGGAGTGGATGCTCGGGAACCTGCCGGACATCTTTCGCTCCGTACGCGCGATCGGTGCACCGATATCGCACTACAAAGTCTGCTCGACGTTCGATTCCTCACCCGCGGTTGGCTCCATCGGATGCGCCGCCGACATCGCCGGAGAAATCTTCGATCGTGGCTGGATTCCGATGATCGTCGCCGACCCGGGCATGGCCCGCTTTCAGGCATTCGGTCATCACTTCGCGATCGCAGAGGATACCGGCTACCGTCTCGACCGACATCCCGTAATGTCGCGCCATCCGATCACGCCGATGCGGGAATCAGATCTGGCGCGCCACCTCGCCCAGCAGACATCAAAGCACATCGGCCTCGTCGATTTCGCCGCGATCAAGCGCGGTGAGGCGGACCTGCGGCTAGCCAAGGAGCTTGCCGGGGGAGCGGAGATCGTCTCGATCGATGTGCTCGACCACGAGACTCTCGTCGCTGCAGGGCGTCTTGTCTGGGAGCGCGGAGGCGAGCGCCTGTTCGCGATCGGTTCGCAAGGCTTCGAGGCAGCGCTCGTTGCGCATTGGCGCACAGCGGGCCTCATTCCAGCGCGCCCGGCGCCTTCATCGGCGCCGCCTGCCGACCGTATCGCCGTTGTCTCGGGCTCGGTCTCGCCGATCACCGCCGCACAGATCGCAACCGCCCGCAACGCCGGTTTCGCCGATATCGCGCTCGACGTCGTCCGCGTAGTCGACGAGCGCGAGTGGCAATGCGAGATTGAGCGTGCAACGTCTGCTGCGCTTGCCGCCCTGAGCGGGGGCCGCGATCCGATCGTCTACACGGCAGCCGGTCCCGATGATCCCGCCGTGTCAGCGCTAAAGACGTCGCTCGCCGCAGCCAACCTTTCGAGCGATGTCGCCAATGAACGGATCGGGACGGGGCTCGGCAAAGTGCTGAGCGCGGTCATGCGGACCGCGCGATTGCGGCGCGTGGTTATCTCCGGTGGCGACACGTCGGGCCGCGCAGCATCTGTAGTCGGCATCGATGCCCTGACAGCGATCGCGCCAATAGCGCCGGGCTCGCCCTTGTGTCGCGCCCACTGTGCGTCCGGCCCCTTCGATGGCATCGAGATCGCACTCAAGGGCGGCCAAGTCGGCGCCGCTGATTTCTTCTGCGCCGCCAAGCGCGGCGACACCGGTTCCAACACCTGAGACAGCGGAGCACGATTTTCATGAGACTGAAGGACAAGGTTGCCATCGTCACTGGCGGCGCTCGCGGCATCGGCCTCGCTGTCGCACGAGCCTATGCCCGCGAAGGCGCGATCGTGGCCATCGCTGACCTCAACGAGCAAGGGGCAAACGTCGCCGCTGACGAACTCAAGTCGAAGGGCGCGCGCGCAATAGCAGTCGCGGTCAACGTCGCAGAGCAAGCGTCGGTCGAAGCGATGGTGAAGGCCGTGCTGAAGGCCTTCGACCGGATCGACATCCTGATGAACAACGCGGGCGTCGGCGGCAACACGCCGTTCCTCGAAACAAGTCTGGCGGACTGGAATCGTATCGTCGGCATCAACCTCACGGGCGCGTTCCTGGTCGCGCAGGCGGTCGCCCGCGAGATGGTGAAGACCGGCGGTGGCAAGATCGTCAACATCGCCTCGCTATCTGGCCAGCGCGGCGGCAACGGACGTTCTGCATACGGCTCGGCGAAGGCCGGACTCGAACTCCTGACCAAGGTGATGGCGGTCGAACTTGCGCCCCACAATATCAACGTCAATAACATCGCGCCCGGCGCCATCGAAACCGAGATGGCAAAGTTTGCGCACGATGCAGCGACGCGCGCGGCTTACAACTACCTGATCCCTATGACCCGCTACGGCACGCCGGAGGAGATCGCCGACGCTGCGGTTTTCCTATGCTCGGACGAGAGCCGCTATGTGCACGGCCACACGCTGAACGTCGACGGCGGCTTCCTCTCGGCTGGTCTGATGTTCGGTGAAAGGATGGTTGCGCCTCGGGTTTGAGGCCCCTGCATCTGCGACGAAACTCAAGCAGCTGAACGAGACGAAAGTCCGAATCGGCAATGGATCCGAAACGGCACGCCGTATCGGTAATGCTTGCATTTGAGGCAACTGCTTGTTCGAGGCCAAGGCAGAGGAATAGGCCCGAAAGTGGTATCACACTCCATGGATGCATGCGGGCCTTGGAGGGCGCGAATTCGTCTTCGGTCTGACCCGAGAGCGGAGTTCTCGCAAAGGCGAGCTTGGTTTGAACCATGCGGCCTGCCGACAAAACTGGGCCGTCAGCTTCTACAATCCGATCGGCGCCGTCACACTGTTCGATGTCTGGGGCAATGGCACCGTGCCACCGAATAGCTCGAAGGCGGTCTTCGCTCATCGATCGGCTCCTGTTCCCATTAGAATTGTTCGGTTGCTCCCACGCCCGACCAGTAATCAGGACAGACAAGTGCGCGCGCTCACGGTCGTCCGCTAACCCCGTGGGGTCAATCAAAAAAGACCTGGACTTCACGGGTGCCACGCCAACAACCAGCATGTCGGGGCTCTGGCGCAGCTACCTCGCAAAACCAGAACGTGCAACCAGGCGATTCGCGCGAGAAGGCGTCCGGCCATTGGCGCTCGCCTCACCGGTCGGCGATCCTTATATCGAGCCAGCCGAAGCTCGTCGTCTTCGCACGATCGCCCGGGCGCAGCAGAATCGTGGTGGTCGAGGATTCGACAATGGCCGGACCGTCGATGGTCTGGCCCGACGCGAGCGCGTCGAAATCGAGGACGGGGGCCTCGTGCGAACTCCCGAGCTGGATTCGGCGCGTGCTGTGATGCGGCGCCGTGGCCCGTTGCGGCAGATCGGGCTCCTTCGGCAAAGCTGGCAGCGCCCCAACGACAGCCACCCGCGCATTCACGAGAACCGCCTCCTGGTCGCGCAATGCATAGGTATAGAGTTCCTCGTGCCTGTCGTGGAACGCTGCCGCCATGCGCTCCCGCAGATCCAGCGCCGCAATATCGATGCCGTCGATCGGCACCGAGACCTCGAAGATCTGCTCGCCGTATCGCATGTCGGCCGTTCGATGGACGCGAGCCGGTCCGGTGAAGGAGGCCTCGGCGAGCTGCCTCTTGCCGTCTGCCTCCATCTCGCGATAGAGGCATCGCAATGCTTCAGGATCGAGTCGGCTCGCGTCACCGATGTGCGTGCGCCCGAGCTCGTAGCGCAGATCGGTGGCGAGCATGCCCCATGCAGAAAGCCCCGCCGCGAGCCGCGGCACGATGACCCGCTTGATGTCTAGCTGGCTGGCGACATCGCATACGTGCAGGCCGGCAGCACCCCCGAACGACAGGATCGCAAACCGGCGCGGGTCGACGCCGCGACGCACGGAAACGAGCCTTATGCCTTCGGCCATGCGCGTATTGATCACACGATAAATGCCCTCCGCAGCAGCCTTGCGACTGATGCCGAGTGGCCCGGCGACGCGATCCAGGGCCGCCTCAGCAGCCTCAAGGTCCAGTTTCTCGCGCCCACCGAGAAACTTCGCGGGATCGAGGAAGCCGAGCACAAGGTTTGCATCGGTAACTGTCGGCTCGCGGCCGCCGCGACCATAGCAGGCAGGCCCCGGCGTCGCGCCTGCGCTTTCCGGGCCGACATGAAGCAGGCCGCTCACGTCGACGCGCGCAATCGAGCCGCCGCCTGCCCCGATCGAGGCGATGTCGAGGCTCTGGAGAGCGACGCGCTGGCCTGCAAGCAGCCGGTCGGACGCGATGGCCGCCTCGCCGTTGACCACCAACGAGATATCGGTCGAGGTGCCGCCCATGTCGAACGGGATGAGGTCGCCGTGCTGCATGAGCCGCGCGGCATACTGGCTGCCGGCGACACCGCCCGCCGGACCGGAAAGCACAGCGCCCGCCGCGAGTGCCACCGCGTCGGCAATCGTCGCGACGCCACCGTGAGATTGGATGATGAGCACCGGAGCCTCGAGCCCCGCCTCCTTCAGTCGCTTTGTGAGCCGTGTGAGATAGCGCTCGAGCACGGGGCCCACATAGGCATTCACGACGGTCGTGCAGACGCGATCGTACTCCTTGATTTGCGGAAGCACCGATGACGACATCGAGACATAGATGCCGGGCAGCGCGGCTCGCACGGCATCGGCGGTGGCGCGCTCGTGGCGACCGTCGCGCCAGCTGTGCAGATAGCAGATCGCAACAGCCTCGACGTTCTCGCGCTGCAAATGTGCGATGGCCGCATCGAGCGAGCCGCGTTCGAGCGGGATGTCGACGCGCCCATCAGATCGCATGCGCTCACGCACGCCGAGGCGGCGATTGCGCGGCACGAGCTGAACCGGCGGTGGCATGCGCAGATTGTAGCGCTCCTCCTTCAGGCCCTCGCGCATCTCGATGATGTCACGATGTCCCTCCGTGGTTAGCAGGCCAACGCGGGCCCCTTTGCGTTCGAGCAACGCATTGGTCGCAACCGTGGTGCCGTGCACGATGCGCTCCGTACTGCGCAGCATCTGACTGCGATCGAGCCCGAGCGCCTGCGCAAGGCGGGTGAGACCTTCCATCACGCCCAGCGATTGGTCGGCGGGGGTCGACGGCGCCTTGGCAAGCGTGACATGCCCCTTGGCATCGACAGCCACCAAATCCGTGAACGTCCCGCCCACATCGATGCCGATGCGATACATCAGGGCGCCTCCGTGGTGACGAAGCCCTGCTCGATGTCGTGTGCGCGCGACGCGGGCGCTCGCTTGGCCGGGTTTCCCCAACCGCCGCCGCCGCCGGAATGCACATGGATGACGTCGCCGGGCTTGAGCTCGATACCTGTCTCCTTGGTCTTGAGCGGCCGGTCGGGACGGCCCCTGGACTGCAGCCAATACTTGTGTGGCCGGCCGTCGCTGCCGCCGAGCAGCCCGCACGCGCCGTACTTGACCCCTTCCCCTGCCGTGTTGGCGACCGCCGGCTCCCCTGTCTCGATCGTCAACTCGAGCTCGCCGCCGGGCCCGCCGCGGAACTCGCCGTCGCCGCCGCTATCGGGACGGAACTCGTGGCGACGGAAGAACAGCGGGAAGCGCACCTCATGCACCTCGATGGAGCCGAACTTGATTCCGCCCGCCGAATGCCACTCGCCCGCGCCCGGCCATCCGTCGCCTGCTGGCGAGGCACCACCGCCTGGCCGAGCCTGGAAGAGATGCCAGATGAAGGGCTTGCTCGTGCGCGGATCGACACCCTGGATGGCGATACGAAAGCGACGCCCCCACCCCGCCATGGCCCTGTCCGGGCAGGCTGGTGCCAGGGCGCGGATCACGGCCTCGATCACCTCTTGCCCGCAATGGCTCGTGCAAAGTGTGACAGGCGCGCCAGGCCTCGGCCAAACGATCGTGCCTTCCTTGAGCTTTACCTTGATGGGCCGGAAGGCACCGTCATTCTTGGGGGTATCGGGATCTATAAGATAGGCGAGAGCTACGACCACCGCCGAGTGTGTATTGGCCAACGACGAGTTGATGAAACCGACCACCTGTGGGTGACAGTCCGTCAGATCGACCTCAAGGTCGCTGCCCGTCTTGGTGATCCGGGCGCGGATATGGATGTCGTGGAACTGATGGCCGTCATCGTCGAGAAACGCCTCGCCCTCGTAAATTCCGTCCTTCCAGCTCGCGATGATCGCGCGAACCTGCCGCTCGGAGCCATCGAGCACCGCCTCGATGCCGGCGTGAGCCGTTGCCGATCCGAACTCATCGATCAGTCGGTTGAGCCGGCGCTCCCCGATACGCGCTGACCCGATCATGGCTGCGAGATCGCCGCGGAAATCGCGCGGATGGCGCACGTTGAGCACGATCATCTCGTAGACATCGTCGCGCCGCTTGCATTGGTCGTAGAGCTTGAGCGGCGGCACGCGCAGGCCTTCCTGCCAGATGTCGGTAGCGCTGGCGTTATAGGCGCCGTGCGTCGCCCCGCCGATGTCGCTCTGGTGAGAGCGGTTGATCGACCAGAAGACGTGACGGTCGCCATCGAAGACGGGAACGAATGCCGTCAGGTCCGGCAGATGATTGCCGCCCCGGTAAGGATCGTTGAGCAGATAGACGTCGCCGGGGCGGATCTGGCCCTTGAAGAAAGCGCTGACGGCCCGTGCGGCAAACGGCAGTGCGCCGACGTGGATCGGCACATGCTCGGCCTGGGCGATCAGCCGCCCATTGGGGTCGCACAGCGCCGTGGAGAAGTCCCGACTCGAGTTGAGGATCTGAGAGTAGGAGGTGCGAAGCATCGCTTCCCCCATCTCCTCGACGATGGCACGCAGCCGGTGCTGAATGACCGAGACGGTGATCGGATCGACAATTGCAGTCATCTTCTGGGCTCCTTGCACGTGGCGACCCGCTCAGCCGAGCTTCAACCGCTCATGGATCAGTGCGGTGATGGCAAGCACGCCGACGATATTGCCGGGATGGATCAAGACGATGCGCTCCGACGCGTTGCCCCGCGGCGGACGGGCACCGGTGACGAGCTCGGAAAGCTCCGTGTCGTAGGCGCCGCCGTAGCGCATCCGCCCCTCTTTGTGCTGCACAACCGCCTGTGCGCGATCGTCCGAGACGATACGGTCGAAGGCCTCGAAGCCGTCGCGCCAGCTGCGACCGACATCGACGGCGCTCACAAATGCGCCCGGCGAAACCCAGGCCGGATCGAGAAACGGCTGCAAGTCTGGTCCGCTCGGCACGGTCGTCACGATCACGTCAGCATTGCGCAGCGCAGTCTCCGCGTCGGTGTGGACCGTGGCATCGAGCCCCAGGTTGCGGACCTCCCCGGCGAATGCAACGGCGTTGGCAGGCGAGCGCCCGAGAATGCGCACCTCCTTCAGAGGAAGTAAGTCGGCGATCGCAGCGAGATTGACCCGCGATTGCTGCCCAGCACCGACGAAGGTGGCGATGCAACTGTCGGATCTCGCGAAACCGCGCGCGCCGATGGCCGTGATGCCGGCCGGCAGCATCATCGACGTGAAGCTGCCGTCGACCAGGGCGATCGGCGTGCCGCGCGCGTAATCGGTCAGGAGCTGGTAGGTGCGATAGTGAGCCTCCCCCGGCGAAAGGTTGGCAGGAGGCGCACCAACGATCGAGTGGAAGATGCCGAGGTTGCGGGACTTCCAGGTGGCCAGCGTGCCGATGTAGAAAGCCCCATCAGGCTGGACGACGGTCGATTTTGGGCGGCCGGCGATCTCGCCGGTGCTCCCGGCACGGAAAGCAATCTCCAGGCAGGCGACGAGATCCGCGTTGGTGATACCGAGGGCATCGATCTCCTGCCGTGTGACGATACGCATGTCGGCCTCTCCCGGTTGGTGGTTATCTCAGAATACTGTCGCGCAGAGCGTAGCCGCGCATCACGAGCGGCATGAGCAGATTGCGAGCGGCATGGAACGGCATCGGCGGCAGCGGACGATCGAACGCTGAGCCGGACGAGGGGCGGCCGAGGATCTCGAGTGCAATCCGGTGGCCGAGCCATGTAGCCATCGGAATTCCCGTGCCGCAGCAGCCTAGGGCGTAATGAACGCCGTCCTCGACGCCCATGTGGGGAATCCAATCCGCGCTGATCGCAAATCGGCCGCTCCAGCAGTGGGTTACCTTTACGCCGCGCAAATCGGGAAAGCGCTCCGCGAAGTAGCCGAACATCCGCTCGGCCTTCTGCGCAAGCCCGCCGTCGGTCCGCCCCGCGCGTCCAGATAGGATGAAGCGCCGGTTGTCGTGACTGGGCGCAATGTAGTTGATGATCTTGTAGGTGTCGGAGACGGGGCCCTGAAGCGGCAGGACGCGTTTCATCAGATTCGAAGAAACCTCCTCGGTGGCGACGCAATAGGCCTCCATTGCGACGATGCGCCGGGCGAGCGATTGGAATCGCGCTGGACCGAAGCCGGTATCAGCGGCTGTGGCGAGAATGACATCACTCGCGCGATAGCGCGCCTTTCGCGTCACGATCTCGAAGGCGCCTGGCCCCCCACGGACGTCATCGACGCGCGTACCGAGCAGGAGCGCTGCACCGGCTAATGTCGCGGCCCGCGCGAGGCCGTGCTGCAGGAGCGCAGGCTGCAGCGTGGCCGAGTTCGCCATCTGGAGGCCACCAAAGAACGCATCGGAGCCGATCACGCGGCGCTGCTCGTCGCGCGGCACGAGTTCGACCTTGCCCCAGCTCTCGCGCAGGCTTGCGAGACTAGATTTCTGTCGTGCAAATGCCGCTTCCGAGTGCGCCGCCAGGAATCGGGTGACGGATTGCAGGCCGCAATCGATCCCGTGTTCGCGGATCAATCCTTCCACGTACTCTCGTGCGGCACGCGCCTCCCGATAGATCGAGAGCGCGGCCTCGCGTCCATAGCTCGCGGTGAGATCGCCGAGGCTGGCCTTCGGAACATGGCTGAGCGAGCCAGCCGAGCGCGCGACCGCCCCGTCTCCGATCGTGCCGGCCTCGAAGACTGTGACGGTCCGTCCGGACTGGGCAAGCGTGAGTGCCGCCGAAAGACCAGCAGGGCCGCCGCCGATCACGGCCACGTCCGAACTGCCGGCTGGCGAAGCGTTCAGCGGGCGGAAAGGCTCGAGACCATCGGTCCAGTAAGGCTCCGTTTTGAATTCGGGGGAAAGATAGCTGGTGCGGATCAAGTTGCCTCCTCCCATCCCGAACAGGGAGTATCGAAGCGAAAAGACTCCGCCACCAGCAAAAAGCTGTCAACATTGAAACTCGCGCGGCTGCAGCGCGTGCGGTGCCAGTGAGACCCTCGCGAGTGCTCCCGAGGCCCGAAGTCCTGCCGCAAAGTGGTGCTCCAAAGCCCGCGTGCAATGCTTGCATTGCGGGGGGGAAGAATTTCGGATCTACTGAGACGAAAATCCCGTATTATCGCGTCCTTGCGATACTTCGGAATAGATGCCGATCACATACAGCAGACTTCGCCCCAAAACGGGGCCGGGGAACTGCCTCGATCAAGAAGCTCGGATCTGGAGGAAGAAACGTGACCAAGCCAATCGAATCCTCGCCCAAGGGAAAGGCCGGTCTTTCCCGTCGAACGATCATCGCCGGATCGGCTGCTACAATCACCCTGCCGACATTCAATATAAACCGTGCTCGAGCTGCCGAAACGTTGGTGGTGCGCGACCCCGGCGGCCCTTGGGCTAAAGCTGGCCTCGAAGCCTTCTACAAGCCCTTCACCAAAGAGACTGGCATCGAGATCGTCCCCGTGACTGCGGCCCATGAACCGATCAGCCAAGTCAAGGCAATGGTCGATGCCAAGGCCTATACATGGGACGTCGTGATTTTGACCATCGCCAATCAGGATCTGCTCGGGCCGGCCGGCTACCTCGAGGAACTCGATCTTAACACTCCGCACATCACCGATCTGATCCCCAAAGCGAAGTCGAAATGGTTCGTAGGCACGGACGTCTATTCGACAGCCCTCGCCTATAGGACTGATACGATCAAGAAGCCAATGACCGGCTGGGCGGATGTATGGAACGTGAAAGATTTCCCCGGCCGGCGCTGCCTGCGCAAGCATCCGATCGACTCCATGGAGCAAGCGCTCCTCGCCGACGGCGTCGCGCCCGAAAAGCTCTATCCACTCGATGCTGACCGCGCCTTCAAGAAGCTCGATCAGATCAAGAAGGACGTGCAGATCTGGTGGACCGGCGGCGCACAGGCCTCGCAACTTCTGAAAACAGGCGAGGTCGACGTGCTAGCGACCTGGAATGGTCGCTCTCAGGCCGCGATCGACGACGGCGCGCCGGCAAAGATAGTCTGGAACCAGGCGCTGTACGGCGTCGAGGGTTGGACCATCCCGAAGGGTAATCCGAAAGCCAAGCTCGGTATGAAGCTAATACAGTTCACGGCGGATCCAGCACGCCAGGCGGAGTATGCCAACCACATCGCCTACGGTCCGACCAATCCAAACGCCTACAAGTCGATTAGCAAGGAGCGCGCGGCGATCCTGCCGACCAACCCGGATCACTTCGACAAGCTCATCTACCAGAACCACGAGTACTGGGGACCGAACCAGGAAAAGATGATCGAGCGCTTCAACACGTGGATCCTCACTTGAGGCCGGTGCGGCCTGGGACGGAGGATCGCCGATCGTGACTGGGGCGGCGAAGCTTATCTTGCGGGGGGTTGCCAAGTCCTACGGCCACGTCATGGCGCTGGACGCTACCGACCTCGATCTGGCCGAGGGGGAGTTTCTGACACTCCTCGGCCCGTCGGGCTCAGGTAAGACCACGCTGCTAATGGCCGTTGCTGGCCTGATCGAGCCGGATGGCGGCGAGATCCGCATCGACGGCAAGCTCGCAACCTATCTGCCGGTGCATCTGCGCGACATCGGCATGGTGTTCCAGAGCTACGCGCTGTTTCCGCACCTTTCGGTGTTCGAAAACATTGCCTTCCCGCTGCGGATGCGCCGGATCAACGAGGCGCAGATCAAGCGTGACGTCGCGGCCGTGCTCGAAAAGGTGCGCCTCGACGGCATGGCAAATCGCCTACCGCGCGAGTTGTCGGGTGGCCAGCAGCAGCGCGTGGCACTGGCCCGCTGCTTCGTTTATCGCCCCTCGATCATTCTGATGGACGAGCCGCTCGGCGCGCTGGACAAGAAACTGCGCGACGAGATGCAGCTCGAAATCAAGCATCTCCACTCAGAGCTTGGCGTTACGATTCTCTATGTCACCCACGATCAGGATGAGGCGCTGGTCATGTCCGACCGGATCTGCCTCATGAACAAAGGCGGCATCGAGCAGATCGGCACAGCGGATGATCTCTACTTCCGCCCGCGCAGCCTGTTCGCGGCCCAGTTCCTCGGCGACTCTAACGTGCTGCCGGTGCGTGTTGAAACATCTTTGCTTGAGCCAATCCTTGTCGGTCCGCAAGGCCTCAAACTGCGTGCCCTAACCGCGGAGCCTGTGCAAGCTGGCACGGCCGGCAACATCATGGTCCGGCCCGAGAACGTGCGGGTGCTCGCCGCCGGCGAAGAAGCGGACAACGTCGTAGAGGCTGTCGTCACCGATGTGATCATGCTCGGCGGCATCACCCGGACGATTGCCAAGCTGACTTCGGGCGAGATCGTTTCGGCAAAAAGCCTGGCCTCCGCCGGCCGTGCCGCACTTGCCAAAGGGTCTCCCGTCCAGCTCGGATGGGCGCAAAAGGACACGCTGCTCCTGACGCGGGCAACGACCTGGCCCCGATCATGAGTGCAGTCGCTGGAGACAGCGCTTCGGGCGCAACGACTGCTCGACCAGCCCGCCATCGCCGCATATGGCCTGTTCTGCCGGTGTTGGTTTTCTTGATCACGCTGTTCCTCTATCCCGTAGCTCAGCTCCTGGCGATCAGCTTCACCGATGCCAAAGGCGCGCCCAGCATTGCGCACTACGTGCGTCTTTTCTCCTCGCCCGTCTACGTCCAGGTACTGCTGATCACATTCAAGGTCGCGGCCTGGACGACGTTGCTCGCGATCGTATTCGGCTATCCGGTCGCCTACCTGCTTGCGACGACCAAGCCGAACACCCGCGGCCTGCTGATCTTGTGGGTGTTGCTGCCGTTCTGGACGAGCTTTCTCGTGCGGACGTTCGCCTGGATCGTACTGCTCGGCCGGAAGGGTGCAGTCAACCGCTGGCTCGAGGCACTCGGAGTCGTCAACGCGCCGCTGTCGATGATCTACAATTTCACCGGTGTGATGATCGGCATGACGCACGCGCTGATGCCGCTCGCCATCCTCACCATGACATCGGTCATGCAGCAGATCCCGACGAACCTTGTGCCGGCAGCCGGTACTCTCGGTGCGCGCGGCGGCCAGGCGTTCTGGCGGATCTATTTCCCGCTTTCGCTGCCGGGCGTTGCCGCGGCCGGGCTGCTCGTGTTCATCACCGCGCTCGGTTTTTTCATTACGCCAGCGCTGCTCGGCGGCAATCGCGAGACGATGATCACGCAGGTGATCATCGAGAATATCCAGTCTTCACTCAACTGGGGGTTTGCGGGCTCGGTCTCGATGCTGCTGCTCGTAGCCTCGCTCGTCGTATTCTACCTCTATGACCGTCTCCTCGGGCTTTCGACGCTCGCGGGTCAGAGCAGCGCCACACGGCAGGGTTTTGTCGGCGCCGTTGGGACTCGCGTCGGCTGGCTCTTCATCGCGGCACTGGCCCAGATCTGCGATCGTCTCGGAGCCCTGCGCGAGCATCTTTTTCCGCCCGATGCAACGCGTCCTAACCGCGGCCGCTCTCGCGCGGTTCTGCGCGTGGCGGCACTTTGTGTGATCGCCTTCCTCGTGATCCCGAGCTTCTTCGTCATCCCGATCTCGTTCAGCCGCTCGGCCTTCATGGAATGGCCGCCGGTCGGTTTCACGCTTGACTGGTACACTACCTATTTCGGCTCGAAACTGTGGATCTCCGCAACGATACGGTCGTTCGTGACGGCGCTGCTCACGGCCACGCTCGCGATCCTGATCGCGACGCCTGCCGCGTTCGTCCTCACCCGGCGCAGCTTCCCCGGCAAGGGCCTTGTGATGGCCTTCGTGATGACACCGCTGATCCTTCCACGCATGATCATCGCGGTAGCGCTGTTCTATCTCTATGCGCGGATCGGACTGGTGGGTACGACCTTGGGTTTGGTGCTCGGCCACACGGTGCTCGCCGTCCCCTATGTCGTCATTACCGTCATGGCGGTTCTAAAGAGCTATGACGATCGCCTCGACAATGCGGCGGCGACCCTCGGCGCGAGCCATTGGCGCACACTGCGGTTCATAACGCTCCCGCTGATCGCGCCTGGCATCGTCTCGGCGTTCCTGTTCGCGTTCATCGTGTCCTTCGATGAGCTCACGATCGCACTGTTCACGACGGGGGGCCTGAGCGCGACGCTGCCCAAGCTGATGTGGGACGATGCCGTTCTCAAGGTTAGTCCGCTTCTGGCCGCAGCCTCGACGGTTCTCCTGATCTTCATTTCGGTCATCATCCTTGCGGCGGAATGGTTCCGCCGCAAGTCGGAGCGGGCAACGTGAACGGCGCGGTGGCCCTGCGCCGGCTTCCGGGTCAGGAAGCGTAGGACGGCTCCTCCTCGTCCAGCATCGCCTTCAGCGCGTCGAAGTGGAGCTCCGCGTTGGCGGTGAAGCCCATAAACTGGTCGTGTGTCATGCGCGCCAACTCCTCGCTCATGACCTTCAAGGGGCGGCCCGTCTGCATGGCCAGGATCTGCACCTGGGCCGCCCGCTCGAGATAGTAGAAATCGTCGAAGGCCTGGGCGACGGTGTCGCCGACCACCACGACGCCATGGTTTGAGAGGAACAGGATTCGCTTGTCGCCCATCACCTCGGCCATGCGATCGCCTTCGTTGATGTCGACGGCAATGCCGCCGAAATCGTCGTCATAGGCGATCTCGTTATAGAAGCGCGCGGAGTTCTGATGGCACATCTCGAGGCGCCCGCCGTCGATTGCGCAGATCGCGGTCGTGTAGGGAGCGTGCAGATGCAACACGACCTTCGCACTGGGATGGCGAATGTGGACGCGGGTGTGGATTGAATGACCCGTCTTCGGCGGCCGGCCTTTGCCCTCGAGCGTATTGCCCTGCTCGTCCATGAGGATGATGGTGCTCGCCGTGATGCGGGAAAAATGCAGCCCCTTCGGATTGATCAGGAACTTGCGCTCCGGCAACATCATCGAAAAGTGGTTGCACACGCCCTCGTGGAGATCGAGCCGCTCGGCCATCCGGAACGCGGCTGCGAGGTCTATTCGCGCCCGTATCGTCTCTTCCTGGTTGTCGCGCTTGCTGGGCATCGCTAGTCTCCTTTTTGGACGTGGAGTTGAGTACCCTACGACGGCACCGCTCGAGAGGAAACGGTCATGACCGAACTCGATCGCCTGCGCCGCGATTGCGTCGTAGCGAGCAAGTTGTGGAACCGCATCTTCTCAGCCCTGCTATTGTCGACGATGAGGTCGCACGGCGGCGGGATGCTCGACCGGCTCTGGGCCGCGCTGCTGCGGAGCCACCAGGACAAGTACTTCGTGGCGAGCCTGCAAAAGCTGGGGATTGCGAGCGATCCCCCGGCCGTCGCCGCCGCCAAGTATCACTATTTCAGCAACGCACTGGGTGGACTGGGCCTGGAGTATATCGAGGAAGGCCCTCGCAAGGTTTGGATTCGCTATCTGGCGCCGGCCTGGACTTATCCGGGGACAGCACTGGCCGCTCTCCCCCTCGGCGTGCGCCGCACCGTCTTTTCCACCTGGCATCCTCGTAACGGCGAGTTGATGGGCTGCCGGCGGCTTGGCTGGGTGTGCACTAAACTTCTCGATGAAGGCGACCCTTATGACGAGGGCTATTTCATCGAGCATGACAGGGATCTCGAGCCTTATGAGCGCGCACGTTTCGAAGTCTGCGAGACGACCCCCGAATTCGACCCAACGAAGGCCCCGAGGCTTGACGCGAAGCTCTGGCCGGAGGCACGGATGCTGAAGGCGAATCGCAACTATGCGGGCGGCTATGTGCAAGATACGATCGACCAGCTCTATGCGCTCATCGGCCAGCATCCGACCCATGCAGTGGTCGCCCATGCCATGCGCGTCGTCGCGTCACAATATACCCACGAGCTTGCATCCGACCTCGCGATTGCGGACCGATCGGTCGAGGGTGTGGCCCGTCTCTTCGCCGAGCTGTTGCGCTGCTCTGGCCATGAGGCGGACTGGCAGGAGCCAAGTTCCAAGGTGCGCCAGCTTCGGCTGGTCGGCCTCAAGCCCTTTTCCACGCCCTCGGAAGAGTTGCGGGGTGTCTTGTTCGAGTTCCAGGTTACGAGCACACGGATACTCAACGGGCACGTCCGCTCGAGCCGCGAGCGGCATGGTGCCGGGGAGGTGTGGACTTTCGAGGACACCGGCCGTTGGCTGTGGTGATCGGCTGATCACTTCCGTTTCAGCTTGTAGCCGGTCGCATCGAGATCGAAGATGCCGGCGCAATCCCGGGCAAGCATCTCCTTGCGGATGCGCTCGGTCGGGGTCTTGGTGAACTCGGCGACAAAGGCGATATAGCGTGGCACTTGGAAACGAGCCATGCGCGTCTCGGCCCAATGGATGAAGTCTAGGGGCGCAAGGCTTGCACCAGGCTTCAACCGCAGGAAGATTTTGACGTCCTCGTCGCTGATCTCGTTGCGCACACCCACGACTGCGCTCTCCGCCACGGCCGGATGCTCGTTGGCGATCCGCTCGACCTCGAAAGCGGTGATGTTCTCTCCGCGACGGCGGATGCTGTCCTTCTTGCGGCCGACGAAATAGAAATCGCCCTCCTCGTCAAAATAGCCGACGTCGCCGGTCAACAGCCAGCCGTCACGCAAAATGGCAGCGGTCGCCTCGGTGTTGTTGAAATATCCCTTGGTGATAAGCCCTGGAACTTTTTCGCGCACATGAATCTCCCCGCGCTGGCCCGCGGCCAAAGCGCGTCCCGCGTCGTCGACGATGCGGACCTCGTACCAAGGCATCGGCTTGCCGACCGAGCCGACCTTGCCGTCACGGTTCTGCGTGGTGAAGCTCGAGGCCTCGGTCATGCCGTAGCATTCGCGGATAGGAACGCCGAACCGCTCCTCGAACGCTCGCCACACGTCGACCGGGCAGCCGCCGCCCCAGGCAAAGCGCACGGGATGCTCGCGGTCGTCGCCGCGCGACGGCTCCTTGAGCAGCAAGCCCAGCACGCCACCGAGGAAATGGATGTGGGTGGCGCCGAACGCGCGCGTATCGCGCCAGAAGCGCGATACGCTGAAGTGCTCGACCATCGCGAGGGTGATCGGGTTCTGCACCCCCATCACGAGCACCTCGCTGCCGCCTATGTGATAGAGCGGCTCCCACGAGTAGAAGATGTCGCCGGGCCTAAGGTCCGTGAGGCGCGAGGCGGCATGCCCGCAGCAACGCAACATGCGATCCGTCACCATGACGCCCTTGGGCAGTCCCGTCGTTCCCGACGTGAAGCTGATCGTGACGATGTCGTCGGGCTCGACACAGGAGGGTCGCTCCGTTTGATCGCAATGGTGCAGTATGTCCGACAGGTCCACGCCGACGCCCGGCCTGTCACGCCAGATTGGAGTAGCAGGAGCGAGGCTCGCTAGCAGCGGATCGACGGCTTCCGCGAAGCTTCCGTCGATGATCAGGAACCGCGCCTGGGATTGCTCCAGGATGAAGCTCAGGCCTTCGCCGCGCAGATGCACGTTGACCGGCACCATGCAAGCACCGAGCTTCAGTAGTGCGAAGAAGGTGACGACATGGTCGAGATGGTTGGCGAGCATCACCGGTACGCGATCACCGCGCCGTATGCCGAAGGCTGCGAAACCGTTCGCCGCCTGGTTCATGGCCGACGCAAGTGCGCCCACGCTGACGGTGCGCTCACCGATTCGGGCGAACACGAAGTCGGGATCCTCTGCCGCCCGGCGATCCAGCAGTGCACTGATTACGAGGTCGTTTCGCCCCCATGGAAATTCCGGACCGCCGTCCATGACCACCTCTTGATCGCCCAGTTTTCAGTGGCTTCCTCGTACCTACAGCTTCGGCCTCTGCAATACGCTGCTCGCCGGAGCCGATTACTGGCCCAAGCGCACAAACACAGCTTTGCCCCATGCCTCAAAGCGGTTTGCAAAATCCATCCGCGGGGAGCTTTCGATCGGGGCGGTATCTGGGGGCTCCGGCGCGTGTTCAATATGGCCTGTCACCCGCTGCAGTCGTGCGGTGCATGAGCCGGTGCATGTCGTGGGGGTGGTCGGGCACCACGTAGTGCTGCAGGCAGCGGTTGTCGAACATGACCACGTCCCCCACGCGCCAGCGGTGACGGTAGACGAAGTCGGGGCGCACTGAATGAGCGAATAGGAAGTCGAGCAGCCACCGACTCTCCTCTTCGCTGAGCCCAACGATACGGCTCGAGTACACCGGATTGACGAATAGCGTCTTGCGACCCGACTCGGGATGCGTACGGACCACCGGATGGATGACCGGAGGCCCGATTTCCTTGATTGGCTTGTTATAGGACTGCGCATTGTTTCTGCTTTGCAATATCTCAGCCGAGTGCTCGGCCTTAAGGCCGTCGAGCATGCGCCTTAGCGGCTCGGAGAGTGCCTCGTAGGCCCTGTATTGGTTGGCAAACATAGTGTCGGAGTAGCCTTCCCAGGCTGCATGGCAGTGCAGCACGCTTCCGAGCGGCGGGCATTCGTTGAACGTGATGTCCGCATGCCAGATGTCGTTCTTGCCGTTGATGTACTGCCCCGCCTTATGCTCAAGGACGAGGATCTCGGGGTGGCCCTCGATGCTGTTCGTGCGATACAGGGGATGCTGCTCGACTTTGCCGAAGATCTCAGTGAACGCGATTTGTTGCGCAGGCGACAAGTTCTGGCCGCGAAAGGCAAGGACGCAATTGGCGAGAAAGGCCTGCCGGATCTCCGCGATCGTGTCCTTTTCGAGCGGCTTGGCTAGGTCCACGCCGTCGATCTCGGCCCCCGCAGCGCCACATAGCTGACGCACTGTTATCTTGCGATATGGGCCTTCGACTACAGCTGCCGCCGCCGGCAATTTTCCGACTATTGCCTGTACCATAGGGATAAGTCCCGGTTGAGCTTCTAGGCATGGCTGTTGCCTGCATGTTAGAGTATGCATCAGCTTGCCGACGGGCAAGCATGGCTTCTCGGCTTGGCGTGCCTGATGCTCTGCAAGGAAGAGAGCCGGCAACTGCCGATGCGCCTTCATTCGCCGGAGGAGGGCCTCGCCTCCCTCATGCCTGCGGGGGGCCCAGCGAAGCGCCATCGAGGCATCGCGCCAGCGCTTCACGTTGCGGGTCGCCCGACATCGGCTGGCCGAGCTGCGGCAGAGGTGCAAGCGCCCAGTCCGACGTCGTTAGCCAGCCGGTGAGCAACGTTACTGCGAAAGCGCGGGATAAGTCCGCCTGCTACAGCTCTGTCGTGACCGCTCGCGGTCTTGTAGACGGTCGCGACTTAGCCCTAGTCTCATCGCATGGTTAGAGAGCACCACCGAAAGGGGTCGGGCAGACAAGCCGGCTTCTCTCACTATTCATTGAGATCGACGACGGCGACGGGTTCTGAGTTCTGGCTTAGAGGGCGTGCCGGACCGCGGCGAGGCGCGGAAAGTTTATCTGAGACTTGATGCGGCCGGTGTCGTCCCAGCGTGTCGTCCCAGTCAGGTCGATGCGGTGTCGACACCTGCATGCCGACCATGCCACCTCCGCATCTTGCCTCCTCTCGCCTGCCGTGCCAGCTTCTCGGTCTTGCCGATGAAGGACCCCCACAAAATGACGCGCATGACCGGTGGCGAAGCAATTGTCGACAGCCTTTTGCGGCACGGCATCGATACGATTTTCGGGCTGCCGGGGGTGCAGGTGTACGGGCTGTTCGACGCCTTCGCGCGCAATAAGAACCGGTTGCGATTGATCAACGCGCGCCACGAGCAGACGACGGCCTACATGGCGCTGGGCTATGCCTATTCGACCGGCCGGCCGGCGGCATACACCGTGGTGCCGGGGCCCGGCGTCATGAATACTTCTGCGGCCCTCGTCACCGCCTGGGGCCTCAACGCGCCGGTGCTGTGCCTGACCGGGCAAGTGCCGAGCCATCTGATCGGCCAAGGTCGCGGGCAATTGCATGAGATGCCCGATCAGCTCGCGACATTGCGCAGCTTCGTGAAATGGGCCGATCGCATCGAACATCCAACGCAGGCGCCTTACCTCGTCGCCCGCGCGTTCCAGGAGATGCAGTCGGGCCGGCCCGGTCCGGTGGCGCTCGAAATGCCATGGGATCAGTTCTCGGCGTCGGCTGACGTGACGCCGCAAGAGCCGCTTCCGCTCGCGCCAAACCCGGTGCCGGACGCCGAAAAGATCGATGCCCTCGCGGCCCTGATCAACAAGGCGAAGGCGCCGATGATGTGGGTTGGCAGCGGCGCGCTGCACGCCGCGCCGGAGATCCTGGCGCTGGCCGAACGCATCGGTTGTCCGGTGCTGTCGTATCGCACGGGCAAGGGCATTCTCGATGATCGCCATCCCCTGTGCCTTAACGTGGCACCAGGCTACAAGCTGTGGCCGACGACGGATTTGCTGATCGGTTTCGGCACCCGGTTGGATACGCCGATGAGCCGCTGGGGCGCCCATCCTCCCGGACTGAAAGTCGCCCGCATCGATATCGATCCATCCGAGATGCGCCGCTTGAAGGTCGACATCGGCATCGTCGCCGACACCGCCGATGCCGCACGCAGCCTGACGCCCAAGATCACGTCAAAACCAAATGCGGAACGGCTGCAAGTGGTCGCCGCAACCAAGGTTGCCGGAACCGAGGCAGTGCGCAAACTGCAACCACAAATGTCATTCCTCGAAGTCATCCGCGATGTGCTGCCCGAGAACGGCATTCTGTGCGATGAGATGACCCAGACGGCCTATGTGTCTTGGATCGGATTTCCGTTCCACACACCGCGTTCGCTCGTTACGTCCGGGTTTTCCGGCACACTTGGCGCCGGTTTCCCGATGGCGCTCGGCGTCAAGGTCGCGCATCCGGACCGCCCGGTGGTGGCACTGACCGGCGATGGCGGCTTCCTGTTCGGTGGCACCGAGTTGGCGACCGCCGTGCAGCACGGCATCAACCTTGTCACGATCCTGTTCAACAACTCGTCCTATGGCAACGTGCTGCGCGATCAGAGGCGCATGTACGAGGGCCGCGATGCAGGCTCCGCGCTGCGCAATCCGGACTTCCAGATGTTCGCCCGCAGCTTCGGCGTGCCGTCGTGGAAGGTGAACGACGCGAAAGGCTTGAAGGTCGCGCTGACCGAGGCGCTAGCTGCCAACGCGCCGGCGCTGATCGAGGTCGTCACCGACATCGCGAGCGAAACCGAGCCGTGGCAGTTTTTGGCGCCAACGCGCCCGTGATGCGTCGCGCCGTCTAGGACTTCAGCTTTTTGATCAGCGCCTGGGCGGCTGCCGGGTTGCGCACCTTCGCGCCTGAGATGAAATAGACGAAGACATCGCCGCGCTTGGACCATGCACGTACCTGGCTTGCGAAGCTGTTCAGCTCTTGATCGGTGACGCCGGTTTGCAATTCTTCTTGCGCCGACATCAGCCGGGCGTAGGTGAAATCGGCGGTCGGCTGATCGATCTCGGGGAATTCGTCGTCCTTGGCATAAACGATGGCAACGTTGTGCGCGCGTGCCAAGTCATGAAACTCCGTAGTGGCGAAACTGTCGTTTCGAACCTCGATGGCGTGACGCAAGGCGATGCCATCCGCACTCTTAGGTAGCAGCTTCAGAAACGCACCGAAATCCTGCTTGTCGAACTTCTTCGTGGCCATGAACTGCCAGTTGATCGGCCCGAGCTTAGGTCCCAATTCCGTCAAACCCTGCGCGATGAACCGCTCGATCGAGGGACCAGCTTCGGCCAGAACTTTGCGATTCGTGCAATAGCGCGACGCCTTCACCGAGAAGACGAAATCATCCGGCGTTTCGTCTCGCCACTTGCGCCAGCTGTCGGGCTTGAAGGTCGAGTAATACGTGCCGTTGATTTCGATCGACGTGAGGGCGCGCGAGGCAAATTCCAGCTCGCGCTTTTGCGCCAGGTTCTCAGGGTAGAACACACCGCGCCACGGTTCGAACGTCCAGCCGCCGATGCCAATTCGTAACCGTCCGGGCATTGCATCCTCCGTTTGCGGCGATCACCCGCCCACCAGCGGCGGCAGAATGAAAACTTCGGCTCCATCCGGAATGGGTGTGAGAAATGCGCCGCGGTAAACGGTGCCGTTGACTGCGACGGTAACGCCGCGGTCCAACACCGGTTTCAGGCCTGGATAAAGCTCGCCTAGTCTCGTCAGCATCTCGCGAATGGTCGATGCCTCGACGTCGAACTCGGTAACGCCGCCGGCTTGCGACATCAGCGGTCCACCGAGTTTCACCCGCAGCATCGCCTTACAACTTCTTCTCTCCGATCGCCTTCAGCAGGCGCGGCGGTGACATCGGGATCTCGGTCATACGCACGCCGGCGGCAGCCGAGATTGCGTTGGCGACCGTTGCGAGTGGCGGCACAATCGGGGTTTCGCCGACACCGCGCACGCCGTATGGATGTCCCGGGTTCGGGACTTCGACGATAACGGTGTCGATCATCGGCAGGTCGGAGGCGACGGGCACGCGATAGTCGAGGAAGCCGGCGTTCTGCAACCGGCCATCAGCGCCGTACACGTATTCTTCGTTCAATGCCCAGCCGATGCCCTGGACGGCACCACCCTGGAATTGGCCCTCGACGTAACTTGGATGTACCGCCTTGCCCGCATCCTGGCAGACGGTGTAGCGCACCACGCGGGCGCCCCCTGTCTCGGGGTCGATCTCGACATCGGCGATGTGCGTGCCGAAACTCACGCCGGCGCCGTCGGCGTTGATCTCGAAGTGACCGGCGATTGGTCCGCCGGTATTGGCTGCTTGCGCGGCGATCTGCTTCAGCGACAGCGGTTCGAACTTGCCAGCGTTGGCGCCAGCCGGCTTGCAATGGCCTTTCTCCCAGACGACGGCATCTTTCGGAATCCCCCACATCGCCGCCGCGCGTGCGCACAATTTTTGGATCGCATCGCGCGCGGCGTTGATGGTGGCGATACCGGCGGAGAACGTGACACGGCTACCATCCGTCATATCGCTAAAGCCCAGCGATGACGTGTCGGCGACGATGGCGTTGACGCGATCATAGGGGATGCCGAACTCCTCTGCCGCCATCAGGCACATCGAGGCTCTGCTGCCGCCAATGTCGGGCATGCCGACGGCGAGGCCGATCGTGCCGTCGATGTTGACGGTCAGCGACACGGATGTATTGCCGCCGAAGTTGAACCAGAAACCGCAGGCGACGCCGCGTCCCTGGTTCTTGCCCAGCGGCGCCTTGTAATGCGGATGGTTCTTGGCGGCTTCCAGCGTTTGCTTGAGGCCGATACGTCCAAACTTCGGCCCGAACGACGATCTTCCGCCCTCTTCGATTGCATTCATCAGCCGCAGATCGATCGGATCGACGCCGGTCTTTTCGGCAATCTCCTGCATGACGCTTTCGACAGCGAAGGCCGCCATCGGTGCGCTTGGTGCGCGGTAGGCGGCGAGCTTCGGCCGATTGGCGACGACATCCCAGCCGACGATATCCACGTTGTCGAGCGCGTAGCAGGCAAACGCCGACATCGCGCCAAGCTCGACCAGCGAACCCGGAAATGCGCCGCCTTGGTATTTAAGTTCGGCTTCGGCCGCGGTGATTTTGCCATTCTTCTTGGCGCCGATCTTGACGCGGATGCAGGTGCTGGCGGTTGGGCCTGTCGCGCGGAAGACTTCCTCGCGGTCGAGCACAAGTTTCACCGGCCGGCCCGCCTTGCGCGAAAGGGCCAATGCGACCGGTTCGATAAAGAGAGTGGTCTTGCCGCCGAACCCGCCGCCAATTTCCGATGGCGTGACCCGCAAGCGCGACGCGTCGAGGCCGAGCAATGCCGCGCACGTATTGCGCACCATGAAGTGGCCTTGTGTGCACACCCACATCTCGCCGGCTCCATCCGGGCGGATGTTGGCGAGGCACGCGTGCGGCTCGATATAGCCCTGGTGGGTGGCGGCGGTCCGGAATGTCCGCTCGACCACGACGTCGGCTTGTTTGAAGCCATTCGCGATATCGCCGTGTCCAAACCGATGCCGCTTGGCAATGTTCGATGACTTGGCCGGCTTCGGCTCGACGCCTTCGGTAAAGAGATCGTCATGCAGCACCGGGGCGCCAGGCAGCATCGCTGCCTCGACGTCCGTGACGTGCGGCAGAACCTCGTAATCGACCTTGATCAAAGCGAGTGCTTGGCGGGCGACGTCGCGGCTGGTCGCCGCCACTGCGGCCACTGCGTGACCATCGTAGAGTACCTTACCGCGGGCCATCACGTTTGAGAGCAGGGTGAGCAAATCGGCATCACCGCCGGTGAGGTCTGGCAGATCTTCGGCGGTGACGATCGCCTTCACGCCATCGAGTGCGAGCGCCTTCGATATATCGATGCGGAGGAGGCGCGCGTGCGGATGGGGGCTGCGCAAAATTCGACCGTGCAACATGCCCGGCGCGGAAATGTCGGCACCGAAGCGGGCCCGTCCAGTCACTTTATCGACCCCATCGGGCCGCAACGGTCGCGTGCCGACCAGATCGAATTGGCGACTGGTTTCTACAGGTTTGCTGTCTAATGGCATCGCATCTCTCCGAGGCTAACCGCGCCAGCAGCCTAACCCGTTGTCGCACTCAAAACAACGCGCCACGCGCCGTAACCGGCCATACACATTCGACCCGGGCGCTGTCGGTTCCCATGCCGCGAACGCCGATGTACCAGTCGTGCAGATTGACGGTTGGATCGCAATGACCGGGGATCAGCAGGATTTTGTCGCCGAGTTGGGGGCGCACATTGCAAGCGGCGATGTTGAGATTGCCGTGCTCATCGGATGGGCGCTCGTAGATTGCGCCGGCCAGCCCCCGCGCTTCGGGCACGCCAGAGTCGAATGAGAAGGCCTTCAGCCCGGCATCCACGACTGCGCGCTCCGGTGTCGGTGTGCTCATGATCGTGGCATAGACGAAGAGCGCGTTTTCGAACGTATTGAAGGCACCGCCATCTGCGCGTTTGTTGCGCGCATAGTCTGCGTCCATGAAGCAGTACGATCCAGCCTGCAACTCGTTATAGACCCCGCTGGCCGCTTCAAGCTCGAACGTGCCGGTGCCCGCGCCGCCGACGATATCGCAGGTCAGTCCGGCGTTCTTCAAGAGCGCTATGGTGCGGGCGGTCATCGCGATGGCGGCGTCGATCGCCGCTTGCCGTTCTTCGAACGTGCGCAAGTGCTGAGCGCGGCCCTGGTAGGCTTGCAAGCCGGCGAACCCGAGGTGCCTCTCGCGCGCGATCCGTTTGGCCAGAGTGACCGCCGGCTCGCCCGGTGCGACGCCGCAACGGTTGGCGCCGACATCGATCTCCACCAGCACGCGGATCTTGACACCGGCCCGTCTCGCAGCAACGCCGAGCGCTTCGACGGCGATCTCATTGTCGGCCACGATCATCACCCGGGCTTGATGTGCGAGCGCCGCTAGACGGTCGAGCTTTCTCGCGCCAACCACTTCATTCGAGATCAAAACGTCAGGCACGCCGCCCAGCACCATCGCTTCTGCTTCGGACACTTTCTGGCAACAGAGCCCGACGGCCCCGAGCGCCATCTGCTTCAACCCGATCACCGGTGATTTGTGCGTCTTGGCGTGCGGGCGCAAGCGCACGCCCGCCCGGGAGACGGTGTCGGCCATGCGCTTAAGATTGCGCTCGAACGCGTCGAGATCGATGATCAGCGCCGGCGTGTCGATCTCCGAGATCGCCATTCCGGGGGTGGCGGCAGGGTGCTGAGGCATTCGGGTGCTCCAAGTTGACCAACGCGATCACTTGTAGGTCGGCTAGAGCATTTTCGCGAGAGCCGACGATGTCAGAAGCGTCGGATCTCGTACCTCTACCCGACCTTGTTATAGGCCGTCGCGACATCGGCGTTGCGAATGCGACGGCGAGGCGGCATGCTTGGCGGCAATCAAACAGCTGCAACATGGTCGGAACGCATTCATGCATCATCATCTGAAAGCGAGCGGCAAAACGTGCCATTGGGGTTTCTTCGATGCCTCGCTGAAGCCGGTGCTTACGATCGCCAGCGGCGATACGGTGACGGTCGATACCGTGACCGGCGGCCCCGAAATGCACCCGAAACCAGACGCCGGTTTCTCGACCCCGCCCGAAATCGCCGATGTGCACGCCAATGCCGAGAAGACGCTGCCTGGGCATATTTTGACAGGTCCAATCGCCATCAAAGGTGCGCAACCGGGGCACGTGATCGAAGTGCGGATCAAGGATGTGCGCTTAAGGCAAGATTGGGGCTACAACTTTATCAAGCCGCTGGCCGGCACCCTGCAGGACGACTTCCACGAGTTTCATCTTTTGCACCTTCCGCTCGACCTGAAGACCAAGCAGGCACGGCTGCCATGGGGAAAATCGCTCGATCTGAAACCGTTTTTCGGGGTCATGGGGACAGCGCCGCCACCGGCCTGGGGGCGCGTGACATCGCTGATCCCGCGCGCCTTTGGTGGCAATCTCGACAATAAGGAGCTGGTACCAGGCACCACGCTTTACCTACCAGTCTTCGTCGAAGGCGGGCTGTTTTCTTGCGGCGATGGCCACGGCGCGCAGGGCGACGGCGAAGTCTGCGTCACGGCAATTGAAACCGCCCTTGAGGGCACCTTCGAGTTCGTTCTACGGGACGACCTCACGTTCGCCTATCCGCGTGCGGAGACGCCATCGCATCACATCACCATGGCGATGGATCCGGACCTCGATCGCTGTGTCGAGATGGCTCTGCGCGACATGATCAGATTGATCGGGGAGAAGTCGGGTTTGTCGAGGGAGCACGCTTATGCATTGTGCTCGCTGGCAGCCGACCTGCGCGTCACCCAAACGGTGAACGGTTCGAAGGGCATCCACTGCATGCTGGGTAAGGAACACGTTCAATGACACTCGCCTATTGTCCGCCAGATCAAGCATTGGTTTGGGAATCGGTATCGGCTTCGGACTCCAGTCTTCATTCACCCAAGCTCAAGGATGCGGTCGAGTTTGCCGTCGCCAACGAAAGCCCCTGGCCGCGCAGCTTCTACTATCCCGACGGCCGCTACGTCGGCATCGTCGAATGGAACGAGACCGGGCCCTGGAGCGATATCACCGGGCCGGTTGAGGCGCGCGGCGCGCCCGCCGGTATAATCCTTAAGGGCGGACGGGTCGCCGCCGAGTGGGGTGACACGTCTCGCGCCGACATGACGTTCAGTGTGGCCAAGAGCTACTTGGCGATCCTCGCCGGGCTCGCAGTCGCCGACGGGCTGATCGCAAACATCGATGAGCCGGTGGGTGCATCGGTCGCGGGCAACCTTTTCGAGAGCGCGCACAATGCAGTGATCACGTGGCGTCACCTGCTGCACCAGTCGAGCGAGTGGCAAGGCGAGATCTGGGGTAAGTCCGATCAGGTCGATCACAATCGCCAGCTCGGTCCCAATGCGGATAACAGCCGCAAGGGTCATCGCCGCGAGCTCAAGGCCCCCGGTAGCCATTACGAATACAACGACGTTCGCGTGAACCTTCTTGCTTATTGTCTGCTGCAACGGTTCGGCCGTGCGTTACCTGAGGTGCTGCGCGAACGCATCATGGATCCGATCGGCGCGTCTGACGGTTGGCAGTGGCACGGCTACAGCAATTCCTGGGTCGAGCTCAACGGCAAGCGCGTGCAGTCGGTGTCGGGCGGCGCACACTGGGGTGGCGGGATGTTTATCAGCGCCCGTGATCAAGCAAGGCTGGGTTTGCTGGTAGCGCGTGGCGGCAACTGGGCCGGCCGCCGGCTGCTCGACGCTAACTGGGTTGAAGCGATGCTGACGCCTTCGCCGACGAATAAGTCCTATGGCCTGCTGTGGTGGCTCAATCGCGCGGGCACTTATGCAAGTGCGCCTGCGACCGCCGTATATGCCCTTGGCGCGGGGGGGAACATTATCTTTGTCGATCGAGAGCATGATTTGGTAGCCGTAATGCGCTGGATCGACGGCACCGCCGTCGATGGTTTTCTTGGGCGAGCCATATCGGCTGTGAAGTAGGTGGCCGTCATGTCCCGATCGGTTGACCAAATTCCATCGCTGATCTCGGTCGATTGGGGCACGACAGCGCTGAGAATTTATCTGCTGGCAGCGGATGGCAGCGTTCTCGACCGGCGCTCATCGCAGCAGGGCTTGATGGGGATCGCCGCTCAAGAGTTCGCGACCGTTCTGCAAACTCATTGCGGGGACTGGCTGCAGCGATACGGTACTTTGCCGGCCGTGCTGTCGGGCATGGTCGGCAGCCGCCAGGGTTGGGTCGAAGTGCCTTATGTTTCCTGCCCGGCCGGCCTCAGTGAGTTGGCACATGGTTTGGCTGCGATCGATGTCCCGGGCTTCCGTTCTGTCCACATCGTCGCCGGCGTCGATACTGTGGATCGCGCTGGCGTCCCCGATGTCATGCGCGGCGAAGAGTGCCAAGTCATGGGTGCGCTCGCACAGTTGCAACTAACCGGCGGCACATTCATTCTTCCCGGTACGCATTCGAAGTGGGTCACGGTCGAAGCCGGCAAAATAACGTCGTTCCAAACCTTCATGACCGGCGAAATTTTCGCTGTTCTGAAGAACCACAGCATTCTCGGCCGCATGATGGATCAAGCGGGATCATCCGAAAACGATGAAATGAGCGCAGCGTTTGCCCACGGTATCGCGACGTCGGCGCGGCCGGATGGCGCAGGGATCTGGCTCCACCGCCTCTTTTCCGTCAGAACGTTGGGCTTGATGGGGAAACTGTCCGCCAAAGACGCGGCCGCCTATCTGTCTGGCTTGTTGATTGGCTGGGAAATGGCTGCGTTGTCGGCTTCGCAGAGTGATCCGGCCATTCTGATTGGCACACCCGCGCTGACGCAACGCTACGTGCGGGCTGCGCAGCTGCGTGGGGCTGCGACAAAAGAGGCTCCGGAAGATAGCGTTTGTGCCGGCCATATACGGATTGCCCAGGCGGCAGGCATACGAGGATAAAGTGACCAATGCTCGATTTTGAAACCGCCCTTTCGCGATGCCCTCTGATTGCTATCCTAAGGGGACTGACGCCGCAGGAGGCAGAGCGTGTTGGCGCGGTTTTGATCGAAGCTGGTTTCACACTGATCGAAGTGCCTTTGAACTCGCCGAATCCGTTCGAATCGATTGCGCTTCTTTCCAAGTCGTTTGGCGATCATGCACTGATCGGGGCGGGTACGGTGATGACCGGTGACGATATTGCGGGTGTGAACTCGGCCGGCGGTAGGCTCATCGTGACGCCGCATTGCGATCTGGCGTTGATCGGCCTGACCAAGGCGGCGGGGTTACATTGCGTGCCAGGGGTCGCTACGCCGACGGAGGCTTTCGCCGCTCTTGGCGCCGGTGCTGATGCACTCAAGGCGTTCCCAGCCGAAATGATTTCTCCGGCAGCGATAAAGGCCTGGTTGGCGGTCCTGCCGCGTGGCACGCGCCTCTTTCCGGTCGGCGGTATCGATGAGCAAAATATGAAAAGGTATGCGATAGCGGGCGCGACCGGTTTTGGCCTCGGCTCGAGCTTGTTCAAACCGGGCGATCCCATCGCTATCACTCAAGCCAACGCCCGCCGCCTATTTAAAACCACTGCGACGTGGCAACTGCCGGCGTGAGCTGGCTAATTTAGGGCTCGATGCGGTTCTGCAGACAGAATAAATGTTACGGCGCGATACCCGTGCAGGTTGTCACCAATTTGATATATCTAGAAAGCCGATGCTTTATAGTTAAACTGTGTTGTACTTCTTCTTCACAAAAGATTTATAGCGCGCTACAGTTAATGCAGTTCAATTACCGGATGCGGGACCGGTACTTGTCTGAGCTTCGATCTCATTAGATCGGGCGATAAGTACTATTGGAACGGTGGGGTTCCCGATGGGGCGCGGGCGATTTCGAAAACAATTGATCGCGTTTACCGCGCTTTGGTTCACAGCGTTATGCGGTGTTGCGGGATTACACACCGATGCGCGCGAAAGCGATGCGATGCGCCGGGCGAACGAGCGCGCGCGGGAAATAGTCCGGCAACAGCAGGAGCGTGAACAAGATCGCCAGGAACGCGAACGCGAGCGGCAAGAACGTGAGCGCGAACGGCAAGCGCGGGAACGGGCCAAGCAGGAACGCGATCAGGCGAGGCAGGAACGCGAACAGGCAAAGCAGGAACGCGAACAAACAAGGCGTGAGCAAGCCGAAGATAATTCAAAGGACCGTCAAAGTTCGACTAATTCCAATACCAGCAAAGATGACAGTGCTTCGAACGATCAGGCCAAAGCCGGCAGTGCAGCCGATACAAAATCGCAGTCAGCCGCCGATAAGGCGAAAGCAGAAAAGGTCAAACCTAAAGTCGACATCGTCGAGGAGGAAAAGGAACCAGAAACCGTTGCGGAATGGTTTCGGGGTATCTTCAAGCCTGCTGCTCCTGCGCCGGTCTCAACTCCGGCAATTATCGTTGCACCGGCGATAAAGACACCTACGCCGCAGGCAAATGTCCCTCCGGCTAAAGCCCTGCCTGCCAATGCTCAGCCCGCCGATGCGCCGCTCGTCAATGCTCCCAAAGGCGGTGTATCGAAGCCAGTCTTAACGACAGGGTCAACGCCTGTTAAGGCCGAATCAGCGCCAGCTAAAGCGCCCGTAGCAACCCCTCCCGCGGCGCCGGTAGTGGCCGCTAAAGGTGATTCAAAACCGATCGCGGGCCGGCCTGTGGGACGCGATGGTTTGCCGGCTTTTCCACTGCGTCCGCCAGAGGTGCTAGCCTCCAACTTGACGGCGAAGAGCATCGAGCGTGCGCTCGCACTAGGCTTCCAGGTCAACGGAACGTCGCGCGTGTCCCGAGTCGATCTCAATCTGACCCGCTTGATCGCTCCCGATGGCATGAGTGCCGATCAAGCCCGGGACCTGCTCAAGCAAGACATGCCGAACGGGCTCTTTGGTGTAAATCAGACGTACCACATCTATCGGACAGCGACCGGCGCGTTGCCCGCATCTCAATCGGAAATTGTGCGCGCGGCGTTGCCAATGGCAACGCCTTGTGGCACCGATCGCTGCTTCGGCGCATCGATCATCCATTGGCAGACCAGCTTGCAGTCGTGTTCCCGGGGCGTGAAGATCGGCGTCATCGACACCGGCTACGATGCAACTCATCCGACTTTCACGACGAAAGTCATCGAGTCCCGCAGATCTGCTGCGAGCGATCGGGCGAAGGCGCCTGACTGGCACGGCACCGGCGTGCTGGCTCTGCTTGCAGGTGACGGCAACAGCGGTACCCCTGGTCTCATTCCCGATGCGAAGTTCTATGTGGCCGACATCTTCTATGCCGGTGCTGATGGCCTCCCCAGTAGCGACACTGCCAGCCTGCTAAATGCGCTCGATTGGCTTGATAAGCGCAACGTCAACGTCATAAATATGAGCCTCTCCGGACCGCACGACGATCTGCTGAAGGCGGCAATTGAAGGGTTATCCAGTAAGAAGGTCATTTTTGTCGCTGCGGCCGGCAACGACGGTCCAAACGCTCCACCCAGCTATCCAGCGGCATATAGCTCGGTTGTCGCGGTCACCGCCGTATCCCGCGATATGAAGGGCTATCGATACGCGAGCCGTGGCGATCACATCGATGTGGCGGCACCCGGCGTGGATGTCTGGACGGCATTACCCGGTGGGCGCGGCACTTATCATTCAGGGACGTCGTTCGCCGTGCCATATGTGACGGCGGTGCTGGCGACAGCCTACCGAGGGCTCGCGGTAAAAAACAAAAACGAGTTCTTGAAACGCGCCTCGGTTCTCGATCTGGGCGAACCTGGCCGTGATCCGATTTATGGGCGCGGCCTTTTGCTCGCACCGCCCAGCTGCGCTCCCGAGACGTCAATTGTCGCGACGGCGAACCCGGCAACTGCGACAATAATACCGGTTAAGGCGCAGCTCGATCCGCCCCTGGGTTTAATCGGGCAGGCAAAGCCGCCGCGTTGATCTCATCTTTTTGTGGTCGCGACACAACTTGATGCCGACGTTGCGGTGGGTACAGTGTCGGCAAGCTAGGCCAAACACCAAAAACCCGCCCCGCATCCAGCCCCGCGGGGCGGCGGGACAGGGCGACAAGGCGGGTTTTAGGCCACTACCGGTCAGGACGATACAGAGGGCTATTCTCGTCCTTCGGGTTACTGCAACCGGCTCCGTTTGCGCGGAGCCGGCGGATTGCGGCGGAAACTTTGTCGTTTATCGAACTGCCGCAGCTTTTGTGGGCGGAGCGCGCAGCGGATCAATTCTGAAGCATTACGAACAACGCGAAGCACTTTTGTTGATTGAGACAGGTCACGGTGAAGCTTGCCACTTGTTATCGATCAGCGAACGTTCCGCCACGCTACCAAGCGCGTCACCTTTAATCATTCGATCGATCGCACTTTCGACCACCGGTGATGATCGGCCACTGGCTGGTGTGATGCCACGTTGCGTTGCATCGGGCGCGGCAGCGACTTGCGAGTGAACTTCAATTCTCCATTGGCCATTTTCCATGCGGCAGCCGACTCCTGAAAAACGCGATCCGCTCGCATTGGATAATTCGTACTGGCGGCAATAACCTCCGGAGATACTCTGAAAACTGAGCAGGGGCTTGACAGCAAAGTTTACCGACTGTTGGCCAAGGCCCACCGCAATCCCACTCGGCGCACCATCCAGTACCCGGCCGAGTTCTTTGCTGGCGACAAGTGCGCCATCGGCCAGCGACGCCAGCGATGGGCCTGATCCATTTGCCTGGGTGTTATTCAAAGTCCATCCAGCCGCCGCCCCTACAATCAATAATGCAGCCGTAGCGACCGCAGTTTGCCATCCGGCGTGAGAAGGGAAAAACGCCTCGGTCAGCGCGGTTAGAAACCGCGGTCGACGTTGCATCAGTTTCATCTTTGCCGCGGGCGACGAACTGCTCGGCCCCATTACCGTCTGCAGCAGCCGCTCGGGGATGGCCTCTCGCATCGGTTGGTCGAACAAGCGGCCAAGATCGCGTCCGGTTTGGGTAAACATCTCAAGACGTTGAGCGCTAGCAGGGTCGTTAGCCAGATAGTGTTCAACCCGCCGCTGCTCGGCGCTGTCGAGTTCACCATCGGCGTAAGCCATGAGCAATTCATCGGTAATGTCGCTCATGAACGCTTCCCTATGCAAAGTTCTGAAACTTGTTGAATATCGGAGTGCAATGCTTGCGCTAAGGCGGCTCTGGCGCGTGCGAGCCGGCTCATCACTGTGCCGATCGGCAAGTCGAGAGCGGCGGCTGCTTCTTTGTAGGAAAGGCCATCAAGGCAAACGAGCCCGACGAGCAATTGTTGATCGCGCGGCAACTCGGACAACTTGCTGCTGACCACCGACAAGGTTTGTCTGTGTTCGATGACGTCGCGGCCATCGGAGCCAGCAAGTTCGGCAGCAGCCTCGATATCGACGACTTCGCCGCGAACTTTTCGGGCGCGCATTTGATCGAACCAGGAGTTTTGCGCAATACGATACATCCAACTGTCCAATCTCGTTCCGACTTGCCACTGTCCCTTAGCTGCTAAAGCGCGAACGCAGGTTTCCTGCACCAAGTCGTCGGCACGATCCAAATCGCCGGTCAGGGAATAGGCGAACCGCCGCAATTTGGGCAGCATCTCTACGATCCGCCTCTGAAATTCGTCGCTCACTTCTTGGCCTCCCCGCCAGCCGCTTAGACAACGGGCGGCTTTGGGGTTTATTCCCAGCCGTGGCGAAAATACGGCAGGCGGTTTCCCGATGCTACACTTCTCGAGTGATCGCGGGCCTGACGAAACAAAATCGGCCGGATAAGCGAACTACTGCGCCAGCACGTCAATCCTCGAAAGCCTTGGCGACGAACAGTAAAGCGCCAGCGATCAACACAGTTCCTAGTCCATAGGCGAGGATGATCAGCATTATCACTCCGATACGCAGGATTTAAGCAGGTCGGAAGCTAGATGAGGCGAGCGGTGAAGCTCGACCCATCTAGTCACGCCTCAATGACGATACGCAGTCAACGTCGAGACGTGGTGCACGATCGGATCCAAGGCGGGGACCAGGAACCGAAGGCACACTCGATTGAACAACGGCGGGAGAGGTAATCTATTCCCTGTTGTAACGAAAAATGGGCCGAACCTTTCGGCTCGACCCATTCCTGACGCCTCGGGTTTAATCGAGACGCTAGGCGGCGCTGGGAACCAAGGCGGGGACCAGGTGCACAGCGTCGCGCTTGAGAGGAAAACGCGGGCGATCCCGCTTTATTCCAACGCCTGAATCAAAAAATGCGAAAACCATCTAAACAGCCTGGGTTCTGGTGATGATGCAACCTGATCGCCCGCGTTTCGTAATCCGGGCCGTTCATCCTTGCCAACATTGTTGTTGGCGTGTATCACCCGGCTACTCCACACGCGGATCTACGCGTTGGGGCGGACCATATCGCCGCTCCCGACGCTCCGGTGGGCCACCTTCGGATCCCCCGAATGATGGCCTATTTCGATCCGCGGAGGTTCAACCGGAAAAGGACACGTAACCCATGGCGCTTCCCGCCTTCAATATGCGTCAGCTGCTCGAAGCTGGCGTGCACTTCGGTCACCAGTCGCATCGCTGGAACCCCAAGATGGCGTCGTATATCTACGGCGCGCGCAACAACATCCACATCGTCGATCTGACGCAGACGACACCTTTGCTGCATCAGGCACTCGTCAAGATCGCCGATACGGTCGCCGCCGGTGGCCGCGTTTTGTATGTCGGCACCAAGCGCCAGGCCTCGGACTCGATCGCCGAGGCTGCCAAGCGTTCGGCCCAGTATTATATCAACCATCGTTGGCTTGGCGGCACACTGACCAACTGGAAAACAATCTCCGCCTCGATCCGCCGTCTGCGTCAGCTCGATGATATCCTGGCCGACCCGCAAGGCCGCACCAAGAAGGAGGTGCTGACCCTGACGCGTGAGCGTGAGAAGCTCAATCAGGCGCTCGGTGGCATCAAGGAAATGGGCGGCACGCCCGATCTGCTGTTCGTTATCGATACCAACAAGGAGCAGATTGCGATTGCCGAAGCTCGCAAGCTTGGCATCCCAATCGTCGCCGTCATCGATACCAACTGCAATCCCGATGGCATTGATTTCCCGATCCCAGGTAACGACGACGCTGGCCGCGCGATCACTCTGTACTGCGATCTGGTCGCTCGTGCTGCCATCGATGGCATTCAGCGCAGCCAAGCCGGTTCCGGCGTCGACATCGGCGCGATGGAGAACCCGACCCCCGAAGCTGTTCCGGTCAAGGGGGTGTTCAAGGGCATCGAAGCCGCTCGCGGCGAAGCCGACGATCTCAAGCGCATCACCGGCGTTACCGAGAAGATCGAGCAGCGCCTCAACGATGCTGGCGTCTTCCACTTCTGGCAGATCGCCGATAGCGATGCTGACGGTTTAGGGATGCTCGACAAGCAATTGCGCTTGAAAGGCCAGATCGCCAAAGACGACTGGGTGGGTCAAGCCAAGAAGTTGGTTGCTGCCGCCGCTGTTTGATTTGCGGGCGCGACTGTGCGCCCCCATTTAAGTGCCAATCACACGTGCGGGCGCGCCCTGATTACTGGGGCGCGTCCGTGACCGTTCAGGGCCGCTCCACCTACCGGGCGCACAGCCATAAAGAGGATCCAATGACAAATATTTCCGCCACGCTGGTGAAGGAGCTCCGGGACAAGACCGGCGTCGGCATGATGGACTGCAAGCAGGCGCTGATCGAGACCAAGGGCGATATCGAGCAGGCCGTCGACTGGCTGCGCAAGAAGGGTCTTTCGAAGGCCGCCAAGAAGTCCGACCGGATCGCCGCCGAGGGCCTCGTCGGCATTATGGCCAGCGGTCACAAGGGCGCGGTCGTCGAAGTGAATTCCGAGACGGATTTCGTCGCCCGCAACGTGCAGTTCCAAGAGATGGTGTCGACCATCACGCAATTGGCGCCTCAGGCCGGCGGCGACGTGGAGAAGCTTTTGAAGATGCCTTATCCCGGCAAGTCCGTCGACGTCGAAGCCGTCGTCACGGAAACCATTGCGACCATCGGTGAGAACATGAATTTGCGCCGCACCGCAACCGTGGCAGTCAAGGCAGGCGTGGTCGCTGACTACGTTCACAACAAGGTTGCCGACGGCCTTGGCAAGATCGGTGTGCTGGTTGGCATCGAGAGCAAGGGCGATGCCCCGTCGTTGTCGGCGTTCGGCCGTCAGGTGGCGATGCACATTGCCGCGCGCAATCCGGTCGCCCTCGACATTTCCGGCGTGCCGGCAGACATCCTGGCGCGCGAAAAGGCGATCCTGCTCGACAAGAACCAGGGCAAGCCGGCGCACGTTCTGGAAAAGATCGCCGAAAGCGGCTTGAAGACCTACGCCAAGGAAAATTGCCTACTCGACCAAGCCTTCGTCCTTGACGATACGAAGTCGGTCGCGCAGGCCGCAAAGGAGTTCGAGAAGACCGCTGGCGCGCCGATCACGATCGCAGCCTTCGTGCGCTACGCATTGGGTGAGGGCATCGAGAAAAAGGTAGAAGACTTCGCCGCTGAAGTCGCCGCCACCGCGAAGGGTTGATCGCGGGTCAAAGGGCCGTTCGAAAAATTTGAAAATGCCGGCCGGGGGAACCCGATCGGCATTTTTGCGTTACGTATACGCACGAAAAAGACGCTTCATCCCCCATCCAATGAACAATGGATGAACAGCGCGTTCGAGTGATGTTCACCGTGAATGTCTGAAAGTACTCGAACGCAGGGTTGAAACGACCCTAGCAAAAATCGACAATGGAGATTGACCATGAAAAAGTTCGCAACTGTTTCGATCCTCGCTTTGACAGTCGCCTCGGCTGGTGCCGCTTTCGCTCAGACGTCGCCATCGACCCCTCCTATGACACCGAGCACGCCCCCGGCCGCTTCTTCGACCACCACGCCGCCGGCTGCGACGACCATGCCCTCGACCGGTTCAGCAACCGCAATGGACGCAGCAACTGACGCCAAGTTCAAGGCTGCGGACAAGGCCAATAAGGGCTTTATCGAGGGTGCCGCTCTCGAGCCGTATAAGTCGGTCATGGTCAAGGTCGACACCGACAAGGATGGCAAGATTTCTCGCGCCGAGTTTGCTGCCGGTGTGAAGGCTGGCGTCATCAAGTAAATCGACATTCAAAACGTCGTCGTATCGAGGCCGCACTCCGCAAGGGGTGCGGCCTTTTATATGAATCCTACCGGTTAGTTTGGCCTGGTTATTCCCAACTGCGCTTCAATCTTCGTGACCTCTTCGGAAAGCGTCTTTCGCTCCTGCCCGCGGCGAACCATCTGCATCTGAATGTTGCCGATCTCCTGGCTCAATCCCGCACGCGCGTTCGGATCACTGGTGCCGAATTTGCGCTGGGTATCGAAGATCCGCTGCTGATCCGCCCGGTTCGCTTCGACGATCAGCCGCATGCGTTCCTTGAGCTGTTCCAGTTTGACGATGTTCGCGGTCTGCTGTGGATTGGGTCTGTTACGAAGTTCCTCTTCAAGTTGCTTCATTCGCTGCTGCATTGCGTCCGTGTCGGTGCCGGGCGCCGGCGGTATCGATTTCGGCACGGCACCGGGAGCGGATGCCAGATGAAAGTAGAAATCGCCTGTAAGCGCCGAGTGATCCCACGGCACCTGCCGGCCGTTCGTCACCGAAAGTACTTCTTTGCGTACGTCGATCATGACGGCTGTCAGGTTGCGGCCCGGTTCCCGCACGCTGCGGGCGAGTGCTGCGGTGAACGGCGAATTGCGGCTGGCGCCATCGAGCGCGACATTGCCCGGCTGGGTCGAGTAGGCGATGAAGGTTCCGACCCCAGTTTGCACTTGCGCCAATCCGCGGCCAATGCTCGCTGATCGCGTGCCCATCGACCGTGCAAGGTTGCGTGCGAGCGGATTGTCCCGGCATGCATCGAGAAACACGATGTTGGTCTTGCCCTCGCGTTCGAGCTCCATCTGCTTCAGGACGAAATCCAACGAAACGGCTTCGAAGTCGAGGTCGCGTTCGCTGCCCAGCTGAGCGTCGACCGGCACCAGGTAGTTGCGCCCGGCGACCTGCAGACCGTGGCCTGCATAGAACAACAGCCCGGTATCGGCATCGGCAAGCGCACGGGAAAATTCGCGTACTTTGCCGTCGAAGCTGCGCTTGTCGAGATCGAGGCCGACCAGCACCTCGAAGCCCATGTCCCCGAGCGCTTTCGCAATGTCATTGGCGTCGTTCGCCGGATTGGCGAGCGGCCCTGCGTGGCTATAGGCCGAGTTGCCGATGACGAGTGCAACGCGCTTCTGCGCCATCGCGGGTACGCCCAGACAAAGCGTGACGGCACTTGCAATGCAGACCCAAAGGTCGCGCCAATAACGGTAACGCCACATGACCACCCCCAAATGAGTTACACCGTTGAAACAGTTCAGCGGTTCGTAGTTGGACGATATTTATTGGAGCAAATTTGAGACGAGCGTAAACTTGCAGCACACCGCCCGCAAGAAACGGGTCGCCGGCGGCAGCACGCTTGCGATAAACGTTGCTCAACCTCGCAACGAACCAGGTGGAACCGGCATGCTGAACAATCTCTCACTTCAAATCATTGAGCCTACTCGACCGCTCCCCGACACGACCACGCGCGATTATGATCTGGTGCGCCGGGCAATTCGCTTTCTGTCCGAGAATTGGACCGATCAACCCGATCTCGATGAACTTGCCCGCCACGTCGGCCTGTCGCCGGCGCATTGCCAGAAGCTGTTCAAGCGCTGGTGCGGTCTGTCGCCGAAGGAGTTCGTGCAAGCAATCACAGTCGATCATGCGCGTTCGCTGCTCGGCCGTTCGGCAAGCGTGCTCGATGCGGCGCACGAAGTCGGGCTATCCGGCACCAGCCGGCTGCATGATCTGTTCGTTGACCACGAGGCAATGACGCCGGGCGACTTCAAGCGGCGCGGCGAAGGGCTGCGCATAGTCTACGGCTTTCATTTCTCGCCCTTTGGTGAGGTGCTGGTGCTGGCAACGGATCGCGGCGTCGCCGGCCTCGCATTCGTCAACGAGGACAAGAACCAGACGCACGCCGAAGCCCTCGCAGACATGACCGGGCGCTGGCCGGGTGCCGTCTACGTCGAGGATCCAAGACAAACGGCGCCACACGTGCAGCGCATCTTCGATGCCGCGCTTTGGCAGCGGGAGCAACCGGTGCGTTTGGTGCTGATCGGCACGGACTTCGAGGTGCGGGTATGGGAAGCGCTCTTGAAAATCCCGATGGGGCGCGCGGTCAGTTATGCCGATATTGCGCGCTACGTGGGCAAGCCCGGTGCGTCACGCGCGGTCGGCTCGGCGGTCGGCCGCAACCCGATCTCGTTCGTGGTGCCATGTCATCGGGTACTGCGCGGCGATGGCAGCTTGGGCGGTTATCACTGGGGCCTGACACGCAAAAAAGCGCTGATCGGATGGGAAACCGGGCGCGTCCTGGCTCAATAGGATAGCCTGTGCCGTCGTCTATCGCGCCGGGCAGAACTGCGCAGCCAACGGTGGACCAAGCCATGCGGTCGCGATAAGGCTGCAGTGTAACAGTCCCACACTTCGCGAGCCTGCCTCATGTCCTCACCCCTGACGATGCCGCTCGAATCCCAATGGACAGAAATCCGCGATGGCGTGAAGCGGGTTTGTGACGGCTTCCGCAATGCCTACTGGCTGAAGCTCGATCACGAGGATGCGTACCCGAGCGCGTTCGTCGACGCATTGACCGAGGCCGGCTATCTCGGCGCCTTGATCCTGGAGGAGTTTGGCGGCGCCGGGTTGCCGCTAAGTGCTGCAGTGGCGATCCTGGAGACCATCCATGCCGAGGGTTGTAACGCTGCCGCTTGCCACGCGCAGATGTACACGATGGGCACGGTGTTGAAGCACGGCAGCGCCGGTCAAAAGAACAAATACCTGCCCGGCATCGCCGATGGTTCACTCCGCTTGCAGGCGTTTGGCGTCACCGAGCCGACCACCGGCAGCGATACGACCCAGCTCAAGACGCGCGCCGAGAAGAAAGGCAACGACCGCTACATCGTCAACGGTCAGAAAGTGTGGACCAGCCGCGTCATGCACTCGGACCTGATGTTGCTGCTGGCGCGGACGACGCCCGTCGATCAGGTGCGCAAACGCTCGGATGGACTGTCGGTCTTCATCGTCGATCTGCGCGAGGCCAAGGGCCGCGGGATCGAGATGAAGAAGATCGACGCGATGATCAATCACAACACCTGCGAGGTCTTCATCGACAATCTCGAGGTTCCCTCGGAGAATTTGATCGGGGTCGAGGGCCAAGGTTTCAAGTACATCGTCGACAGTATGAATGCCGAGCGCATCCTGATCGCGGCAGAGTGCCTGGGCGATGCGCGCTACTTCACGCGGCGCGCGACCGATTATGCCAAGGAGCGCATCGTGTTCGGCCGGCCGATCGGGCAAAATCAAGGCGTGCAGTTCCCGATCGCTCGAGCCTATGCTGACTATCTCGCGGCCGATCTGATGGTGGCTAAGGCTGCGGCGCTATTCGAAGCCGGTCGAGACTGCGGGGCGGATGCCAACATGGGTAAGATGCTCGCCGCCGACGCTGCCTGGAAAGCAGCCGAAGCCTGCATGCAGACGTTCGGCGGCTTCGCCTATGCACGCGAATATGGCATCGAGCGCAAATGGCGCGAGACAAGGCTTTATCAAACTGCGCCGATCTCGACGAACATGGTCCTCGCCTACGTCGCGCAGCACGTGCTCGGGCTGCCGCGCAGCTATTGAGGCTGATGGATCTCCACTCGCGGGACTGAGAATAGATGGTGCTCTGGCGCCCCGGCAAATAGCGATCACACTTGACCGAAACGAGTTGTGTCATACAGTTGTCACATCGCGAACTCCATCCGGCTGCCGAGTGTCTGTTGAAGAGCCCTCATATGTATGAATCAGTCACCCGCGGCATTCGCGTTCGCGTCAGTCCCGAATTCAAATCCGAACAGTCGACGCCGGAGGAGAACTATTATTTCTGGACCTACACGGTCGAGATCTTCAACGAGGGCAAGGAAACGATGCATCTGCGCAGCCGCGTTTGGCAAATTACGGATACGCGCGGTCACCGCGAGGAAGTGCGCGGACCAGGCGTGATCGGGCAAACGCCACAAATCGCCGCGGGCGAGAGTTTCCGTTACACATCTGGATGTCCGCTCCGTACGCCGTCCGGCATCATGGTCGGTAGCTACCAGATGGCCGATCAAACCGGCAAGTTGTTCGACATCGCGATACCTGCATTCTCGCTCGATAGCCCCTTCGGCCAGCGCCGCCTGAACTGAAAGCTGATCATGACACCGCAATCTTTTACCGCCAAAGAAATGCTTGGCCGCCTGGTCGCGTTCGATACGACGAGTGTGAAAACGAATATTCCGATGACGGAGTTCATCCGAGATTACTTGATCGACCATAACGTTGAATGCCATATGGTGCCGGATCCAAATGGTATTCATACCAGCTTGTTTGCGACGATCGGCCCGGCCGATGTTCCCGGCATCGGCTTGTCGGGCCACATGGACGTCGTGCCGGTCGCCGATCAAGCCTGGGATCGCGATCCGTTCACGATGGTCGAGTTGGATAGCAAGCTGTACGGCCGCGGCACTTGCGACATGAAAGGGTATCTGGCGTGCGTGCTAGCGGCGGTGCCGATGTTCAACAAACACAAACTGGCGATGCCGATCCACATCGTTTTTTCATACGACGAGGAGGTGGGCTGCACCGGTGTTCGCCCGATGATCGCTGAATTCGGTACACGACTCGCCAAGCCGCGGCTCATTTTCGTCGGCGAACCCACAAACATGACGGTCGTCGATGCGCATAAGGGTGGCGCGCGCTATCGCATCGAACTGACCGGCCATCCCGTACATTCGAGCAAGGCGCCGCTAGGTGTCAACGCAGTGACCTACGCCACCCAATTGCTGGTCGAGCTGCACAAGATGGCAGCCGATATCAAGGCGCTACCGCAGAATTCACGTTTTGATCCACCCTGGCATACGTTGACCGTCACGCAGGTGCACGGCGGCACCTCCAGCAACATTGTGCCTGGGTCATGCTGGATCGGATGGGAAATACGAGCCATGCCAGGGCTCGATCTGGCAGCGTGGGAGACGCGCATCAAGTCTGCCGCGGCTCAGCTTGTTGCCGAGATGAAAACGATCGCGCCCGAAGCAGATATCGTCGTGCGCCAGACCGGCAACGTGCCGCCGTTCGGTGCCGAGGCTGGATCGGAAGTCGTCACGCTGTGCCAGAAGCTTGCCGGTCAAAACGAAACGTTCGCCGTGCCCTACGGCACCGAAGCCGGGTTGTTCCAAATGGGCGGCGTGCCCGCTGTCGTCTGCGGTCCCGGCGATATCGCCCAGGCACATACCGCCAACGAGTGGCTCGAGGTGGCCGAACTCGAGAAGTGCATGGGCTTCATGCAGAGGCTCGCCGATTACGCAAGAGGTTGACCGCTCGTTTCTTCGGAACTGCTCCTCGCACTCGGGCGTTGATGGATTATCGGGATAGTGGTGCCGGCCTTCTGAGATGCTGATGAAGCAGCCGGGCCGATCCCGAATTAGTCATTTACAATCAGGAGGAGAATCCGATGGCGAGCCAATCTCCCTATGGCAATTTGATTTCGAGCGAGCAAGTGGAAGGCACCAACGTGTATGCCTCGACCAATCGCGAAAAGGTTGGCGAGATCAACCATCTAATGATCGACCGGCAATCGGGCCGCGTGGCCTATGCGGTGATGAGCTTTGGTGGGTTCCTCGGCATGGGACAGGACTATCATCCCGTGCCATGGAATGCGTTGAAGTACGACACCAGTCTGGAAGGCTACGTCACAGGTATCACGGCGGACCAGCTCAACTCGGCGCCAGCGACCGGCATCGCTGCGTGGAGCGATCGCGCGTGGGAAAGCCGTGTGCATCAGCACTACAACGTGCCGACCTATTGGTGAAGTTGAGGTCCGTTGCCTCCTATGCGGGCGGTGCCTATGCAGGCTCCGCCCGCATAGATTGTGGGAGCGTTAAATTCGCAGCACGCGAAGCCAGCGTGCAACGTTGAGAAGGCTCATTGCAGCGGCCGCGACGTACGTAAAAGCGGCCGCGCGCAAAATCTGACGCGCCGAACTCATATCCTTGTCGGCGATATAATGACCGGCCTTCAGTACCGGCAACGCGCGCCGAAAGCTCGCATCGAACTCAACCGGAAGAGTGACCGCGTGCATCAACACGCCGAATGACAGCACCAGCATGCCGAGCCCCAACTCCATGAGCACGGCCGCTGGCGCCTTCATCAACAACAGCATCACTGGTGATAGTAGCATGATGATCGAGCCGAGCATTTCGACCTTACGTGCTTGATTGGCGAGCTTGGTGCGCGCCTTCAGCGGCGCATAGCCGGTGGCGTCCTGCATCGCGTGCCCCACTTCGTGCGCAGCGACGACAATCGCCGATAGCGACTTCTTGCGCATATGGTCCGGTGAAAGGCGCACGGCCTTTTCCAGCGGATCGTAATGATCGCCGAGCTTCGTTTCCTCGACCTTGACGTGAGCGAGCTTCATTTCATCGAGCAAGTGACGCGCCAACTCGCCGCCGGTGCCAGGGAAGTCTGCACGCTCGGTTGCATGACGCGAGAGCACGCCCTTGATCCACATTCCGGGCAGGAATGCCAGGGCGACGATCACGACGAGCGCGATCAAACCGATAGCCATGCAACATCCTTGTATTGCCGCGACGCTGATCGCGGCATATTGCGAGTAATCGCGGCATATTGCGAGTATAGGAATGAAATCTGCCAACGACCAGGACAAGGCCGCAACATGGCTTCCATTGCGATACTCGACGATTATCAGGGCGTAGCGCTGGCGATGGCCGATTGGTCTGGTCTGGCCAAGGAGCACCGGCTCCAGGTGTTCCGCCATCCTCTTGCAAACCAGGACGAAACGGCCGCCGCGCTTGCCGGGTTTGAGATCGTCTGCCTTATGCGCGAGCGCACGCCGTTTCCAGCGCAACTTTTCCGCCGGCTGCCGAAGTTGAAGTTGTGCGTGACAACGGGTCTGCGCAATGCGTCGATCGATGTGGGCGCTGCGACCGCGCACGGCGTGATCGTGTGTGGCACTCCAAGCGGTGGGCACGCGACGGCCGAACTTGCATTCGGCTTGATGCTGTCGATCGCCCGTCATATTCCGTTCGAGGCACAGGCGATGCGCACAGGCGCGTGGCAGACGACCGTGGGGCAAGACCTCAAAGGCAAGACGCTCGGTATCCTTGGCGTTGGCAAACTCGGCGGCCAAATGGCGGCGTATGCCCGTGCGTTTGGGATGACGGTGATCGCCTGGAGCCAAAATCTGACGGCGCAGAAGGCGACGGCTGCTGGTGCGACTCTCGTTGCCAAGGACGAACTGTTTCGGCGTTCGGACTTCATTTCGATCCACTCGGTGCTTTCGGATCGCACGCGCGGCATCGTCGGCGCAGCTGAGCTGGGCGCGATGAAGCCAACCGCTGCGATCATCAACACGTCGCGCGGGCCGATCATCGACGGCGAAGCACTGCTCGCGGCGTTGCGGCAAAATCGCATCGCGGCAGCGGCCCTCGACGTTTATGAGGAAGAGCCGTTGCCGTGGGAGCATCCGTTGCGCAAGGAGCCGCGCGCACTTCTGACGCCGCACCTGGGATATGTGACCGAAGAGACCTACCGGATGTTCTATGGCGGAACGGTGGCTGCGATCGAAGCTTGGCTTGCGGGCAAGCCGATCCATCAGATCGGTTTGTGAGTACATGACGATTCTTGTGACAGGTGCCGCCGGTTTCGTCGGCTTTCACACCGCCCAGGCGCTGCTTGCGCGCGGTGAGACGGTCGTCGGCGTCGACAACCTCAACGCCTATTACGACGTGAAGTTGAAGGAAGCACGGCTGGCCATGCTCGAAGGCCAACCAGGCTTTCGTTTCGTGCTGGGCGATTTTGCCGATCGTGCTGCGATGCAAACGCTGTTTTCAGGCGTTCGGCCGGATCGCGTCGTCCATCTGGGTGCGCAGGCGGGAGTGCGCTACTCGATCGATAATCCGGCAGCCTACATCGACAGCAACCTCGCCGGCTTCCTGTCGATCCTCGAAGGCTGCCGGCACCTGCGCGTGCAACATTTGGTGTATGCCTCATCGAGCTCGGTTTACGGCGCGAACGCCGCCGTTCCGTTTGCCGAGGATCACTCAAGTACCGACCATCCGGTCAGCCTCTATGCGGCAACCAAGCGCTCGAACGAGTTGATGGCGCACACGTATGCGCACCTATACCAGTTGCCTGTCACCGGTCTGCGCTTCTTCACGGTCTACGGACCTTGGGGCCGGCCTGATATGGCCTATTTCAAGTTCACCAAGGCGATGCTTGCGGGCGACACCATCGACGTTTTCAACAATGGCCAGCATGCGCGCGATTTTACCTATATCGACGATATCGTCGCCGGCATCATCAAGACACTCGATCGACCGGCGCGAGGCACGGCTGCAGCTTCAACGCTGACGCCGGCAACATCGACCGCCCCGTTTCGCATCTACAATATCGGCAACAACAAGCCCGTCGAGTTGCTCGACATGATCGCCATCCTGGAGCGATTGCTGGGTGTTGCGGCCCGTACGCGCATGCTGCCGATGCAGGAGGGCGATGTCCACACGACATTCGCCAACGTCGATGCACTGATGCGCGATACCGGTTTCAGCCCGTCGACGCCGATCGAGGACGGACTGGCTAAGTTTGTCTCGTGGTATCGCGCATACGAAAAGTGTTAGTGATTGTTTACCAACTTGCGGTAGTTGACTGCGCGGTTGGAAACGAGAAATGGGACATGTCTCCATGGTCGCTTGGATACTGGCAATTGGGGTGAGCGTTGCGGTCCTCGTGATCAGTGCTGCCGCGAGGCCGGGTGATGTCACTATGGCCTATGCCCATTTGGCGATCGCAGCCGGTACGAACATTCTTTTCGCCTTGATGGCGATCCGGGAGTTGACAGCGTCTGCAGCGGCGGGTGAACCACGCGCAACGTTAGCTGCGAAAAGCGCACGCTCGATGGGGCTCGTATGGACCTGGGCGGCGCTCGTTATATTCGTAACGTACGGGACCGGAGTTCTCAGCTGGAAAGAATGGCCCGCGCATGTCGTAGGGTTGGTCGCCGTCGGCGGGTTATGCCTCGCGATCTCGAACATACTGTCAAAATCGTCGAACGCTGGTGGTCATGATGAAACGATGTTGACGATGGCGCGTTTTGTTGCGCTTGCACAGCTTGTTGGGATGATCGTGTTGATGATCGGATTTCTGGTCGACGGCCAGATGAAGCGGTTCCTAGTTGAACGCTTTACCGATTGGCCGGCCAAGAACGTAATGTTTTTTGGCGCAATGGCGCTGGCCGCAATCAGCGGCGCCGCCTTGAAATTGATTCCTTCACGTCGCATTGCCTCGTAACAAAGCGAGTTGATGCGCGTATGCCGGTGCAGCCCTTCATCCTTTGGCTCTTGGCGGCGTTCGTCCCGGCCGTCATCGGTCAGGTGATGGGCGCGCGCGCGGGTTCGGCGTGGATGTCCGGCGCCGCCGCTTTGTTCCTGCCCGTGATGTCAACGTTCGTGGCCCTGCGAGTGAACGCACCATATTGGACAGCACGAACCGTTCGCGGTCCCGGCACGATCGCCACTGCTTCACGTCGCAACGCCCGATTGATTGCATGGACGTGGGGTGCCGGCGCTGCCTCGATGCTGGCAGTCTACATGCTGTCAGGACTGCGCTGGCAGCACGGCTGGCAGTATGGATCTGGCATGGCGCTGATCGCAGCGCTAGGCTTTGCCTACTCGCTGCAGCTCGGCAACGCCAACAGCGTTTTGCGCGCGCCACGTCATCTTAAGACCGCAGCGATGCTGGCGGCAGCACAAGGTATCGCCGCCATTGGCGGGATCCTCATTCTCGTTTTCTCGGGAAAGGTTGCGAGCGTGCGACCCGATTGGGCGGCGAATATCATTTTTGTTGCCGGTGGGCTCGCCATTACCGTGCTTTCTGCCATCGCCGTTCGCACCTACGCGCGGCTCAGTCGAGACGACCTCGCCTGCGAGCGAGAACTCAGTCGCGATGATAGGGGTGACCAGCCAGTATCGTAGTGGCTCGATAAAGCTGTTCGGCCAGCACGATGCGGACGAGCCCATGTGGCAACGTCATCGGACCAAGCGCTAGTTTGAGGCTGGCGGCGCGGCGAACCTCGTCGCCATGACCGTCGGGTCCACCGATCAGAAATGCAATGCTCTGCGTGCCTTGATCGCGGTACTTGGCGATCGTATCCGCGAATATACGGCTGGAATGTGTGCGGCCGGCCTCGTCGAGCGCGATCAGTGCTTCGACCCCGCTTGCCAGTTTCAACAGGCGCGCCGCCTCATCGGCTTGACGCAATGCGGCGGTAGCGCCCCGGCCTTCGACGATCTCGAGCAAATCGACCGGCGCAAGACTGAGGGCGCGGCCCGACTGGGCTAGCCGCTTGAGATAACGGTCGAGGAGGTCCCGATCCGGGCCCTTCTTCAGCCGTCCGACCGCCGCGATGACGATACGCATTGGTTCATTAGTGCGATGCCGGCTCTGGCGGACGCTCGCCGGACCACATCTTTTCGAGATTGTAGAACTCGCGGACTTCGGGCCGGAATAGGTGAATTATGATATCACCGGTGTCGATGAGCACCCAGTCGCAGGTCTGCATGCCCTCGAGCCGCAGCTTGCGGCAGCCGGCATCGCGTAGGTGTTGCTGCAGCTGGTCAGCAATCGCGCCGACGTGCCGGTCCGTGCGGCCGGTGGCGATTATCATGCTGTCGGCGATGCTGGATTTGCCGGCGAGGTCGATTGATACGATATCCTCAGCCTTGGCCTCGTCGAGCCAGACCGTGATCTGATCGAGGAGTTTTGACGAGCTCGTCTCCGTAGCATTGGCGACAGCTTCGTTTGGAGCGGCGCCGCGGTGGGCACCCTCATGCGCGGTTCTCATATGCTGGCAAGGTTCCTTCTGTTGCCATATCTGCTGCGCGGAGCCGTTTCTCCACCCCGCAGCGGGGGCTCTGCACTTGCCTCATAACCGGCCTTCGTGACACAACAACGGCGCACCGGCATGAACGTTTACGCAACTGCTAGTCTAAACCGGTTCGGTTGACCATTCAATTGTCACCACGTGCTGATGGTTCCAGCGTGTGGTTAACGGGCATCAATGCCGGCGGTGCATCACCTGCAGTCAGGATTTCGCCGCGCGCAGCGCTGTCGACGACAACGGCGAAAGCGGGCCACTCAACAGCGTCCAAGCAGGCGCTTTCATTCGGGCCAGGTTAGCTGCCTGCAACTCCGGAATGAACGCTGCGCTGAGCGAACGCGCGGCCGGTGACGACATTCCCTTGAGACGCCATCCCGGCCGATCGACGACGGCGATCGGCACTTCCCTGGCGATTTCGCGCCACCGCTGCCAGCGATGGAACGTCGCCAGGTTGTCCGCTCCCATGATCCAAACGAAGCGAACGCCTGGAAAACGCCGGCGCAGATATCCGAGCGTAGCGGCTGTATACGGCGTACCGAGACGCTCCTCAAAGCCGGTGACCTCCACGCGCGGATTGTCGATCAACTCTTTGCACGCGCCGATGCGAAGCGCGAGGGGCGGTAACCCGCCATTCGATTTCAGTGGATTGCCGGGCGTGACCACCCACCAGAGCCGATCAAGCCGAAGCCTGCGTAACGCGATTTCGGTTATCAGCGCATGCCCGTCGTGGGGTGGATTGAACGTTCCGCCAAGAATTCCGATTGCCTGACCAGGTAGTGCCGGCGGCGCGCCCACGCCAACGCGCCCGAAGCTTTTGGCGCGCGCTGTCAGTGGCATCGGTTCATCATGTCGTGGCCATCGCGATCAATGCAGGCGAGCCCGCAGAGGTCTATTCCAGTCTGCCGTGGCAGTGTTTGTATTTTTTGCCGGATCCGCAAGGGCAAGTTGCGTTTCGGGAGACGCGCCCCCAAGTCGATGGATCTTTCGGATTGACGCCGCCTTCTGCTTTGCGCACTTGAAGCGGCGCACGTCTCTCGGGCTCTGGACGGCGTGGTTCACGTTCGGCAGTCAGTACTGCGTCGACCATCGCCAACTCGTCCATGCCAGTCGTCGCGTCGATGTGATGCGCATGCATCGGCGGCAGTTCGACCGGCTGCATGATCGGTTGCTCATCGAGCGGGGCCATCTCGATATGCATCAGCTGGCCAGTTACCGCCTCGCGCAACTTCGCGAGCATCGCCTCGAACAGCACGAACGCTTCGGTCTTATACTCGTTGAGTGGATCGCGCTGTCCATAGGCGCGGAATCCGATCACCTGGCGCAGATGCTCGAGGGTGATCAAATGCTCGCGCCACAGATGGTCAAGCGTTTGCAGCAGCACCATCTTCTCGATCTGGCGACTGGCTTCGGCGCCGAATTCGGTTTCCTTAGCGTCAGCCTTGGCGTCGACAGCCTTCATGATGCGTTCGCGGATTTCGGCATCGGCGATGCCTTCTTCGGCGGCCCAACTATCGATCGGCAAGCTTTCGCCGAAGATGCCGGCAATAGCTTCCTGCAGGCTCTTCACATCCCACTGTTCGGCGTAGGCTGCCTCCGGGATATGCAGCTTGACCAAACCCTCGACCACCTCGTGGCGCATGCCGATGACGGTCTCGCTGACGTCCGCCTGACTCATGATGTCGAGGCGCTGATCGAAGATCACCTTGCGCTGATCGTTCATCACGTCGTCGTATTTCAGGATCTGCTTACGGATGTCGAAGTTGCGGGCTTCGACCTTGCGCTGTGCCATCTCTAGCGACTTGTTCATCCATGGATGGATGATCGCTTCACCCTCTTGCAAGCCCAGCGTTTTCAACACCGAGTCCATCCGCTCGGAACCGAAGATACGCATCAGGTCGTCTTCGAGCGAGAGATAGAACTTGGAACGCCCTGGATCACCCTGACGCCCCGAACGGCCGCGCAACTGGTTGTCGATGCGGCGGCTTTCGTGGCGTTCGGTTGCGAGTACATAAAGGCCGCCCGGTTTCTCGATCGTCTTGGCTGGACGCGTGCCTTTTGCCGGCTCGATTTCGACGGTATCGACGATGGCACGCACGAAGTCGCGGTTTCTTGCGATCTCTTCCTTGATTTTTTCGATTTTGCGCGTTTTCTCCGGGCCATCCTCGATCCCGGCGGCCTCTTCGAGGATACGCATCTGCACGTTGCCGCCGAGCTGAATGTCAGTGCCGCGGCCGGCCATATTGGTTGCGATCGTCACCGAGCCGGGGCGCCCCGCTTGCGTGATGATTGAGGCTTCCTGCTCGTGGAAGCGGGCGTTGAGAACCTGATGCTCGACGCCCTTCTTTTTCAGCATCTCGGAGAGCAGTTCGCTCTTTTCGATCGACACTGTGCCGACAAGGATTGGTTGCTTACGCTCCTTCGCCCGCTCGATTTCGGCTATGATCGCCTCCCACTTCTCGCGAGCGGTGCGGTAGATTTCGTCGTCTTCGTCCAGGCGGCCGACCGGCTGGTTGGTCGGAATTTCGAGGACGTCGAGGTTATAGATGTCGAGGAATTCGTTCGCTTCGGTCGACGCGGTGCCGGTCATGCCTGCAAGCTTGTCGTACAATCGGAAGTAGTTCTGGAATGTGATCGACGCCAGCGTCTGGTTCTCAGGCTGGATTTCGACCCGCTCTTTCGCTTCCAGCGCCTGATGCAGCCCTTCAGAATAGCGCCGGCCCTGCATCATGCGGCCGGTAAACTCGTCGATGATGACGACCTGGTTGTTCTTTACGATGTAGTCGCGGTCGCAAAGAAAAAGCTTGTGCGCCTTCAGCGCCTGCGTGACGTGGTGGACCGTGGTCACGTTGTCGATGTCGTAAAGCGAGCCGCCGGGCGTGAGCAGACCCGCCTCTTCCAGCAACTTCTCCATGTGCTCGTTGCCAGCCTCGGTGAGAGAAACCGTGCGCTGTTTCTCGTCGAGCTCGAAGTCGCCCGCGACCAACGATGGAATCACCTTGTCGATTGCCACATACAAGTCGGCACGATCGTCGAGTGGACCGGAGATGATGAGCGGTGTGCGCGCTTCGTCGATCAGAATCGAATCGACCTCGTCGACAATTGCGAACACGTGGCCGCGCTGAACCATCTCCTCGCGGCTCATTTTCATGTTGTCGCGCAGATAGTCGAAGCCCAACTCGTTGTTAGTGCCATAGGTGACATCGCAGGCGTAGGCGGCTTTGCGCTGTTCATCGTCCATGTCGTGCACGATGCAGCCGACGGTGAGGCCGAGGAACCGATAAACGGCACCCATCCATTCCGCGTCACGGCCGGCAAGATAATCGTTGACGGTCACGACGTGCACGCCGAGGCCGTTCAAGGCGTTGAGATAGACCGCTAGCGTCGCGACGAGCGTCTTGCCCTCGCCGGTCTTCATTTCCGCGATCTTGCCTTGATGGAGCGCCATGCCGCCGATCAGCTGAACGTCGAAGTGCCGCTGCCCGAGGGTGCGCTTGGCGGCTTCGCGAACCGTGGCAAATGCCGGCACCAGGATATCGTCGAGGCTCGCGCCATCGGCAATCTGACGGCGAAACGCCCCGGTGCGCGCGCGCAAGTCCTCATCGCTCAACGCTGCAACTTCAGGTTCCAACTCATTGATGGCGTCGACCTTCGACCGGTACGTCTTGATTCGGCGGTCGTTGGAGGAGCCAAACACCTTTGCGGCGAGCGCACCCAGGGAAACCATGCGTATATTCCTCAAGCTTCGTGTTTGATCGGCGAAAATCGCCGCTCCCGGCATTGCCGGGAAGAGAATCTGGTGGGTGGAGGACGAACATCATCAGGTCGCAGATCGCTTGGGCCATTGTTCAGGGCAACTGCCCGTCCGCGCCGAAGCTCCCGGTGGCCTGACAGCCCCGCTTCGTTTCAGTGAAATAAGGACTGCCCCCCTGGAATGTCAATGAATGACGCAACAATGGCCGCCAGCGGTGGCCGTAATACTGCCACGTGTCCATTTGTTAACTGGCAATCGAGTTGGCGCCGGTTTATGAGCGCCCGAAAAACATGCGAATCCGACATCTAATCAAGGAATGTACCTGTGACAGTCAAAAAGCGTCATCACCGTCTGCTCCGCGCAATCGCCGCCGGCTTCATGCTCGCCGCTCCGCTAGCTGCGCCCATGGCCACCGCTCAGGAAAAGGTCGTCGCGAAGGTCAATGGCAAGAATTTGACCGAGAGCGATTTGAAGTACGCTGAGGCCGAGATTGGCGCGGATATCGGCAATCTGCCCGAGGCGACGCGCCGTCGGGTCTTGATCGAGTATCTCATCGAGAACCAGTTGTTCGCGGATGCTGCCGAATCCCAGAAGCTGGGTACCGGAGCGGCATTCGATGAAAGGCTCCAATACTGGCGCCGCCGTGCCTTGCGGGAAACCTACTTCGACACCAGCGTGAAGAGTTCGGTGTCCGAGGACGAGGCGCGCAAGCTTTATGATGCTCAAGTAGCCCAACTCGCTCAGGCCAAGCCTGAGGAAGAGGTCAAGGCCAGTCACATCCTTGTGAAGGAGGAGGCGCTGGCCAAGGACATTGCGGCCAAGCTCACGGCCGGCGACGAAAAAGCATTTACCGAGGCCGCCAAGGCCAACTCACTTGATCCTGGAAGCAAGGAGGAAGGCGGAAGTCTCGGCTACTTCGGCAAAGGACAGATGGTGCCGCAGTTCGAAGAAGCGGCATTCAAACTGAAAAAAGGTGAGCTCTCGACGCCAGTTCAAACCCAGTTTGGCTGGCACATCATCCGTCTTGACGATCGCCGTGAAAAGCCGGCCCCAACGATCCCAGAGTTCGCCGCCGTGAAGGAGCGCATCATCGCGTCGCTCATGCACAAGAAAGCGCAGGAGACGCTTGATGGTCTGCGCAGCAAGGCGACACTCGAATATGTCGATCCTGAAGTGAAAAAGCAGGTCGAAGCGGAGAAGACGGCGCCAGGTGGTGCGCAGCCACCGAAGCAATAATCAAACCTCATCATGTTATCTGTGGATAGGTAGGCCTCGGAGCAAAGCTCCGGGGCCTTTGCGTTTATCGTTCCAAACAGCGCGCGTGCGCGCCTGGCGCAAATTAAAGACGAGCGGCAGCGCAATTGCATCTCGTAACTTCGCCGATAGCTCCCAAATTCGTGCTTGCAATGACCTTGCAGCGCGATAAGGATCGCGACGATCAGAGACCATCGTCTCACCGCGAAAACTGCGGGCAGCTAGGGGAGGGTTTTCGTCCATCATGGCAACAGCTGCCAAGGCGAAGCGGCCAAAGCGCCAGCCGGTGCGCTCATGCCTCGGTCCAGTCGGCGACCTCGAGGCGCACCTGCCGGCCGAATGGTGGCGCAAGCTGTTCAACGCGATGTACGTCAAGACCGACGGCGACGTCGTCGAAAATAGCGAAAATACACGACGGGAAGTCGATTTCATCATGTCGGCGGCGGCAATTCAACCGCATAGCACCATTCTCGATCTATGCTGCGGCCAGGGCCGCCATTGCATCGAGCTTGCCCGTCGCGGCTTCAGACAAGTCAATGGCGTCGATCGGTCCCGCTATCTGATCCGGCTCGCCAAAAAGCGCGCGCAGAGCGAAGGCTTGCAGGTCATATTCAAGGAAGGCGATGCGCGCAATCCACGACTGCCGGAGAGCACGTTCGATTGCGTCGCCATCATGGGCAACTCGTTCGGTTACTTCTCAAACAAGAAGGACGACGAGAAAGTTTTAACGATGGTCGGCAAGATTCTGCGCCCGTCCGGCCAGATCGTGCTCGACATCACCGATGGCGCCCATATGGCCGAGCACTTCGACCGCCGCTCGTGGGAGTGGATCGACGAACATCATTTCGTCTGCCGCGAACGCTCGATAAGCCAGGATGGCGACCGGTTGATCAGCCGCGAAGTCATCGTGCACGACGAGAGCGGCGTCATCGCCGACCAATTCTACGCCGAGCGCCTGTACACCCGCGACGGCATCACCCGTCTGCTGGAAAAGTGCGGTTTTCGCAACGTCCGCCATCATGGTCACGTCGAAGCCCAGTCCGACCGCGACCAGGATCTCGGTATGATGGCGCGGCGCATCCTGCTCACCGCCGACGCACCGCAGTTGCCGGCCCGTAAGGCGAAGGGCCGCGTCCAGCAGATCGACGTCACGGTGCTGATGGGCGATCCCCGCTTGCCAGACCAGGTGAAACGCGGCGGCACGTTCAATCCGGAAGACCTCGATACGGTGCGCCGTCTCAAGGACGCGCTATCGGAACTGCCGAACTACAAGTTCCGCTTCCTCGACAATCACGCGACGCTGGAGCGTGATCTCGGCGCCCTGCGCACCGATCTCGTGTTGAATTTCTGCGATGAAGGCTGGAACAACGATCCGTTCAAGGAGCTGCATGTACCGGCACTCCTCGATGTGCTGGGCATTCCGTATACGGGCGCTGCAGCGCCGGCGTTGGCTGCCTGTTACGACAAGGGGCTCGTGCGCGCGGTTGCGGCATCGCTCGATGTGCCGGTGCCGCTCGAGACTTATGTTCGGCCGACCGATCAGGGTGCGACCTTGCCGTCGGTGTTCCCGGCGATCCTGAAGCCTAACTATGGCGACAGCTCGCAAGGTATCACCAAGGATGCCGTGGTTCGCAACAAAGGCGCACTGCTCGACTATCTGGAGCGGCTGCGGACCGAGTTCCCGCGCCGTCCCGTGCTGGTGCAGGAGTATCTGCCGGGTGCCGAATATTCGGTCAGCATGGTTGGCAACCCGGATCAGAATTTGCGGGCGCTGCCGATCCTCGAAGTTGATTTCTCCCGGCTCGACCCAAATCTACCGAAGATCCTCGGATACGAGTCCAAGTGGGAGCCGGACAGCCCCTACTGGACGCAGATAAAGTATCATGAGGCGCAGTTGCCGGATCATATCCAGGCGCAGATGATCGAACACTCTGCGCGTCTGTTTGAACGCCTTGGATGCCGGGAGTACGCGCGGTTCGACTTCCGCGCCGATGCCAATGGGGAGGTCAAGCTGCTGGAAGTGAATCCCAATCCTGGCTGGTGTTGGGATGGCAAGCTGAACATCATGGCGGGTTTTGCCGGCATACGGTACTCCGAACTGTTGGGGCAAATTCTGTCCGCGGCAGAGGAACGGCTGGGCATCGTCGCCAGGCCGCAACTCGCGCTTTCCGGAGTACCGGGAGCAGCGAACGGCAATTCCGTCCATGCGGGCAACGGCCAGGCGACGGCCGGTTGATGATTACTTGACGCCACAGGGGAGACGAGCGGACGGATGACGCTTCACATCATCAAGCTGTGCGTCGGCGCGGAGAGCATCGACGACTTGGCGCATTGGCAGCGCGGCCGCCTCGCCGAGCAGAAGCGGGCGTATCAGGTGCCGCGCCTGTTTCACACCACGCGCATGGCGCCCAAGCGCCAGGACGAGATCGCCGGGAAAGGCTCGCTGTACTGGGTGATCAAGGGGATCATTCAGGTGCGCCAGCAGATCACTGGGTTCGATAGCGGCACAAAGGACGACGGCACGCCTTGTTGTCTATTCATACTCGACGCAAAATTGATCCCGGTGCGCCCAGCCGTTCGCAAGGCATTTCAAGGTTGGCGCTATCTGACGGCCGATGACGCACCGGCTGATCTCACTGGCAGTGCGCGTGATAGCGTAACGAAACTGCCGCCGAAAATGCGCAAGGACCTAGCCGACCTAGGCCTGTTGTAAGCGTAGCTGGCTGCCGCTAAGAACTGCGCTGACAATGCTGGCAGCCTCCAGGAGTTCACTCTCGTGCAACAGCGTATCCCCGCGCCACGCCAAGCTACTCTGTGCACCGATTTGCCCTCGACTGTGCCATTCGTCGGACCCGAGGCGCAGGAGCGAGCGCGCGGCGCAAAGTTTCGGGCCCGCATTGGCGCCAACGAGAGCGTGTTCGGCCCGTCGCCAAGGGCTATTGCGGCGATGGCAGCGGAAGCTGCCGACGTGTGGATGTACTGTGACCCGGAAAATCACGATCTCAAGGTGGCAATCGCAGCTCACCACGGCGTCACCCCCGGCAACGTCATGGTCGGCGAAGGCATCGACGGCATGTTCGGTTATGCTGTGCGGCTGTTCCTCGATCCGGGCGAGGTGGTGGCCACGTCGCGCGGCGCGTACCCGACCTTCAATTTCCACGTAACGGGATACGGCGGCCGCTTGGTCTTTGCGCCCTACAAAAACGATCGCGAAAATCCGGAGGCCTTGCTCGCCCTCGCGCGTGCCGAAAATGCCCGGATGATCTATCTGTCAAATCCGGACAACCCGATGGGGTCGTGGTGGCCGGCGTCCGACATTCAAAGTTTCATCGATCGTTTGCCGCCAGGGGCGGTGCTGTGCCTGGACGAAGCATACGGCGATTTTGCACCCGAGGACGTGTTGCCGAAACTTGATATGAACAACCCTCAGGTGCTGCGCTTTCGCACGTTCTCGAAGGCATACGGGATGGCCGGCGCGCGCATCGGCTACATCCTGGGCGAGGCCAACGTCATTAAGAGCTTTGACAAGATCCGTAATCATTTCGGCGTGTCACGCATTGCGCAGGCGGGCGCACTGGCCGCGATCAAGGATCAAGCGTACCTGCGCCATGTGGTAGCGAAAGTCTCGGCATCGAAAGTGCGCATCGCAGAAATCGCATCGCACAACGGCCTCGAGGCATTGCCGTCGGCAACCAACTTCGTCGCCATCGACTGCAAGCGAGATGGTGCGTTCGCCAAGCGCGTTTTGAACGCCTTGATCGCGCGCGACGTGTTCGTTCGCATGCCGGGCGTCGCACCGATGGATCGTTGCATTCGTGTCAGTGCGGGATTGCCAGCCGATCTTGCGATCTTCGCCGAGACACTACCGTTAGCGCTCGCCGATGCGTCGAGGCTTGACACGAAGTGGTGATCATCCTGTGCAACTTTGCGCCCTTGCTGCAAACCACTTGTAGCGGTACCCGCACGAATAGAGCAGGGAACCCAATGCATGAACCTATGGATTCGATTGATCTGGTACTTGGCGACGGCGTGGTTTCGGCCATCACTGACGCAGCCCGATGAAGTATCGCGTTTGAGTTTTCGGGTTTGGCCCACCGATCTCGACCTGTCTTTGCATATGAACAACGGGCGTTATCTGACGATCATGGATCTCGGACGGCTCGATTTTATGGTCCGCACCGGTCTGTGGAAAGTTCTCATAAAGCGGCGCTGGACGCCGATCGCCAGCGGCATTGCTATCCGGTTCCGGCGCGAGTTGCGCGTGTTCGATAAGTTCGATCTCGAAACCCGGCTGTTGGCTTGGACCGACGTCACGGTCGTGATGGAGCAAGTGCTGCGTTTCTCCACCGGCCCGCGTTCTGGTCAGGTCGCGTCGCGTGCAATGTTCAAGGGCGGAATATACGATCGGCGAACGAAAGCTTTCCTGCCGATCGAGCGGTTGCTCCAAGAGGTTGGCGCCGATGTCACGGCCCCGCCGATCGCGCCCGATGTCGAAGCTTTTTTGCGGTCCGACGAATTGATCCGCGCTGGATCGAATGCCGTCGAAACCAGCAACGCGGGCGGCAGATAAGCCACCGCCCGCTCATCAACAGCTCAGAATTTGCAGGATAGAAGCGTTGTGGCGCTCGACTTGTCGTGTTGCGGGGGAGCATCCTCGATGTTCAAGACTGAAACGACGCCATTGTCGACGACCATCGAGTAGCGCTTAGAACGTACGCCCAGGCCGCGAGTGTTGAGATCGATGTCAAGACCAAGCTTCTTGGCGAAATCGGCGCTACCATCGGCAAGCATGGTGATTTTTCCTTCGGCGCCAGTGTCTTTCGCCCAGTTCGTCAGGACGAAAATGTCGTTGACGGCTGTGCAGGCGATCGCGTCTATGCCTTTGCCCTTGAACTCGGCCGAATTGGCAACGAAGCCCGGCATGTGCTGCTTGCTGCATGTCGGCGTGTAGGCACCTGGCACGGCGAACAATGCGACCTTCTTACCGCTGAACATCTCGCTCGTGGTGATCGGTTTCGGACCGTCTTCGCCCATCACGGTGAAGGTCGTCTCTGGCAGCTTGTCGCCGACTTGAATGGCCATGCTACGTAACTCCTGGTTGGATTGGCGAAATATGGGGTTTTAACGGAACCGGGGCGGACCGTATCTCGTAGTTGATCTGCTTCCAAGATACTGGCGGCTTTTTTGTTGCCTGATTGCGTTTCAGGCGTGGCCGACCCCACCTCCGGTTGGCGTTTCGATGATGATGGCTTCACCGATCTCCAATATGGTCTGGTCACAGCCTTGCAGTTCCTCCTCGACGCCGGATAAGCGCCGAACGGCGTTGCGGCCGCATTGCCCCGGTGCTCCGCCATCAAGCCCGAACGGACGCACCCGCCGGTAGCCCGACAGGATCGCGCAATCCATGCGTTCGAGGAAACGGATGCGGCGGTAGGTGCCATCGCCTGCGCGCCATTTGCCGACGCCACCCGATCCGCGCCGAATACCGAAGGTCTCGAGCAACACTGGATAGCGCAGCTCCAGGATTTCGGGATCGGTGAGCCGCGTGTTGGTCATATGAACGTGCACGCCCGATGTCCCGTTGAATCCGCGCCCATCGGAGAAGTAACCGGCAGGCGAGCCCGAGCAGATGGTCTCATAGTACTGCACGCGGTCGTTGCCGAACGTCAGGTTGTTCATCGTGCCTTGGCTCGGCCCCATAGCGCCGAGCGCCGCCAACAGGCAGTTGGTGACGATCTGGCTAGTCTCGACGTTGCCCGCGACAACGGCCGCCGGATAAACAGGAGCCAGCATCGAGCCTGCTGGAATGTTCAGCGTGATCGGCTTGAGGCAACCTGCGTTCATCGGGATGTGCTCGTCGCACATGATGCGGAACACGTAGAGGGTCGCAGCTCGCGTGATCGGCGCCGGAGCATTGAAGTTGTTCGCCGGTGACGGACTGGTGCCAGTGAAATCCACGACCGCCGAACGGTTTTTCTGATCGACGGTGATGCGTACTTCGACGTGCGTTCCCTGATCCATCTCGACGCGGAAGTGACCGTCTTTCAGACGCGACAACAGCCGGCGCACGCTCTCCTCGGCGTTATCCTGCACGTGGTTCATGTAGGCGCGCACGACGTCGAGCCCAAAGTGATGGACCATCTTGTCGAGTTCCGCCATGCCGCGTGCGTTGGCGGCGACATGCGCTTTCAGATCGGCGATGTTCTTGTCGGGGCGCCGTGCGGGATACCTGGCGCCTGATAGCATCGCGTGCGTTTCGGCTTCGAGGAAGCGGCCCTGATCGACGAGCTTAAAGTTGTCGATGTAGACGCCCTCTTCGTCGATGTGGGTTGCCTTCGGCGTCATCGAACCGGGCGTCAGTCCACCAATGTCCTCGTGATGGCCACGGCTTGCGACGTAGAAAAGAATTGCGGGATGCGCCCCCGCTCCCTGCTGATGTGTTCCCTCCCTCTCCCCTTGAGGGGGAGGGCCGGGGTGGGGGGTAGCTTGTCCGGCATTGGCTGTGGCGGCCATACCCCCCGCCTGATGCGGCAAGTTCGAATTTTCCTGAAGGTGGAAAATTCGAGCCGCATCTTCCTCCCCCTCAAGGGGGGAGGAGAAGGGCTGGCGCGGTGCTCCGTCTCCGGCGGCCGGGTCTTTGCTGGTCCAAGTCGACTCCGCTGTCGCGGAGCCGGCCGCCTGGGACAGTCTTCCCGCGCCCGGCGGCCGGCTCCCCGCAGGGGAGTCGCCGGGCGCCATCAAAGATGGCGCGAACACAGGGGTTACCACCGTGATGTCGGGCAGATGCGTGCCGCCGTTGTAAGGCGCATTCAGCATGTATACGTCGCCGGGCTTCATCGTGCCCTTGTTCATGGCAATGATCGTTTCGACGGACTTGTCCATCGAGCCCAGGTGCACCGGCATGTGCGGCGCGTTGGCGACGAGCGCGCCGGTTGAATCGAACACCGCGCACGAGAAGTCGAGCCGCTCTTTGATGTTGACGGACTGTGCGGTGTTGCGCAGTGCTTCGCCCATCTGTTCGGCAATCGACATGAAAAGGTTATTGAAGACTTCAAGCAACATCGGGTCGGCTTTGGCGCCGAGACGTTCGACGCTGCGTGCAACCACGCGCCGCAGCACGAGATGATTTTTCGGCGTCACTTCGAGGTTCCAGCCAGGTTCGATCGAAACAGTCTGATGCGGCTCGATCACGAGCGCCGGGCCGACGATCTTGTGACCTGGCTTCAAGGCATCGCGGAAATGGACGGGGGCATCGTGCCAGGCGTTACCGGAAAAGAACCGCGTTGTGGTGCGCGAGGCGGGTATCCCATTGCCATCGATCGGCAGATCGGGCTCCAGGATGCTCGCGCCGCCACCCTGCGCTTCGATTTCTATGGTCGCCGCGAAAACGTGCTTCTCCGGCGAGACAAATCCGTAGCGGCGGCGATGCTCGGCTTCGAACACGGTGCGCATGTTTTTGATCGTACCGAGTTCGACCGGCAGCGCATTGTCGGTGCCGTCGTAGCGCACGTGAACCCGTGTAGTGACGGTTGCCTGCTCGCTCTCGACGCCCTGCTGGAGGATCTGGTCGAGCACTACCTTCGACAATTCGGTGCCGAGCGTCTTGATGCGTGCGAGCGTTGCTTCATCAAGCAGCGTTTCGATCGATTCTTCGCGGCTCGCGCGGATGTTGGCGAGCCCCATACCGTATGCCGACAACAGTCCCGACAGCGGATGCAGCAACACCGTTTCCATGCCGAGCGTGTCGGCGATCAGGCATGCGTGTTGCCCACCGGCCGAGCCAAAGCACTGCAACGCGTACTCGGTGACGTCGTAGCCCTGCTGGACCGAGATCTTCTTAATCGCGTTCGCCATATTCTCGACCGCGATGCGGATAAATCCGTCGGCAACTTGCTCGGGCGAGCGCTTCTCACCGGTGTCGGCGTTGATGCGGCTCGCCATCTCCTCGAATGCCGCGCGCACCGCTACTTCGTCGAGCGGCTGGTCGCGATTGGGTCCGAAGATCTTGGGGAACAGCGAGGCTTGCAGCTTGCCGACCATGACATTGGCGTCGGCGACGGTCAGCGGTCCGCCGCGGCGGTAGCACTTCGGGCCCGGATTCGACCCTGCGCTTTCAGGACCGGCGCGGAAACGGTTGCCGTCGTAAAAGAGGATCGAGCCGCCACCTGCTGCGACCGTGTGAATGCGCATCATCGGCACGCGCATGCGCACGCCCGCGACCTCGGTTTCGAACGAGCGTTCATAGTCGCCGGCGAAATGCGAAACGTCGGTCGACGTGCCGCCCATGTCGAAGCCGATGACTTTGCCGAAGCCAGCCAGTTTTGCCGTCTCTGCCATGCCGACGATGCCGCCTGCAGGACCGGACAAAATCGCGTCGCGGCCAAGAAACAAATCGGCAGATGTGAGACCTCCCGAAGAGGCCATGAACATGACTTTTACATTTGCCCCCGGCGACTCCCCTGCAGGGAGCCGGCCGCCGGGGGCGGATAATGCTCCAGCAACCTTATCCACGTACCGCCGCAGGATTGGCGACAGGTAGGCATCCGCCACCGTGGTGTCGCCGCGTCCGACGATCTTGATCAGGGGCGAGACTTCGTGGCTCGCAGCTACATAGGTGAAGCCCAATTTGCGGGCGATTTCGGCGGCGCGCTTTTCATGTGCCGGATAGGCGTACGAGTGCATGAACGCAAACGCTACAGACTTGATGTCGCCAGCTAGAGCCGCATGCAGATCGCGCTCCAGGGCGGCTTCATCGAGGTGCATCTCCACGACGCCATTGCTGCGCACGCGCTCGGCCGCCTCGATTACCCGCGTATAGAGCATCTCCGGCTTGATGATCTCCTTGGCGAAGATGTCGGGCCGCGCCTGATAGCCGATCTCCAGTTGATCTTTCAGCCCCTGCGTAATGACCAGCAGCGTGCGTTCGCCTTTGCGCTCCAACAGCGCGTTGGTCGCGACCGTGGTGCCCATCTTGACGGTTTCGATCGAGTGGGCCGGGATCGAAGCGTCGGACGCGACGCCTAAGAACTGCCGGATGCCTTCGAGCGCTGCGTCGTCATAAACGCCGGGGTTCTCCGACAGCACTTTGCGCGCGAGTATGTCACCGGCCGGTGTGCGCGCTACGACGTCCGTGAATGTGCCGCCGCGATCGATCCAGAAATTCCATTTGCCCGCGCGCGTTTTCGACGGTTGGGATGTCATGGCATGATCCTCACGGCTGAAAACATTGTCAACGTCAGCCAGAAATTCGCCCATCGGACAAAAAACGTCAACAATATATTGACAAATTATCAATGACGCCACAGGTTGTCGGCATAGACACTCTCGCATGACAGCAGGAACGATGGGCAGCGAGCGATCGAAACGGCTTGATCAGGCGATGCCGAAAGCGGCGCGCCGGGCTGCTGCCATTTCCGCGCTGACCCGCAATGAAGTCGGCCCGATCGTATCATCCTCTCATCTTGCAGCAGGCGTGCTGCCGGGACTTTCAGAAGTCGAATTCGGTCTGTCGCTCGCAGTCCATGCATTCCACCGCTGGATGGTACGCTGCATGGAGGCCGCTGGCGTGCCTGATCTTTCACCACTCGAAGTCCTGGTTTTACACAGTGTGCGCCATCGCCAGCGTCCGAAGAAGTTGGCTGATCTTTGTCTCGTTCTTGGCATCGAGGACACACACGTCATCACTTACGCGGTGAAAAAACTTGTTGCTGCCGGCCTCGTTACCTCGACCAAGTTGGGCAAGGAAAAGCTGATCGCTGCGACCAAAGGCGGCACGGAGGCCTGCGATCGCTATCACGCGGTCCGTGAGCGTTTGCTGGTTCGTCCTGTTAAGTCCACTGGCCTGCCCGATCCGATGCTATCGGACCTGGGGTCGCTGTTGCGCGCGTTGTCGGGTCACTATGATCAGGCGGCGCGGGCCGCGGCAAGTTTATGATGTGCGGTCAGTCTTGGGGGATATATGCGACGGTCTCTGGATGCGATGTATCTGTGGGCCGGCTATGCAGCCGGGCTATGTCTGATCGCAATCTTCGCGATCATGATGATCATGTCGATTGGCCGCGAGTTCGGGGTCAACATCCCAGCTGGCGATGAATTCGCCGCTTGGCTGATGGCGGCCATGAGCTTTCTCGGGCTCGCTCATACGTTTAAGTCTGGCGAGATGATCCGCGTTGGCCTGTTGATTGATCGGATTACCGGGCGCAAGCGCCAGATCGTCGAGGTCATTGCGTTGCTCATCGGCCTCGGGTTCATCATCTACTTCGCATGGTATGCGACGGCCTTCACTTACTATTCGTGGCTGACAAACGATCGGGCCCAGGGCGTCGTTCCGGTGCCGATGTGGGTCCCCCAATTGGCATTTTGTGGCGGGTTGGTGCTTCTCGCCATCGCCATGGCCGATGAGTTGATCCACGTCCTTAAGGGCAACAAACCGCGCTACGAAAAAGAGCCGCCCAAGACCGCGGAAGAAGCCATCGAACGTGCCGTATCCAGCGCCGTCTAAGGGAACGTCATGCTCTATTCTGGTTTTCAGCTCCTCGAGATCGCAGCCCTGCTGTTTGCCGCGCTTGCCGGCCTGCTGGCCGGTGGCGTGTGGATCGCCATCAGTCTGATGGCGGTCGGGTGGCTCGGCATGATGTTCGTCGGCGGTATTCCGGCTGGCTCGGTACTCGCCACCACGATCTGGGGCAACAGCGCCTCCTGGGAGCTGGCCGCGCTGCCCCTCTTTATTTGGATGGGCGAAATCCTGTTCCGAACGAAACTCTCCGAAGAGATGTTCCGCGGGCTTGCACCCTGGCTCGGTCGCGTGCCGGGCCGGCTGCTGCATGTCAACGTGCTGGCCTCGGGCCTGTTTGGCTCGGTGTCGGGATCGTCCGCAGCCACCACAGCAACAGTTGCCAAGATCGCGTTACCGGAACTGAAGAAACGCGGTTACGACGAGATGCTGTCGTTGGGTTCGCTGGCCGGTGCTGGAACGCTCGGCATTTTGATCCCCCCGTCGATCACGATGGTCGTCTATGCGGTGGCGGCCAACGTTTCGATCATCCAACTGTTTCTGGCTGGCTTCCTGCCTGGTTTTCTCGTGATGGCGCTGTACTCCGGATACATTGCACTCTGGGCAGTCTTGAACCCCTCGAAGATGCCGCCACCGGAGCCGATCATGACCCTACGCCAAAAGGTCACTGAATCCGCGAACCTGATACCGTTGATGCTTTTAATAACGCTGGTGTTCGTTGCGCTGCTGGTGGGCTGGGCGACGGCAACCGAGTGTGCAGCCTGGGGTGTGCTCGGCTCACTTGCACTCGCGTGGTGGGGCGGCGTGCTCAACCGGCAGTCGTTCTGGGACAGTGTGATGGGGACGACGCGCGTCACCTGCATGATTATGCTGATTCTGGCTGGGGCATCGTTCATGAAGCAGTCGATGGGCTACACCGGTATACCGGTGGCGCTCGCCGGCTGGGTTGACGGCATGAATTTGAGCCCGTTCGCGCTGATCGCGGCGCTGACTGTCATGTACATTCTGTTGGGCGCCGCCCTTGATGGAATATCAATGATCGTGCTGACCACGGCCGTGGTTCTGCCGATGATCCAAAAAGCTGGATTTGATCTTATCTGGTTTGGCATCTTCGTGGTGCTGATCGTCGAGATGGCAGAGGTTTCGCCGCCAGTGGGCTTCAACCTGTTTGTGCTGCAGACGATGAGCGGAAAGGATAGCAACACAGTTGCGATTGCGGCCCTGCCGTTCTTTTTTCTGCTGGTTGTCGCTGTCGCACTCATCACGGCCTTCCCGGCTATCGTGATGTGGCTTCCGAGATTGATTTTCCCCGGGTAACCGGGCGGCTACAATGCAACTAGAACCCGTGTGGAGAGGACGACCAATCGCATGCAACACGATCGACGACTAAAATTTGCGCTTGCCGCCGCAGCCATCGCCGCTGGACTAACGAGCCCCGTCAGCGCACAAACCAAATGGAATCTACCTGCTGCCTACGCCACTTCGAACTACCACACCGAAAACCTGGTGCAGTTTGCCAAGGACGTGGAAGCGGCGACAGGTGGCAAGCTGCAGATCACCGTGCACGGCAGTGCATCGCTCTTCAAAGCGCCGGAGATCAAACGCGCGGTCGCGACCGGCCAAGCGCAGATCGGCGAAGTACTGACCTCGCTTCACGAGAACGAGGATGCTGCCTTTGGCATTGATGTGGTGCCGTTCCTGGCAACAAGTTTTCAAGATGCAGCGAAGCTCGACAAGGCTTCGCGTCCGACCATCGATAAGAAGCTTGCAGCGCAAGGACTGATGCTGCTGATGGCGGTGCCGTGGGGCCCCCAAGGGATCTACGCCAAGAAGGATCTCAATTCGGTCGAGGACATGAAGGGCCTCAAGTTTCGCTCTTACAATGTCGGCACCACACGCATCGCTGAGCTGGCTGGCTCGCAGCCGGTGACGATCCAGGCCGCAGAACTGCCGCAGGCTTTGGCAACCGGCGTGGTCAACTCGTTCATTTCGTCCGGCTCGACCGGCTATGACAGCAAGGTGTGGGAGAGCCTCACGCACTTTTACGACACACAGGCGTGGATCCCGAAGAACATCACCTTTGTGAACAAGGTAGCGTTCGACGCTTTGCCGAAGGATCAGCAGGATGCCCTACTCGCGGCTGCCAAAACGGCGGAAACCCGCGGCTGGAAGACTGCCGAAGAAAAGGCCACCTGGTACCTCACGGAACTCAAGGCCAAGGGCATGAAGGTGCAGCCGCCATCTGCCGAATTTTCCGCTGGCCTGAAGAAGTACGGTGAAGACCTCACCGCCGGCTGGCTGAAGAAGGCCGGCGCCGATGGGCAGGCGATCGTCGAGGCCTATAAGAAGATGTAAGCGCGGTTACGACTGGTGACAAACAAAGGCGGCGGAGCGCGATGCTCCTCCGCCTTTGTTGATTTTGGAACGAGGATATCGAACGGAAATGACGTGGAATATCCACCTCAAAATCTGGGCCGCACTTGCCCAGGAACGCTTATGGCCCAGGAACGCTTATGGAGAGAGGTGGGTGTCGATCGAGGGTCCGGTTCGTGTAAACTATTCTCCAGCCGAAGGCTTCGAGTTTTAACCGCTCGGCCGACCGGGAAGACAGACGTCTTGCTGTCCGATCGGACGGCAAACGCGAACTCTCGTAAACTCAGTTCACCCGTGTCCAGGTCGTCGTCTTGCAGAGCACGACCGCGGTGCAGCCGGACAGATCCATCGCCCCCTTGCTCTTGACGACCAGCGTACCGGAGTAGGTGCCGCCATCGGCCCGATTGTAAAGCTGGCCTTTCCACTCATTCGAACCGGTCTTCTTGGCGCCTGACATGATAACCAGGCCGACGATGGAGCGGCTCTTCTTTGTGGCATCGGGATTCTTGTCATCGGTCTTTTGGCCGTCGACCACTTTGACGATCTTGGCGCACAAACCGTCGCCGCATTTGTAAACTTCAACGTTGCTGCCGTTTTCGGGATGCTTCCAGGTGCCAAAGGCATCTTCCGCCGTTTGCGCTGTCGCCATCCCAGCGGCAAGTCCGATCAAGGACGCGCCAGCAATCCCATACAACAGGGTTCTCATTGGTATCTCTCCCGTTTGGTCTTATTGAAGCGCAACAACCCGACCTTGCTTGCATAGTAGCACGCAGATCGGGCGCGGAAAGTGGTTGCCGCCTAAACGCCGCATGAATAACTCTTTTCAAACCGGACGTGTTACTCGCGTGCGCCAGCCGAGGGCGACGAGTGCTTCACACGACCCGGCCGTTTATACTAGGCGCCTACCGTGCACGTGCCAGCAGTACAACCCCGCGCCATCCGGACGCTGGCCGCTTCAAATTACCGGCGAATGGCGCTATGCAAACTATCATGCCGTGGCAATTGACTACTCAACTTCCTGAGAATGCCGCTGTCGAGGCGACGCTGGCCAAGCCGACGCTGCTCGAACGGCTATGGCGCATTCTGGGTCTCGATGCTTCGCCACGTCATAACTCCGTGGCGTTCACGATCGCGCTCGTGTCGTTGTCGGCCAAGCTCGCAAAGTCCGATGGCGTGGCGCTGAAAATCGAAGCGGAAACGTTCGAGCGGCTGCACGATGTGGCGCCGTCGGAGCTAATAAATGTCAGGCGCATATTCGCTCTAGCGGCGAAGGATACGGCCGGCTTTGAGGCTTACGCGGAGAAAGTCGCAGCCTTGATGGGCCACGATCGCGCCCTGCTGCACGACGTTCTGGAGGGATTGTTCCACATCGCCGCCGCCGACGGCATCCTGCATCCTGAAGAGGAGAAATGCATCAAGCGCGCAGCCGATCATTTCGGATTTTCGGAAGCCGAATTCAGATCGATGCGCGCATTGTTCGTTCACGACCCCGACGATCCATACGCGGTATTGGGTCTGACACCTGATGTTGACAGCGCGACGTTGAAAACTCGCTTCAGGCAGCTTGTTCGCGAGCATCATCCCGATCTGCTGATCGCGCGCGGCGTGCCGAAAGAATTCATCTCGGTGGCGACGGCCAAGCTTGCGATGGTCAATGCCGCCTACGCCGCAATCGCCAAGGAGCGCCGGCTGTGATGGTGCGGGCCGCGTCCTTCGAACCCGATTGCGGTCTGGTCACGCGTGTGCATGCATCGCCTTGCGCCGGTGCACGCAAGAACGGATTGAAGCCGACGATCGTGCTGATGCATTATACCGGCATGCCGAGTGCTGCACGGGCGATCGACTGGTTGTCGCGCCCCGAAAGCAAAGTCTCATGTCACTATGTGATCGACGTGGATGGGCGCATCACGCAAATGGTGCCGGAAGCTCTCCGTGCTTGGCATGCCGGCTTGTCCTATTGGGCAGGCGAAAGCGATATCAATTCGGCTTCGATCGGTATCGAGATACAAAACCCTGGGCACGAGGATGGCTATCACGCTTTTTCGCGGGCGCAGATGCGTGCCGTGCGCGATCTTTCTCTCGATATTCAGGGCCGCCACGGGATCGCGCCGGAGCGCGTACTTGCGCATTCGGATGTGGCGCCGCTGCGTAAGATCGATCCTGGCGAAAAGTTCGAGTGGCGCTGGCTCGCCAAGGCCGGCGTCGGCCATTGGGTTCAGCCGGCAACCCTTCGTGAGTCCAAAATGGGGCCAAGCGATTGCGATCGCGTGCGTTCCATGTTGGCGACGTACGGTTATGGCATCGATGTGGATGGCGTATCCGGCGCTCATCTGGCGACCGTGGTGCGCGCGTTCCAGCGTCATTTTAGGCCCGCACGCGTCGACGGCATCGTCGATCATTCGACAATCGCGACCCTAGAACGGCTGCTCAACGCGCTCGCCACGGGCGAAGTTCGCAACTGACGCCTGGCAGCTGTCGACCAGAATAAATACAGGAAACGTTCCAGTTCGCAGTCAATCTCTGCTCAGATCACTTACGACTTCAGGTTCGTCTTGATGTCGGTGAAGCGGATCTCGGGCGATCGCTCTTGTGTCCAGTTGAGCATGAAGGTCGATGGCGCGAAGAAAACCAGGTCGCCATCGAGATCGAGCGCCATTTGATTGCGGTTCTTGGCAGCGAAAGCGTCGAGCTGTTTGGGATCGCTGGCGGCCACCCATCGCACGGTTTCAAACGAGATCGTCTCGAACCCGATGGGTAGGCCGTATTCATTGGCGAGGCGATCCGCCAACACGTCGAGCTGCAACGCACCGATCACACCGATGATCGGTTGGCTGCCATCAACCGGCGAAAACAATTGCACGACGCCCTCTTCTGCCATTTCCTGCAACGCAGTGCGCAACTTCTTTGCCTTGATGGCATCGTCGAGGCGGACGCGGCGCAGGATCTCCGGCGCGAAGCTCGGGATGCCGAGAAAGGTCAAATCCTCGCCCTCGGTCAGGGTATCGCCGATCCGCAATGTGCCGTGGTTCGGTAGACCGACGACATCGCCGGCGTAAGCTTCATCGGCGATCGAGCGATCCTGCGCGAAGAAAAACTGTGGCGATTGCAGCGCCATGATCTTGCCAGTGCGCATGAGCTTGGCCTTCATGCCACGCACCAGCTTGCCGGAACAAACGCGCATGAAGGCGATGCGATCGCGGTGGTTGGGGTCCATGTTCGCCTGGATCTTGAACACCACGCCGGTCATCTTGGGTTCGGTGGCTTCGACCATGCGGGTCGAGGCTTGATGCGAAAGTGGTGGCGGCGCATAAGCAACCAATGCGTCGAGCAGATCGCGGACGCCGAAGTTGCGCAGCGCGCTGCCAAAGAACACCGGCGTCAGGGTGCCCTCGCGGAAGGCTTTCAGATCGAACTTGCCGCAGGCGTCCTGCACCAGCGTCACTTCCTCGCGCCAACGTTCGGCCGCGTCATCGTCCATCAATGCTGCGATCACTGGATCGTCGGGACCAGACACCGGGGTGCCGTCCGCATCCTTGTCGATTTGACGAATGCGCGGCGTGGTGAGATCGTAGGTGCCGCGGAAATCGCGACCGCGCCCGATCGGCCAGAACATCGGCGCGGTATCGAGCGCGAGCATTTTTTCGATTTCATCGAGCAGGTCGAGCGGCTCGCGGATCTCACGATCCATCTTGTTGATGAAAGTCAAAATCGGGATGTCGCGCAGCCGGCAGATCTCGAACAACTTGCGCGTGCGCGCCTCGATGCCCTTGGCGGCGTCGATCACCATGACGGCGGCGTCGACGGCGGTGAGCGTGCGGTACGTGTGATCGGAAAAGTCTTCGTGGCCGGGCGTATCGAGCAGATTAAAAACGGTGTCGCGGTACTCGAACGTCATTACGGACGTGACCACCGAGATGCCGCGCGCGCGTTCGATCGCCATCCAGTCGGAGCGCGTGTTGCGGTCGGCGCGTTTGGCTTTGACCTGGCCGGCAAGCTGGATCGCGCCGCCGATCAGCAACAGCTTCTCGGTGAGCGTCGTCTTGCCGGCGTCGGGATGCGAGATGATGGCAAACGTGCGGCGGCGCCCGATCTCGCGGACGAGCGGGCTAACAGGGGCAGTTGCGATGGCAGCGTCATTCATGCGGAAATGGCTCGGGCGTTCAATTGTTAAGGTCGCGTCTAGCTGAATTTGCCGCCCCGCTCAATGTTTGTGGCTCTCCCGATCGTGCCGCCTGGGTCCCGCCCCACCGCGGCTATCTCAACTGCGGATTTGCGGGACGACGGATCCCTGGGCAAGCCCATGGCTGCAAAGTTATCCACGGTGCGCTCCTTTGCATTTATAGTGTAGCCTCGACCCGAATTCACGGAGAAGCGTCGCGAAATGACCAATCCTGTCCTGATCGAGCTCACGCGCGGTCTGCTGGTCGAAAGCATGCATTCTGGTGCTTTGGCTATAGCCCGCTCAAACGGTGAGCTGGTCGTCAGCATCGGTGACGTCAAACGGCCGGTTTTTCCGCGGTCAGCGGTGAAGGCGTTCCAATGTCTGCCGGTGATCGAAAGCGGTGCCGCCGATCGGTTCGAGTTCGGTGATCGCGAGATCGCGCTTTGTTGCGCCTCGCACAGTGGTACTGAAGTGCATGCAACCCTGGCAGCATCGATGCTGGCGCGTGCGCAGCTAGACCATACAGCACTCGGCTGCGGTGCGCATGAGCCGATGCTCGAGCCGGCTGCGCGGGCACTCGCAGCATCGGGCAAGAAGCCGACTTCGCTGCACAACAATTGCTCGGGAAAGCACGCTGGCATGTGCGCGTGCGCGGTTCACAACAAGGAAGATCCGGCGGGTTATTGGCGGCCCGATCATCCGGTGCAACAGCGCATCGTGAAGGTTCTGCGCGCGTTCACCGGCGAGGAACTCGGCTCCGATGTTCGCGGCATAGATGGCTGCTCGGCGCCGAACTGGGCAATTCCAACGGCAAGTCTGGCACGGGCGTTTGCGGCTTTCATCACGGCTGAAGGACCCGGCAAGGCACATCGCGCCGCGTCCGTGCGCATCACAAGAGCGGCTTGGGTTGCGCCCGACATGGTTGCCGGGCCCGGCCGTCTCGATACGATGGTGATGAGCAAAGCACCCGGCCGCGTCTTCATGAAGACCGGTGCCGAGGGCGTTTACTGCGGTGCTATCCCGCATTTGGGTTTGGGGTTTGCGGTCAAGATCGACGATGGCGCCAAGCGCGCGGCGGAGGCCGTGATCATGGCTCTATTAAACAGAGTGATTCCGGAAACCAAGGGTCTGGGCGAGCCGCCGCGTTTTAAGAATTTCAGCGGCATCGAAGTGGGAGAGGCGCGGATCTCCGGCGATCTTGCCCGCGCGCTGGATGGCGTTGCCACCTAGATCGCCATGTTGCGTTCGATCAGCACACGCGCGTTTTCGGTACGGGTGGTGAGGCTGAGCTCCGGGCCGTAGGGGACGCCGAGTTTCAATGCGCGAATCGCACCATCCTTCGACCCGGAGATCATGTTGGCTGTGATCATTACCGCGCCCGCATTGACGTCACCGGTGACGCCGATGCCGACGCGGGCGTTGCGGATGAGGTTCGACGTGGCCGATACGTCGCGCATGTATTTGCCCCAGCCGATCATGATGCCGTTCGTCGCCGCATTCTCGATCGTGTTGCCCGTAATCACGGCGTCGGCTTCGACCGCGATGCCGTCGCCGCGTTTGTCATCGGGCTCATGTTCGCGGCGGAAGAGGTTGCGAATGAGGTTGCCCTGGATGACGGCCAAGCGTCCGCCTTCGTTGAAGTTGGTCACCGAGACCCCGGTCGCGGCACTATCGACGATGTTGTTGGCGATCAGCGCGCCCTGGAAGCCGAACTCGGCGTACAGCGCAACTTCGCCAAGGCGTTGGCAGTTGTTGCCGACCATCTGGATGTTGGAGGCGGCGTTGCCACGGATCGCCGAATAGGAGCAGTCGGCGATGCGGTTGCCGGTGACAAGCACGTTGCCGGCGCGAAAAACGTTGATACCATTGCCGTTCTGCCCGGTGCCGCCTGCCGCCGCGCCGATCCGCTCGACGCGATTGCCGCAGACGATGGTGCCGTCTTCGCCTTGCTTCGAGCGCCACACGAGGATACCGTTGTTGGCAGCATCGGTGAACACGTTCTGGCTGATCTCCAGGCCGGTCGCATCGGTGCTGAAGATGGCGGCTTGGCCGACGGTTGAGATCGTGCAGCAGTTCAATCGGCCGCCGCTTTGCTCGAGGACGATGCCGTTTATCAAGCTGTCGCGAACGGTCAGATCACGCAGGGTGATTGCAGCGGATCGTCGAATGGTGATGAGGCCCTGGCTGCGCGCGGCATTGAGCGCGGACGACGACCCGTCGATCGTCAATGCTTCGAGGCGCAAGTTATCGGTCTCGTCGGCAAGCAGCATCGCGCCGTTGCCAGTGTGGGCGAGGATCGTTGCGCCGGCTGCGCCTGCGATGCGAGATCCGGGTCGCAGGTTGAGCGTACGAATGAGGAAACGGCCGGCCGGCAATTGAAGCGGCAGTTTGCGGGTGGCGGCTTCATCGATGAGACGTTGCAGAGACGCAGTCTGATCGCTTTCACTATCCGGGATGAGGTCGGTCGTGTTGGCGGCTGAGCGTTCTGTATTTTTTGGTTTTGCAACAGCAGCGACCGGCAGCAGTCCGAGCCCAAGACTGGCTGCGACAAAGTGACGGCGGTGAAATAGCATGACAGCGCTCCAGCAGACGTCCAACGGTCAACCCGAGCACACTTCGTGCCATTAAGTGACTGTCTCGAAACGTGCCATCCCAGAGCTGACCGCACGGTCAAACGAGAGCCCAATGCATCGGTCGGGGGAATCGTGCAGATTGGAATGGGGCAAATCTCCCCCCGGCCACAATTTGTGGCCACATTTGCCGTGCGATCGGTCATCGTTGGATTGAGATGCTCAGAGGGAGCACCTGTGGGGCAAAGC
>JANMNO010000008.1:0-1962 GCA_031374115.1 Hyphomicrobiaceae bacterium | reverse complement strand
GTGGCAAGTGCGGCGCGTGACGCCGGCATTGCCGGGCTTGAGTTTCTTCGCGGCATTCCCGGCACGGTCGGTGGCGCGGTGCGGATGAACGCCGGCGCTTATGGCCGCGAAATCGCTGATGTCCTGGTCAGCGCCGATATTGTTTTGCGGTCGGGCGACAGGAAGACTTTGGCGCTTGAGGCGCTGGGCTTTACGTATCGCCATGCTCGACTTCCCGAAGGCGCTGTTGTTGTCGCGGCAACATTTGCGGGTGTGCCTGGGGCGCCTGCAATCATTGCTGCGGAGATGGACCGGATTGCGGCGGAGCGTGAGGCGTCACAGCCTTTGCGATCGCGCACTGGCGGATCGACATTCAAGAATCCGGTCGGGCACAAAGCCTGGGCACTGGTCGATGCGGCAGGGTGTCGCGGATTGCAGCGCGGTGATGCGCAGGTGTCCGAAAAGCATTGTAATTTTTTGCTCAACCTTGGGTCGGCGACAAGCACCGACATCGAGGCGTTGGGCGAAGACGTGCGTGACAGAGTCAAAGCGCATTCGGGCGTCGAGCTGGAATGGGAAATTCAACGCGTGGGTGAAAAGTGAAAGTAGCGGTCCTCATGGGTGGCTGGTCGGCCGAACGCGAAGTCTCGCTGTGGTCGGGCGTGCCTTGCGCCGATGCGCTCGAGTCCGCTGGCTACAAGGTCACCCATGTCGATGCGGGGCGCGATCTTGCAGTCCAGCTCCGTGAGATCAATCCTGACGTTTGTTTCAATGCGCTGCATGGCCGCTGGGGCGAGGATGGCTGCGTGCAGGGGCTGCTGGAGGTGCTTGGTATTCCCTATACCCATTCCGGCGTGCTGGCGTCGTCGCTTGCCATGAACAAAGTGCGGGCAAAACTGGCGATGGCGGCAGCTGGCGTGCCCGTCGCAACTGGTGTGACGATGACTCGCGATGACGCGTTAAAGGCGCACGGACTAGAGCCGCCTTATGTCGCCAAGCCGATCGCCGAAGGCTCATCGGTTGGCGTCGTCATCGTGCGCAATGGCGCCAACCGGCCGCCCGAGACGATCGCCCAGATCCCCCATCTCAACGGGAATATCATGCTGGAGGAGTTCGTCGCAGGCCATGAATTGACCTGTTCCGTGATTGGCGACAAGGCCACCGAGATCATCGATATTGTGCCGGCGGCTGATCTGGCGTTCTACGACTATAAGGCAAAGTACGCAGCCGGCGGCTCAAAGCATATTCTGCCGGCGGCACTGCCAGCCGATGTCTATAAGGCAGTTCAGCGTCATGCGTTGGCAGCCCACAATGCGGTCGGGTGCCGAGGCGTGTCGCGCTGCGATTTTCGCTACGACCCAGATAAGAACCATCTCGTCTGCCTCGAGATCAATACGCAGCCGGGCATGACCGGCACATCTCTGGTGCCTGAAATGGCGTCAGCCTGGGGCTGGTCCTTTGCGGATCTGTGCGCGTGGCTAGTCGAGGATGCCTCGCTCGACCGGTGACGGCCATGCTCTAACTGTAGATGAGGCAATGCAACTCGTGTTCGCCCTTTGTTCATCGCCAAGATCGCGGTATGGTAGTCGGGGCGAGCGTGGCATTAACCCCTTGTTAGGCCCCGGCGCGTTAGTCGTTTGTTTACTGTGATCCAGCCAACCGAGCTGGCGCAGATGTATCGTTTGCGGTCGTTGCGTTTATGAAAGAGTTCCAATTCATGAGTAGCCCACGTAGCGCGCGACCGTCTTCCAGGCGCAGCGCTCGATCCTCCGTGCAGGGATTGACAAGCAATCAGATCCTACGCGGCGACTGCCTGAGCGAGCTGGCAAAGTTGCCGTCCGGGAGCATCGATCTCGTTTTTGCCGATCCGCCCTACAACTTGCAACTCGATGGTGATCTGTTGCGGCCGAACAATACGGTCGTCGACGGCGTGCATCAGGATTGGGATAAGTTTTCGAGTTTCGCCGCCTACGATGACTTCTG
>JANMNO010000007.1:0-32343 GCA_031374115.1 Hyphomicrobiaceae bacterium | reverse complement strand
CTTTCAAGATCGTGCACGAAGAGGTCGGTATTCTGCCGCTGCACCAGCAGGCGCTCGCCTGGGGTGTTGCAAAGTCGGTGTCGATCCCGCAGCGGGCTGACAACCAGATCTTGTTTTACTGGGCACAGAAGAAGTGAGCTCAAATGCAAGGTCTGAAGCGAACGCTGGAAAAAGCGTTCGCCTTTTCCGCAACTGAGCTAAGGTCCTGACAGGATACCAAACGGGAGCGCGTATATGAGATTTGTTCGTCTGAGTGGAGCTTTGGCGATTGCGGCGAGCCTGATGGCCACGCCTCTATCGGCCACTACGCTCAAGTTCGCCTTCCAGGGCGATCTCAATGCGCTCGACAGTTACACCCTGAATGAAACCTTTACCCAGGGCATGCTGAGCAACGTAATGGAAGGGCTTGTTCGCCGCGACAAGGAGCTCAAGGTCATTCCCGCGTTGGCCGAGCGGTGGGAGATCGTCGATCCGCTCAAATGGCGGTTCTATCTGCGCAAGGGCGTGAAGTTCCATGGCGGCGAAGCTTTCACCGCCGACGATGTGATCATGTCGATGGATCGGGCCAGGGTTCCCGAGAGCCAGGTTAAGAACAAGGTCCAGGCCGATGCGAAGTTCATCAAGATCGACGACCACACGCTGGAAGTGCAGTTGGGCGCGCCCAATCCAATCCTGCATTACGAATGGGACGTGGTCCATATCTTCTCGAAACCTTGGGCCGAGAAGGTCGGTGCAACTCAACCGCAGTCGGCAAAAGCGACTTCAGTCAGTTCCTGGGCGCTGACTGCAAACGGCACCGGGCCCTTCACGGTTGTCAGTCACGAGCCGGGCGTGAAGACGGTGTTCAAGCCGTTCGCTGGCTGGTGGGACAAGCCGGCCCACAATCTAGATGAAGTGATTTTCACGACCATCAAGTCGGATGCCACGCGCGTGGCCGCATTGTTGACCGGCGAAATCGACATGATGGATCCGGTGCCGGTGCAGGATATCGAGCGCATCAAGAGCAATCCGACCACCGATGTCATGATCGGGCCCGAGCTGCGGACGATCTTCCTCAACATGGATCAGATGCGCGACGAACTTAAGTATTCGAGCGTGAAGGGCAAGAACCCCTTCAAGGACGTGCGCGTGCGTAAGGCATTTTATCAGGCCATCGACATCGAGGCGATCAAATCCAAGGTGATGCGCGGCATGTCGGTGCCGTCAGCGCTGCTGCTCTCGCCGCTGTTGTTTCAGCCGCTCGCCGATCTCAAACGCTACCCCTATGACATCGATGCTGCCAAGAAGCTGATGGCGGATGCAGGTTATGCCGACGGTTTCGAATTGCGCATGGACTGCCCGAACGATCGCTACGTCAACGATGCGGCAATCTGCCAAGCCATCGGCGGCATGCTTGCGCGCATCAACGTCAAGGTGACGCTGAACGCTCAGCCCAAGGCCAAGTATTTCGAGTTCGCCGGTCAAACGGGTGGCTACGACAGCTCGTTTAATTTGCTTGGCTGGACACCGGGTTCCTTCGACAGCTGGAACGTGCTGGCCAACATCATCGGTTGCCGCGACGAGAAGGGCAAAGGCGGCAGTGCCAATTATGGCGGCTATTGCAATCAGAAGATCGAGGCGCTGACCAAGCAGATCGTATCGGAAAGTGACAAAACCAAGCGCGATGCGATGATCAAGGACGCCTACACGGTTCTGTATGATGAGGTGGGCCTTATCCCGCTGCATCAACAATCGCTGGCCTGGGGCGTTTCGAAGAACGTCGAGATGGTGCAACGCGCCGACAATTCGATACTCTTCATGTGGGCGAAAAAGAAGTAGCGCCCGCAGATACGTCCTGACGCAACTCAACCGGGAAGCAGTACTGCACGATGCTGGCTTTCACTATTCGCCGATTGATCGAAGCTACGTTCGTCATGCTGGCGGTGGCGTTGTTGTCGTTCGTGCTGTTTCGATTTGTCGGTGACCCGGTCAGCCAGATCGTCAGTCAGGACGCGACATACGAGGAGCGGGTCAAGCTCCGCGTGGAGCTTGGCCTCGACGACCCGGTTCCAGTCCAGTTCGGCCGGTTCGTGTGGAAGGCCATGAACCTTGATTTCGGCTCCTCCTATCAGATGAAACAGCCGGTTACGACGATACTGGCCGATCGTTTCCCGGCAACCTTGGAGCTTGCATTCGCTGCGGCCTTATTCGCAATTCTCCTCGGCATTCCGATGGGCGTCTATACCGGCATCCATCGCAACTCGGTGCTATCGAAATTGTTTTTGTCGATCTCGCTCATCGGCATTTCACTACCAACGTTCTTGATCGGAATTCTGCTTATTTACCTGTTTGCCGTGAAGCTCGGCTGGTTGCCGTCCTATGGTCGCGGCGAGACAGTCAACCTTGGGTTCTGGAGAACTGGCCTGCTGACGTGGTCCGGGCTGAAGGCGCTGATACTGCCGGCAATTACACTCGGGCTTTTCCAGATGACGCTGATCACGCGCCTGGTCAGATCAGAGATGCTGGAAGTCTTGCGCACCGACTACATCAAGTTTGCCCGGGCCCGTGGGTTGAGCGATCGCGCCGTCTACTTTGGCCACGCGCTCAAGAATACGCTTGTGCCCGTGGTCACGATTATCGGACTTCAAGTCGGGGCTATCATCGCATTCGCGATCATCACTGAGACTGTTTTCCAGTGGCCGGGTATGGGATTGTTATTCATCAAGGCGGTGCAAACAGCGGACATCCCGATCATGTCGGCCTATCTATTGCTGGTGGCTTTCATGTTCGTTGCGATCAACTTCGTTGTTGATCTCCTTTACGTCGCGATCGATCCTCGCATTCGGCTCGGTGGCAGCGCGGCCGGGTGAGGAGGATCGAATGACAGAAACGACGAGTACGATAAACACCCCTCAGGCGCAGAACGCACCGAAGCCGAAGGGCCGTCTTGCACGCGCGTTGGACAGCGATTTGACAGCGAGTTTCTTTCGCTCGCGGATCGTTGTCGTAGCCGGCATCGTCGCAATTCTGATGGTGGCAACGGCCTTTCTAGCCCCGGTGCTGGCGCCGTCCAACCCTTACGACTTGAATGGCGTGAACCTGCTGGACGCCAACACACCGCCAGTTTGGGCAAAAGGCGGGGAGCCTAAGTTCATCCTGGGGTCGGACAATCAAGGGCGAGATATCCTTTCGACGATGCTCTACGGCACCCGGTCGTCGATCATGATCGGCGTGCTTTCGGTCACCCTTGCAATGCTGCTTGGTGTTTCTCTCGGACTTGTCGCCGGTTACTTCGGCGGTCGCGTCGATAGCCTGATCATGCGGATCGCCGATGTACAATTGACATTTCCAGCTATCCTAACCGCCTTACTCGTCGACGGTGTGGCAAGCGTCATGATGAAGAACCAAGCTACCGGATCGACCAAGTTCTGGATTCTGGTTTTTTCGATCGGGCTTTCCTATTGGGTGCAATATGCGCGCACTGTCCGCGGGGTGACGATGGTCGAACGCAACAAGGAATACGTCCAGGCCGCGCGCCTGATCGGACTGAGCAGCACCGCAATCATGTTCAAGCATGTGCTACCCAATGTACTGTCGCCGGTACTTGTGATCGCGACGATCAATCTCGCATTGGCAATCATCACCGAGGCGACGCTTTCGTTCCTCGGCGTCGGGCTTCCCCCGACCGAGCCATCGCTCGGTACCATGATCGGCACCGGCAACGAGTTTCTGCTGTCCGGCGATTATTGGATGGTGCTGTTTCCAGGCCTTGCGCTTGCGACGCTCGTGCTGAGCGTGAACCTGCTCGGTGACTGGCTGCGCGACGCTCTCAATCCGAAGTTGCGCTGATGATGTCCACGGGTCCGGTCCTTTCCGTCCGCAACTTACGGGTCGAATTTCCTAATCGACGAGGTTCGCTCGTCGCTGTCGATAATGTCTCATTCGACATCGCGCCGGGTGAGGTTCTGGGCGTTGTCGGAGAATCGGGCGCTGGCAAATCGATGACTGGTACTGCCGTCATCGGCCTGTTGGAGCCGCCTGGACGCATCACTGCGGGAGAAATTTGGCTGAAGGGTCAAAGGATCGACAATCTGCCCTACGAGCAAATGCGCCGGATCCGAGGCAAACGCATCGGCATGGTTTTCCAGGACCCGCTGACGAGCCTCAATCCACTCTATCGGATTGGCGAACAAATAATCGAGACGATCCGGACGCATCTGCCGTTGACGGAAGCACAAGCACGTCAAAGGGCCATCGATCTGTTGTTTGAAGTGGGCATCCAAGGCGCCGGCGATCGGATCGATAGTTATCCACACCAGTTTTCCGGTGGGATGCGGCAGCGTGTGGTGTTGGCGCTGGCGCTTGCCGCCGAACCGGAATTGATCGTTGCGGACGAACCAACGACCGCCCTCGACGTCTCGATCCAGGCGCAGATCATTTCTTTAATCAAGCGACTGTGCCGGGATCGTGGTACCGCCGTCATGTTGATCACGCACGATATGGGTGTGATTGCAGAGACCGCCGACCGGGTAGCGGTCATGTATGCCGGACGGATCGCCGAGATCGGCCCCGTCCGAGATGTGATCCAGCGGCCGAATCATCCCTATACACGTGGGCTGATGGGCTCAATTCCGACACTCGAGGGCAATGCCGCCCGGCTGATGCAGATTCCGGGCTCGATGCCCAGGCTCACCGCCATCCCCAAAGGCTGCGCATTCAACCCTCGTTGTGAAATGGTTTTTGCGCGCTGCCGTGAGGAGCGACCCGAACCAATCGTGGTCGATCGATCGCGCGTTTCATGTTGGCTGATGGCAAAGGCTCCGGCAACGTCGCCCACTGGAGCAAATTCATGAGCGACGTCACGACTGCGGTCCCGGCTGCGAAAATGACCGCTCCAGCCCACACCCGGCCTCTGGTCGAGATCAATGGCTTGTCGCGTATCTTCGACGTGTCAAAACCTTGGCTCAATCGAATGATCGAGCGTGAGGAGCGCTTGCTGTTGAAAGCAGTGCAAGATGTCGATTTGCAAATCGGCCGGCGTGAAACGTTCGCGCTGGTCGGCGAGTCGGGTTCGGGTAAATCGACGGTCGCCAAGATGGTGGTGGGATTGCTGCCGCCGACATCGGGCAGCGTCACGATCGATGGTCGCGATATGTGGGCCGGTACCAACGCCGCCGACATGACGGCACTGCGCCGCCGCATCCAGATGATTTTTCAGGACCCTTACGCAAGTCTCAATCCGCGGTGGCGTGTCGGTGCGATCATTGCGGATCCAATTAGGGCGTTCGGGCTGTCGAATGACACTGCCGAGACCGAGGCGAAGGTTGCCGATCTGCTGCGCCTTGTCGGCCTCGATCCCGCCGACATGCAGAAGTACCCGCACGAGTTCTCGGGCGGTCAACGCCAACGCATCTGCATCGCGCGCGCGCTATCGTCCAACCCTGAGTTTCTGGTGTGCGACGAGCCGACGTCGGCACTCGACGTATCGGTGCAAGCACAGATCCTTAATCTGATGCGCGATCTGCAGGATCGGCTAGGCCTGACCTATTTGTTCATCAGCCACAACCTTGCTGTCGTGCGGCACATGGCAACGCGGATCGGCGTCATGTACCTGGGGCGCCTGGTCGAAACCGCCCCGTCGGCGGAGCTGTTCCATAACCCACGTCATCCTTATACGCGTATGCTGCTCGACGCCGTGCCAGACCTCAAGATGAGTGGCCGCGCGCGCAAAATGGTAGAGGGTGAGATCCCTAATCCGATCAGCCCGCCACCGGGATGTGCTTTCCATCCGCGATGCCCGTTGGCGTTCGCCCGTTGCCGGACAGAGATTCCGAAAGCATTGCCGTATGGCGGTCGCACAGTGGCGTGCCACGCGGTGGAAGAAGCAAAAACCTAGAGGCCCTACGCGCTAGTTTTCTCTGAACGTTCTCGACATGATATCGCCGAGCGGCTTCAAGAAATAACTTAGGATCGAGCGCGAGTTGGTTTCGATATAAACTTCGGCCGGCATGCCGGGTTTCAATTCGTGACCAGCTCCGAGCTTCTTTAGTTCTTCCAGCGAAATTTCGACCTGCGCGGTGAAGTAGCTCTTGTTTTGGTTGTCTGTGATTTGTGCCGCCGAGATGTTCATAACCGTGCCGTCCAGCCTCGGCGTCGATTTGGCATTGAATGCTGAAAAGCGGATGCTCGCAGTCTGGCCCTTGAAGACCTTGTCGATATCTTGCGGCTGAAGCTGGCTCTCGACGATCAGCTTTTCACCCTCCGGGATAATCTGGAGGATCGTGCTGGCGGGCTGGATCACGCCGCCTTCGGTGTGAACGGCGAGCGCATGGACGCGGCCAGCGCGCGGTGATTTAATCTCGGTACGATCGAGCTTGTCGGTAAGAGCGGTGCGGCCCTCCTCTTGCTCGGCGAGCGCCGCCTGCACCTTCTTCAATTCGTCGACAATGGTCTGCGTGTAATCCTTGTCGCTCTGCAGGATCTTCAGTTCCGCTTCGGCGAGCGCGCCCAATGTTCGCAGATGATCGCTTTTCAGCCGGCCAACTTCGCCCTCGAGACGGGCGGCATCGCGTTGCAAACCACCGTAGCGCTGCTGATTGGCGAAGCCTTTCTCGTAAAGCGGTTTGACCCCGGCGAGTTCTTGGACGGTAATGTCGAATTCACGTGTGCGCGTCGCCAGCTGCAACTCGATGCCGCCACGCTCGGCTTTCAATTGTTCCAAGCGCTGCTTCAGCACTGACAACTCACCAAAATGAGCTGCGCGCCGTGCTTCGAAAAAAGATGTCTGGGTTCCGATGATCTTGGCGAGCGCGGGTTCGGCGGCATTAGCCACCACTTCCGGTGGCAACTGAATTTTAGATTTACGGTCGCGTTCGGCTTCCAGGCGTGCCTGTTGCACCAATTGATCGTTGATGCGTCCCCTGACGACCGCGAGATTGGTTCTGGCGGCGGTATCGTCAAGCCGGATTAGGACGTCGTTCTGCGCCACCCGGTCGCCGTTGCGAACAAGTATCTTGGCGACGATGCCGCCGTCCAGATGCTGGACGGATTTGTAATTGCTTTCCACCGTTACCGTGCCGGTTGCTATGACGGCACCGTTGATCGACGTGAACGCCATGAAGATAATCAAGCCGCCGAGCAACCAGTATACGGTACGGTTGCCGATGGTGATCCAGTGTTCGGTCGCATGCCACGCCGCCGTTTGTTCACGCGCGGGCGATAACGCACGCAGAGCGCCTGCCGGCAGTTTTAACGCGTTCAAGGTAACTGGCACTTGGTGGCTCGTACTTTCTAGGACGTTGCGGCGGCGGCCGGGATCATGCCTTCGACCTTCGTTGTCGCGTCAGCTTTCGGTTGAGGTGCGCCACTAATGCTCTGTCCCTGGAACAACTTCATGACTTCGTTACGTGGGCCGAACGCCCTCTGAATACCCCGGTCGATATAAAGCAACGTGTCCGCCTGGCTGATGGCCTGCACCCGGTGTGAGACCAGCACGACCGCTTGACCCCGTTTGCGCATGCCGTTGACGGCGGACGCGAGTGCCTCGTCGCCGAGCCGATCGAGATTCGAGTTCGGCTCGTCAAGGACGACCAACGCAGGATTGCCGAACAAAGCGCGTGCAAGGCCAATTCGTTGGCGCTGCCCGGCGGACAGGTACGTCCCGTAGTTGCCAAGTTGGGTGTCGTAGCCTTGCGGCAATGCCAAGATCATTTCGTGCGCATGCGCCATTTGAGCGGCCTCGATTACGTTCTCGTCGACTGCGTCTTCGCGGAAGCGGGAGATGTTCTCTTTGACGGTGCCAGCGAACAGTTCGACGTCCTGCGGCAGGTAGCCCAAATGTTGACCGAGGTCCTCCTGGCTCCATTGATCAAGTCGTGCGCCATCCAGCTTGACCGAGCCTCCGAACGGCGGCCACAAGCCGACGAGCGTGCGTGCCAGCGTTGATTTCCCGGAAGCCGATGGCCCGATCACCGCGAGCATTTCGCCTGGATGAACTTCGAAGTTCAAATTGGAAAGTATGAGCTGCCGCGTGTCGGGTGCGGCCACGCGTAGGCCCGTTACCTCGAGGTCACCCTTGGGCGCCGGTAGCGCAGTCTTTGCCGGTGATTCAGGTTCCCGGCGCAAAAGATCATCGAGCCGGGTATAACTTTCCCGGGCTTTGATGAAGGTGCGCCAATGACCGATCGCCTGCTCGACGGGGGCGAGTGCACGGCCAAAGATGATGGTCGCGGCCACGATCGATCCGGACGAGATTTCGCCTTTTATCGCCAGCGCCGCGCCAATCGCCAGCATTAGCGATTGCAAGAGTAGCCGAAGCGCCTTCGATATCGACGACATCGTCCCTAGCCTGTCGGCCGCAACGATCTGCCAGGCAAGCGCTTCGCCGTTGGCTTGCTGCCAGCGGGCGCGATAGGCGCGAAGCATGCCCATCGCGGTAATTGCCTCGGCATTGCGCTGACCGGTCTCGGCAAGTTCCAGACTTTGCCCCGCCGCCTTACCGGCTTGGGTCAATGGTTGACGGCTCGAGGTTTCGCTCACCCAGGCGATGATCATCAGCACGATGGCGCCGAGCGTTGCCGTCACACCAAGCGTCCAATGCGTGAGGAAGATCACGAGGATGTAGATCGGCGTCCACGGTGCGTCGAAAAAGGTCAATGGTCCCGGGCCGGCGATGAACTGGCGCAGGCTATCCAACTCGCGCAGTGCTTGGATCGATGAGCCTTGCCCTACTAGACTGCGCTTGAGAGACGCCTGGAAAATGCGGTCGCCAAGCCTGTTGTCGATCTCGACGCCAATTCGCACGATAACCCGCGTGCGCACGAGTTCGAGCACGCCGATGATCGCATAAAGGGCGCCGGTCATCAGCGCTAACGCGATGAGCGTCGGCATGCTGCCAGACGTCATCACCCGATCGTAGACCTGCAGCATGAAGAGCGGCCCAGCCAGCATCAACACGTTGATCACGAGGCTGAAAACGCCGGTCGCTTGGAATGCCTTCTTGCTGGCCCGGATGGCGGCTCTAATCTCGCTCTCGCCAGGCTTGGCGGCGGTCTTGGTGGTGAGCGGCGCGACACTCGAGGGTGGAGCGACGTCGCCTATCACTAGTTTCGAGAGGCGCTCAACAAGCGAGCCTCCGGTGTCTGGAGTTGCAGCCACGGCAGAAACTTGAGGCGAAGGCGTGTGCGAAATCGCTGCTGGCACAGGTACAGTATCAATCAGAGCCGGCGCTTCCGAAGGCACAGTCTCGCCGAGTCGTCTGACCTTGATACCGGGACCTGGATCGGCGAGCAGTTGCTGCAGGCGCAGCACAGCCGCGTTCATGCGCTCGCTCGTTTCATCGAGCGGCTCAGGCTCTACTGGTTTAAGCTCACGCGTCACACTTCTACCCCGACACCCACTTCGAGCGGTCCGCTCGATCGCCGGACACGGTCCCTCAGAACAGGACATTGCGGCAAAGAGGGTGAGTTTTCGATTAAGAGTGGAGGCTGCGCGCTAACTTTCGAATCAAAAAATCATTCTGGTAACCACATCGCATTAAGACTTTATTAGCCAATTGCAGGTGAATTACTATTAACGCATTGTAGCGTTGAACTCAGGAGATTCGGTATGCGTTGGAAGAAACTTGCATTGACCGTCCTCGCGGTGATCTCGTTTGGATTGGTCGGGCTCGTCCCGGCAGCCGCAGCCGATTTTGCCCGCACATCGCCTCGCGACGGCTGTTGCCAGCAGCAGGTGATCAAGCATCACGTCTACTACCCGCACTATCAGCACATTCACACGTTTTACCCAACTCCCGATCCGTACGCGTATCGGCCCGAGCCGCGCGGATACTATCCCTACTACAATGCTGGATACTGGCGGCCCGCGCACGAAATGCGGCATCGCCTGCGCCCGCACTACGAAATTCCGAAGTACTACCAAGCCTGGGGCTACACCAAGCATTGGCATCATAAACAGTGGCATAATCACAACCACGGCAGACATTATCCGTGGCATTGGTAGTCGAACGTTGCGAACAGAATATTCGCTGCAAACCTTCTAAATCCGCGTTCATGCCACATTCATGTGCTGTGCGTTTAGGTACGATTACGGATAGATTCTCACCGCGACGTTGTCTTGCTCGTGAAACCAATTCGGCAGGTGGGACGTTACTAGTCAGCTCAATGAACCTACGGGAGATACTCATGCTCAAGAAGTTCACACACGTGTTAATGGCGGCGGTTATCGCGGTCGGCCTAGGACTTGCCGCAACCGCTCAGCCAGCGGAAGCTCGTGGTGGCCGTACCGCCGGCATCATCGGTCTTGGCGTGCTCGGTGCGGTCGTCGTTGGTGCAGTCGCCGCGAACGCTGGTCCGCGCTACTACCGCGAGGGTTGCTATCGCGTTGCCGGCTCTTGCTATCAAAAGGAAGGCCGCTGCTGGATCAACCGTTACGGCGAAGAAGTTTGCCGTCGTGGCTATCAGGTCTGCGAGCCGAGCCGCACCGTCTGCAACTAAACTCAGGCACACAAGCGCTTGACATCGAGGGCGACACCTCTGACGGGGTGTCGCCCTCGACGTTTTAAACCTCCGAATTAGATCATGCCGGCAACGTGGTCGCCAATGGCCAGTGCGGCCGTTAGTCCCGGGCTTTCTATTCCGAACAGCATGACGAGGCCGGGCCATCCGTGGCGGCTGGAACCGTGCACTTCGAAATCCGGGACAGGCTCGCCCTCGCGATAAAGTTTCGGGCGGATGCCAGTGTAGTCGGCATGAATGGCTGATGCGTCCAGGCCGGGATAGTAGGTCTTGATGAAGCCGATGAACTTATCGAGTTTTACCGGCTCGAAGCTGTAGTCGATCTCAGGGATCCATTCGATATCGGGCCCGAACTTGCAGCGCCCGCCAAGATCGACCGTCGAATGCAGGCCGAGCCAGGCCCCCTGCGGCATCGGATAAATATGCCGTTCGAACGGAGCGCGGCCCTCGAGTGCATAATACTGGCCCTTCGCGAAAAAAGTTTCAGGCGGCTGATAGCCGTTGAAAAATTTTAGCATACGAGCCAGCCGGGTTGCGTGCAGGCCAGCCGCCAAAACGAGTTTCGAACAGCTGATCGAGGCATCGGCGTCGCCACCAACCGAGAGGCGGAAGCCGCCCGCTGGCAACGCCTCGATATTGTCGACTGGACTGTTGAGGATGGTCTGGGCGCCGCTTGATTCGGCATTGCCCTGCAACGCCAGCATGAAGCCGTGGCTATCTACAATCCCCGTCGACGGCGACAGTAGGGCGGCTACGCACGCAACCGCCGGCTCGAGCCTTTTCGCCTCCGCAGCGGTCAGACGCACGAGATCGTCTACGCCATTTTCTTTTGCCGTGGCGGCGATGGCGTCGAGTTTGGGGGATTGATCGGGTGACGTGGCAACGAGGAGCTTTTCGCATCGCTTGTGAGCGACGCCGTTTTCAGCGCAAAACCGGTAAAGCTTCGCTTTGCCCTCGACGCACCACTTGGCTCGCTTACTGCCGGGTGGATAGTAGAGCCCCGCGTGAATTACCTCACTGTTGCGAGAAGATACCTCCGAACCGATCAGTCCATGCTGCTCCAGGATGATGACCTCCTCGCCCTTCAACGCGCGCGCGCGGGCGATCGCCAAGCCGACCACGCCGGCGCCGACGACGATCGTTTCGGTGTCAAAAGCCATTTCAGTGATCCTGGTTCTCGTGCCCAAATGGCGGGCGGCGCAGTGTGGGCGTGATGGCACGAAATGGTCCGGACTGTCACCGGTGGCCACGCACACTGCCATTTGTTGTTGATGACCGATCAAGCGGCCTTGCATAGAACAAAAGTAGAACGTATGTTCTAGGCAACGAAAGAATCGGTGTGGTCGAGCGCATGGCATTCACATTTTTGCATACCGCCGATTGGCATCTCGGCAAGACGTTCGGCAGCTTTGAACCCGATCAGCAAATTGTCTTGCGGCGGGCACGGTTTGCCGCGATCGATCGCCTGGCCGAGGCGGCGTTGGCGCGCGGTATCCAACATGTCGTTGTTTGCGGGGACGTATTCGATGCTCAGGGTTTAGCTGATGAACTGCTGCTGGCGGCACGCGCGCGCCTCGCTGCTCACCACTCGCTGACGTGGCATCTTTTGCCGGGAAATCATGATGCTGCTCAGGACGACGGCATTTGGTGCCGCTTTGCGCAGCTTGGTTTGCCGAAAAACGTCAAGCTCCTGTTGCATCCCACCCCAGTTGAAATCACCCCAGGACTAGCGCTGCTGCCGGCACCTGTTTCAGCGAAATCGGTAAGCATCGATCCCACATTCTGGATGGATCAGGCGGCGACGTCTGCAGGTACTATTCGAGTGGGCGTCGCGCACGGTTCGGTACGGGCGATTGGCAGTGAAAATGCGGCCAGTATCCCGATATCGCCGCAGCGCCGCGCGTCGGCTCGTCTCGACTATCTGGCGCTGGGCGATTGGCATGGGGTGAGCGAAATAGCGGAGGGTGTCTGGTATTCCGGCACGCCTGAACCGGACCAGTTTCCTGACAATGAACCAGGTTATGCACTGGCAGTGACGATCACTTCGGCTGGCGCATCGCCACGCGTAGAACGTATCGCGACTGCATCACATAGCTGGATGAAGCGGTCGTATGCTGTTTCTAGGGCAAATGACCTCGATGTTCTCGAAGCCGAGATCGCCAGGCTCGGGCCGGGCAAAAGTGATGTCCTCCTCGAGCTGACGCTTGCTGGCACGATTGCACTCGCGGTCGATGCGGATATCGCGGCTCGGCTGACGGCACTTGCGCCGGCACTGTTCCATTTGCGACGCAAGCTTGATGGACTGCGGCTCGATGCGGGCGCCAATGATCTAACTTCGCTGGCGGATCCGCAGCTGGCCCACGTTGCCGAGCACCTCGCTACCATGCGCAACAGCGAGCCGAATAACGGTATCGCTGAGAGTGCGTTGCGCCGGCTGTTTACCTTCGCCCGCCAGGCGGAAGGCGCGATCAAATGAAACTGCGAGCGGTGCGGTTGAGCGAAGTCGGTCACTTCGGCACCGACGTTGCGCTCGAAGGGTTGTCGGGCGGGTTCGATGTGCTTGCGGGTCCCAACGAGATGGGAAAGTCGACTATTTTCCGCGCGATCGAAGCTGCCTTCAAGGTTCGGCATACGAGCGGCGGCAAGGATGCCTGCGATCTTGCAGCAATGCCGGGCGGTGCCCCGCTGGTTGAGGTCGATTTCGAAGTTGACGGCCGGCTGTGGCGCATTCGCAAGCGCTACCTTGCGCAGAAGTCGGCCGAGCTTGTCGATTTGGGGGGCGGTCCTCCGCTGCGCGGCGCAGATGCAGAAACCAAGCTTGCTCGATTGGTCGGTGGGCGTCTTGATCGGAGCGGCCTGCTCGGTTTGATTTGGGTCCGCCAGCGAATGAGCGTGGAGCTTCCAGAAGGCGAACCCGAAATCACCAAAGGGCTCGGGAGGTTGATCGAAGACGAAATCGCCGACGCGGCCGGAGGCGGAGCCGCGCGGCGGGTGCGGGAAGCGGTCGCCCTCGCACTGGAAAAACTCGTAACGAAAGCAACTTACAAGCCGAGCGCAGGCAAGCCGTACAAGATCGCCATTGATGCGCGAGACTGCGCCAAAGCCGAGCTCGAGAGTGCCCGAGCGGCAGCTGATCAGGCAGCAAAGCGATTGAGCGATCTCGAGTCGGCGCGTGCCCGAGCCGAAGCACTTCGCTCGCCGGAGGCTGCTAACGCACGCGCCGATATGCTTACCCGGCTCACGCAACGTCGCGGCGCGATAGCGCGTGCCGAAGAAGAGTTTCGGCTGGCGACCCAAGTTGTCGCCGAAAGGGAGGCCCGGCTTGAAAATCTGCGCAGCCGGCACGAACGTCTAGCAAGCGCTATCGCCGAAGCCGCAAAACTGCGGGCGCTCTTGCTAGCCTGCGCGAAGGTTCAATCCCAGGTTTCGGCCGACGTCTCCGGTTTGAGGGACGCGCTCGCCGGTCTGCAAACTTCGCAACTTACTGCACGAACTCAAGCCGTCGACCTGCAATCGCAGCTCGATCTCGTCGATCGTCAAGAACGTGCGCGCCGCATTGCGCATCAGATTGAGGAGCTAGTGGAGCGGTTGAATTCGGTAAGTGTTAGCACAACGCGCATAGCCGCGATCGAGGCAATGGTCGCACGCGATCCGATCGATGATAACGCCTTGCGAGAGCTTCGTCGCAGCAGCATGGATACGGAACGGCTGGAAGCGCGGGCGGTTGCGGCTTTACCCCGTGTGCGGATCGACTATTTACCGGACGCTGAAGGCCTTATTCGAGTCGCGGGAAACGTCGTGACCCGCAGCGGCGAGGTGGCGCCCGGCGAGGCGCTGCATCTCGATATCGAGGGGATTGGCCGCATTACGATCACGGCACCAAGTGCGTCGCTGGAACCCTCCGACAATCCGGTCGCCTCGGCACACGCCTCGCGGGCTAAAATGCTCGCGCTGTTGGCGCGTTTGAACGTTGCGGATTTCGACGCTGCGGAACGGCAGCATGCCGCACGGACAATACTCGTTTCGGAGCGTGAGACACTTGTTGCGCGTGTGAAAGCGGATGCTCCGGATGGGGTCTCTCACCTATCGCAGAAACATGCCGACGCGGTAGCCGAGTTGGCTGCTTTTGCGTCGCTGGGCGATGCGCCCACCACACCGCGCCCCGAGCTCGAAACACGGCTCCTTGCAGTTCGTGCCGAAGTAACATCGTTCGATGCGCGAGAAGTCGTCACGCAGGCAGCTCTACTCGAAGCCTCGAAGCGTGAAGCACAGATCTCGGCCGAGCAGGTCAGCGCGGCCGCGCGCTTGGCCGAGCTTGAAAAGATACTTCCACCGCCGGACGAAGCAGCAAGCCGATTGCCGTCGATGGGGGCCGAGCTCGTTGCGCTCGATGCGGGATTGCAATCTGCGATTCGCGATCGAGGTGTTTGGAAGGCCGCTATTCCGGAACCCGCAGAACGTGCCGCACTCGAAAGAGATTTAATCGTTGCCGAGCGCGCCATTCGAGAGGTCGAACAGTCGGCGCAGCAGCTTGCGGTCGATATCAAGGGCCTGGAGAGTGCACTTAACCGCGATCGGTGTGATGGTGTCGAAGCAAGAGTCGTGGAGTTGCGAGAATGCTTCGACGCGGCTGAAGCGCGCGTTTCCGCTTTCGCCACCGAAGTGCGCGAGCTGCAATTGTTGGAGACGTTGCTGCACGAGAGGGAAAAGGAGCGCCGATCGACCGAGCTCGCGCCCGTGGTCACACGCTTGCAGAAACTTGCAAGCAGTGTTCTTCCTGGAGCGACCTTTGAACTTGGTGACACTCTGCGTGTTACCGGCATTGCCCGCGGCGGGCAAACGTTGTCGACGCAAAGATTGAGCGGCGGCACTCAGGAACAATTGGCGCTGCTGGTTCGCCTCGCTTATGGCCAGCTGTTGGCGGATCGGCAATCGGCATTGCCGTTGGTTTTGGACGATGCGCTCGTGTACGCCGACGATGGGCGATTTGCGGCGATGCTGGAGCTGCTGGCCGAGGCATCCACGCATCACCAGGTGGTTATGCTTACCTGCCAAGCAGGACGCATCGGCTCGTTTGGCTCCAAACTTCCAATGACGCTAGTCGGACTGACGCCTTGGCGCCACCCCGATTGATCGGCCTAGCCCGGCACTGGGATCGCTCCACTCGGCTCGCCGCGCGTTCCGCCTGCGGTCGGATCTTCAGAGCGACGGGACTTGCCTTCAAAGAATGCGCCCTGCTCGATCGAAAGCGTGTTGTGGTAGATATCGCCGTCGACATGGCTCGACGCCTGCAGCATCACCTTGCGACCGCGAATCGAACCCATCACATGTCCCCGCACCACGACTTCATCGGCGATGATGCTACCCGTGACCTTCGCCTTTTCACCGATGATGATTTGCGAGCCGTTGAGGTCGCCTTGGACCTCGCCTTCGACCAGCACTTCACCCTTCGAAATCAGGTTGCCCAAGATCATCAGGTCGGGCCCGATAACGGAAGCGGGCGATTTTTCCGAACCGCGGACCGTCGTCGTTGATGTACCGATTTGTTTGGCGTTGCTGCCCAGTGGCAATGCAGGAGGGGATGCAGGCGTTGCAGCTGCAATACTCATCGGACCACTCTCCGTGCCAGTTCGTTTGGATGTGAAATTCGATAGCATGGACGCACGCACTCCGGAACTCAATGACCTAGGCAGCGCCCCCGAGTGGAGCAAGACATTTCATTGAATGCCGTCGGCTATTTTGTTGTACTCTTACGCAATCGCTTTTGCCTAGATAAGATCTGGTCTGCATACTTGAATATTACCGACTGAGGCAAATCGAACCTTCATTTTGCCGCACCGAAAGCGGACAGGGGTTTGTAGAAGCCAGGCGTCAATCCCGCTTCAGCCCGCGCGCGGTCATTGAACGGTGGCCTGACCGGACCGCGAAAGTTTTCCCGAACCAGGCGATGAAATGTCGGTTCAAGCGGCAAGCCTTGGACAGCGCACAAATGGCGGAACCATTTAGCGCCGTACGCGACGTGCCTTTTCTCGTCGCGATAGATGATGGAGATGATTTTGGCGGATTGAAGATCGCCCGCAGCTTCCAGGCTGCGGATCATTCCGGGCGTCACGTCTAGTCCGCGCGCTTCCAAAACGAGCGGCACGACGGCAAGGCGCGCGAGTAAGTCATGACCCGTCGCCTGCGCTGCCTGCCACAGCCCGTCGTGCGCCGGTTGATCGCCATAGGCGCCGCCCAGTTCCTTGAGGCGTCGCGACAACAGATCGAAATGTTTTGCTTCCTCCAAGCCAACCTGCACCCAGTTGTCAAAAAATGGCCGTGGCATCGGCTGATGCGCGAATCGGCCGATCAAGTCCCATGTCATGTCGACGGCGTTGAGCTCGATGTGTGCTAGTGCGTGCAGCAGTGCGAAACGACCTTTCTCTCCACCGGCCGAGCGACGAGGCATGTCGCGCGGCAGCATCAGGTGTGGCCGATCTGGCCTGCCAGGGCGCTCGGGCATCGGTAGTGCGGTGCTGACGCCGCCGATTGCAAGCCGTCCACCGAACCACGCTTTGGCCGTTATCCGCGCCAGCTGAACTTTATTTGTGAGGTCCGGCGACTGCACAATGCTACGGGCTGCTTTCGCGAGATCACTTGGCAGGACCGCCGGAACGTCATCGTTGTCTTGCCAATTGCTAAAATCGTCCACAGTCACGATTTCAGAGCCTGGACGGCTGCCAGCACTTCGGCGGCGTGGCCCGCAACCTTGACCTTGTTCCAAACCTTCGCGATTTTGCCAGTCTTATCGATGATCAACGTTGCCCGTTCGACACCCATGTATTTTCTGCCGTACATCGACTTCTCGACCCACACGCCATAAGCGGCGGCCACGGCTTTATCACCGTCGGAGGCCAAGCCGACCGCGAGATCGTGTTTTTTCGCAAACTTTTGATGGCTGAGCACACTGTCGGGTGAAATGCCGAATACCTCCGCTTTTGCGTCCCTGAACTGATCCATCAAGCTGGTGAAGTCCTTGGCTTCCGTGGTGCACCCCGAAGTGTCGTCTTTGGGATAAAAGTAAATGACGACGGGGCGCCCCTGGTGCTGCGAAAGCTTCAACTGTTTCCCGTCCATTGTAGGTAGTTCGAAGTCTGGAGCGATTTCGCCTTCCTCGATCATTGTATACGAGCCTTTCTTTTGACGCTTTTCCGCATGCTTCTCGAACTACCTAGGCTAGTTGGAATCGGTTGTGCTAGTGGCAATCATCGGCATGGCTCCATTGTCGCGTTGCCGTGGTCGATAATGGCCACCTTTGTCGTGTCAATTCGAAGCATATGGGCACCCCACGGTGGATACGCCGACGCGACCGCCAATCACGCGACGAACCGCTCCGGCATTACAGCGGCGGGAGGATGCTGCGCGTGGCCGCACCGTGCGTCCCGGCGGGCGGACGCGTATCGCTCGATCTTCGCGAGCAAGCGAAGTGGCAACCGCGATTGGCCGCCCCTGCTGGTTTCTAGCCAAGTGTCTGTTGCCCCTCTTCATTTTGACAGCACTTGGCGCCGGCATACTCTACGTGCGCCTGCTGAACGGCCCGATCTCATTGCAGTTCTTGGCGGCGCCGATTGGGCGCAGTATTGCGGCCGAGTTCCCGGGAATCAACGTTGCGATTGAAGACGCGCTGGTCCGTTTGACGGAAAGCGGTGGCTTCGAACTACGCATGCGCAATGTACGTTTCACGGATGCCGATTCGGCTCCGATCGCAGTTGCCCCGCTGGCAGCTGTTGGAATGAGCACTTCGGCACTGTGGTCGGGCCGGCTCGCGCCTGACAAGGTCGTTTTGATCGAGCCGAGATTGCTCTTGGTCTATACCGAAGGCGGCGGGTTGAGCGTTAGCTTTTCCAAGCACGCTAGTACGAGTATATCATCGGTTCAATCAAAGCCGCCGGTTGCGACCAGAGATGGCAAGGTTGTTCAAATCGCCGATCAGGACGACGTTGCTGGCGGGCTGCGCCGGGTCGATATTGCGCGTTTGATTGCAGACGCTGGCCAACGGGCACGACGCGGGACGGACGCGTCGTCTTACCTGCGCGAGATTGGTGTTCGAAATGCAACCGTCGTTCTAGACCGGGCAGGCCACCAGACCGTTTGGACCGTAATCGAGGGCGACGTCGATCTCGAGCACAAGAAGCGGCGCAGCACGTTGACCGGCAATTTATCCATGGCCAGCGCTTCAGGGCCGTGGGGAATGAGTTTCAAGATCGAAGAGGCGGAAAAAGCCCAGGTCGTTTCGTTACAAGCCTCGGTTCGAGATCTCGTACCGCGCGGCATCGCTGCGATGATCCCGGAAATTCCGATGCTTGAAGCTCTCGATGCCCCGTTGAGCGGAGATGCTCATCTCGATCTCGATCCTGAAGGTCGAATCGTGGGTGGCGGCATGCAACTTGAGTTGGGCAGAGGTGCGCTGCAATTGCCCGGCCTGGCGGAGCTGCCACTTCCGCTCGACGGCGGCCAATTGAATATCCGCTTCGACGCTAAGAATGGCCGCATCGAACTCGCCCCGTCGACATTGCTATGGAGCCAGGGCCGCGTGACGATGGTAGGTACTGCCACTGCAATGGCCGCGTCGAACGACCCTTTGGCGAAGCCGCGATGGGCCGTCGAGCTAAAGAGTACGGAAGGGCAGTTGTCGGCAGACGAGTTCAACGTTGGCGCGATTCCACTAGAAGAAGCTTCCATCAAGGGCATCTTTTCGGCTCACTCCGGCATCCTTTCAGTAAGCCAAGCGATTGTTCGGGCGGGCGGCGTACAGGTTGATGCGGCCGGCGAGTTGGGAACGACCGCCGACCAGCGGGCGGTTCGTTTTGATGGACGGATCGGACCGATGCCGATTACCGTCGCCAAAGCCATATGGCCGCGCCTGATTGGGCCCGGCGCGCGCCGATGGGTCGGACGGCAAGTGACGAAGGCGCGAATTCTCGGTGGCACGTTCAAGGTGGCGATAGCGCCCCGCGCTGGTGAGCCGTTTTCGGCCAAGAATGCAGAGCGGATTTCGCTTTCACTCGAAGCCGCCGACGTATCGTTCGTGCCAGCAAAAACACTGGCGCCAATCGAAGTTCCGCGCGCACTGGTACGGATCGAAGGCGAGGGGCTCGAGATTTCGGTCCCCGACGCCACTTCGCAGGTCGTTTCAGGGCGACGGATCGCCTATAAAACCGGTCGTCTCACTGCCGTCGACATTTACGACGAGCGCACCCAAGGCGAGATTGCTTTCCGTGCGCAGGGGCCGCTTGCCGCTGTCATCGACCATCTGGAACAGGAGAGCCTCGGCATCGGCTCATTGGGTCTGTCCAGCGACGGGCTTGATGGTAAGGCCGATGGTCAATTCAAGATCAACCTGCCGTTGGTCACCGGCGTTGAAATGTCCGATCTCAAGATCGAGGGTAAGGCGAGGGTTAGCGATGGCCGTGCCAAGCAGGCGATAGGCACGCACGATGTGCAAGGCGCAACCATTGCAATAGATGTCGGCGACGGCGCAGTAAATGCCACCGGGCAAATGTTAGTCGGGGGGGTCATCACAAAACTCGGTTTCCAACGCATCTTTGGCGCGACGGAGGATAAACAGCCCCCGCTTCGCCTTACCGCAACGCTGGACGCGAGCGATCGGGCACAATTGGGGCTTGATTTCAACAACGTGGTACAGGGCGAAGTCCCGGTTGATTTGACGATGACTAAGGGGCCGCGCAACGAGCAGCAGATAAAGGTTCGCGCCGATCTCTCCAGCGCCGAGATCACGATCGAACCGTTGAGCTGGCGCAAGGCACCGGGGCGACAGGCGCAATTGCAATTCGATATCGTCAAGGGCGATCGCCAAAAGATCTTGCTCCAAGGCGTGAAGATGGTCGGCGACGACATCGCAATCGATGGTTGGGTCGCCCTCGATGCCAAAGGAAAAATGACCGAGTTTCATTTTCCAGACTTCTCTTTGACGCTGGTGTCGCGCCTTGAGCTGCAAGGTAACTTGCGCACAGATAATGTGTGGGACGTGAAGGCGCACGGCCAGTATTGGGACGGTCGCGACTTTTTTCGCTCGCTCTTCTCGATCGGCCAAGCGGGTGACAAGCAAGGATCCAAGAAGGATCAACCCGGCCTCGACTTGAAGGCCGAACTCGACAATGTGCTCGGTCACTCAGACATATCGTTGAAGGGATTGCGGCTGCAGATGTCGCGACGCGGCGGCCGGCTCTCGGGCTTGCTTGCGCGAGCTAACATAACGGGCGGTAGACCCATAGAAATCGGCATGCAGCAGGCGGCCAACGAGCCTCGCAAGCTCGTCGCGTTGACCGACGACGCAGGCCAAGCTTTCCGGCTGATCGGGTTCTACCCAAACCTTCAGGGTGGTCAGATGCGACTTGACGTCAATCTCGACGGCAAGGGTCCAGCAGAAAAGACCGGGCTGTTATTGGTCGAGCGGTTCCAAATCCTTGGCGATCCAATCGTTAGCGAGCTGCTGCAGACTAACGACGGCAGCAGCTCCTACACGGAAGCAGGGAAACGTCCGTCACGCAAGATTGAGCGGCAGACGACCGAATTTGATTGGATGCGCGCGCCGTTCTCGGTTGGCTACAATCAGTTCGTTCTCGAGGATGCCGAGCTGCGCGGACCGCTGCTGGGAGCAGCGCTTCGCGGCAAGGCAGACTTCAAGCTTCAAGGCGTTGATATCGGCGGCACCTATGTTCCTTTGCAGGGGCTCAACGCGGCGGTCGGTGGCATCCCGCTGTTCGGCCAGTTGCTGGCGGGACCGAAGGGAGAAGGTGTTCTTGGCATCACATTCCGCATTTATGGACCGATGGCCCAGCCCCAGGTTGTCGTCAATCCACTGTCCATGATCGCGCCGGGGATCTTTCGGGAAATGTTCCAGCTGACGACGCAAAATCCGCGCGTCATTCCCAGAGACGAAAAGCCACCGGAGGCGCCGAAAGCGCGGGTGCAAAAAACGCCAGCCGGCGGCGAGCCTGTGCGTCAGCCGTCCACAAAAACGCCACGCGTGGTGACACCCGAAGTATCCGGCGGTTGGACGTCAGGCGTCGAGACCCCGCGCAAATGATCGCCGTATCCCGATTTCTATACTGGCCGTAACAACACGTGCTTCTTTCTGCCGAGCGACAGTTTGATCACGCCATCCGGCCCGATGTCGGTTCGCCGGAGCTTGGCTTTCTCATCGGTCACCGGCTGGTCATTGACGCGCAAAGCGCCGCCTTGCACCTGACGGCGCGCGTCACTGTTGGATTTGACTAGACCGGCACTAACGAATGCCGCCAACGCGCCGAGTTCGTTCTCGATATCCGAGCGCGGGATCTCGACCGTAGGGAGATCAGTTGCGAGCGTACCATGCTCGAATGTCTTCTGAGCCGTGGCCGCAGCCGCCTCTGCCTTTTCGCGGCTGTGCACTAATGCCGTGGCTTCGGTTGCCAGCACCTTCTTTGCATCGTTGATCTCCGCACCTTGTAGCGCCGCGAGCCTCGCGATCTCAGGCATCGGCAACGTTGTGAACAGTCGCAGGAAGCGGCCGACATCGGCATCCTCGGTGTTGCGCCAAAACTGCCAGTAGTCGTACGCCGAGAGTTGTTCTTCGTTGAGCCAGATGGCGCCGGACGCGGTCTTGCCCATCTTCGCGCCGGAGGCCGTCGTCAGCAGCGGACATGTCAACGCGTACAGTTGGGGCGTGCCCATGCGTCGGCCCAGATCGACGCCGGTGACGATGTTGCCCCACTGGTCCGAGCCGCCCATCTGCAGATTGCAGCCGTAGCGCCGGTTCAGCTCAACATAGTCATAGGACTGCAGCAACATGTAGTTGAACTCGATGAACGACAGTTCCTGCTCGCGTTCGAGGCGCATCCGGGCGCTGTCCATCGTCAACATGCGATTGACCGAGAAATGACGGCCGACGTCGCGCAGGAACTCGATGTAGTTGAGTGGTGCCAGCCATTCGGCATTGTCGACCATAAGCGCGTCGGTCTTGCCTGGCCCGAATTTGAGAACTTTGGCAAAGACGGACTTGATGCCATCTTTATTGGCCTCGATCTCTTCGATCGAACGGATGGCGCGCGATTCGTCTTTGCCGGACGGGTCGCCCACCCGCGTAGTTCCACCGCCCATCAGCGCGATCGGCTTGTTGCCGGTCGTCTGCAGCCAATGCATCATCATGATCGAGATTAGCGAACCCACGTGCAGCGAGGGCGCGGTGCAATCGTATCCGACATAGGCGACGAGATTACCCTTCGCGGCCAAGGCGTCGATGCCGGCCATATCCGAGCCCTGGTGAATGAAGCCACGCTCTGTCAGGATGCGCAGGAAATCAGATTTTTGCGATGTCATCGGCGTTGCGCCACAATTCGTAGCGCCTCTGTTTGCAACAGGTTGATGGAGGCGCAGACCATGCACGGCAAAGGCCACGAGGGCAAGTATGGCTGAGGCAAAAGGCGCTGGACGCATGCGGGCGATCGGTCTCATGAGCGGCACGTCGCTCGATGGCATAGACATCGCGTTGATCGAGACCGACGGCGGGCATTACGTCTGGCGCGGACCGTCGGCGACCATCGCTTATGAGCCCGAATTCCGAATGAAGCTCGTCGAGGCTTTGCGTGACGCAAAGTCAATCACCGACCGTGACGAGCGCCCCGGCTGCCTGCGCGAGATCGAGCGGGCGCTGACTGAGCGCCATGCCGACGCGGTGACCCGGTTCATGGGCCAGCATTCGTTGCAGCCGTCGGCGATCGACTGCATCGGCTTCCATGGGCAGACTGTGCTGCACAAGCAGCTGACCAAATTCGATTCGACTTGGAACAACGCCATCTTTGCACCGAGCGTCACGACCACGCCGCGCACTTATCAGCTGACCGTACAGCTTGGTGATGGGCGGTCGCTGGCCCGTGCCACCGGTATCGACGTCGTATATGACTTGCGTGCAGCTGATTGCGAGGCAGGCGGCCAAGGTGCTCCGCTCGTGTCCGTCTATCATCGCGCACTCGTTGCCAAGCTGCCGCAGCGTCCGGTGGCAGTGCTGAACATCGGCGGTGTGGCCAACGTCACGTACGTTGGCCGTGATGGCAACCTCATCGCCTTTGATACGGGCCCCGGCAATGCATTGATCGACGACTGGATCTTGAAGCACACCGGCCATTTCCGGGACGAAGATGGCCAGATTGCCGGCACAGGGCAGGTCAGCGACGATACAGTTCGTTTCTACCTCAACCATTCGTACTTTGGGTCGCCTCCGCCGAAATCGCTCGACCGGCAGGATTTCGTGATGGACCTTGTCGACGGGTTGTCGGTTGCCGATGGTGCGGCAACCTTGACGGCCTTCACCGCGCAGTCGATCGCGCGTGCGCGCGAGCACTTCCCCGAGGAGCCACTGTTATGGGTTGTGTGTGGCGGAGGACGGCGCAACAAGACGCTTATGAGCATGCTCGCTGCTCGCGTGGAAAATGCCGTTGTACCAGCCGAGGCGGTTGGTCTTGATGGCGATGCGATCGAGGCGGAGGCGTGGGCCTACCTTGCCGTCCGCTCATTGCTGAAATTACCGATTACCTTTCCGGGCACGACAGGAGTTGATCAACCCACGACGGGCGGCATTCTTGCGAGAGCGGCGACGTAAAGACGGGGGCCAGTGCCACGGGAGTTTACCTGTTCAAGCTCGCTTTGTTTGGGATGTCGTTTTTGTTTGGTCTGGTTGCGATTTTTCTCGGGAGTGTCACGGCCTATGCCGCAGTGAGTAATGGTGAGTTGACCTACATAGTAGGTCGCATCAGCACCACCGTATCGCGCACCGATGATCCATCTGGCTTTTGGCGCAGCCTGATGCTGTGGAGTGTCTTGCCAATCGTAGGCGGTGCGGCAGCTGTCTGGTTCGGACGTCGCGGACTGGGCAAACTTTGACGTCAGGTGGGCAATCGGGGGCACAACGTGCATCGATGCGGGCGCCCGGCGACGCCGCCTTTAACAGCCGGTTGGAACCACGAAAACCTGTTGAAAGAACAAAGTTTTTCGCTCGGCGCTCGGAGTGCACCCGGCGACTCGCGTAGGTTCGGCCTCTCACCGATGGAGACGCCGCCATGTCCATGCTGTTCCGTATCGTCTATGCCGCGCATGCCAATGGCACGCATCATAAGTTGGCTCTCGACGCTCTGCAGTGTTTGCAGATCGAGAAAAGCGATGCATGGATGCGCTTGTTCCTGAAGCACGCAGAAACCTACATGGCCGGCTCGAAAGATCCGGACAACACGTTCAAGGATTTCAAGAACCACGTGCTGCACGTGGGTGACACCTATTGGGGTGGCGCGCCCGAGCAGGTTGTTGCCTGGTACGGCAAGACCGTGGCCGCGCTGAAAGAGCAGCGCTGGGCCGATGCAGTCTATGCAGCCGGTGTGACGAGCCATTACTATACCGATCCGATCCATCCGTTCCACACCGGACAGACCGAAGCCGAGAACGCAATCCACCGTGGCGTCGAGTGGAGCATCAACCGATCCTACAACGATCTGCGGGCGCTGGGGTTGGAACGCTACCCCGTCCTGGCGGTGCCGGTTCCCGTTGGTACAGATTGGCTCAAAGCGATGGTGTGCAATGGCGCCGAGTATTCGCACCGTTACTATGAAAAGCTGATCGCGCACTACGACATCCATCGCGGCGTGACCGACCCTCCCGCGGGGCTCGATGGCATCGCCCGTGGCATCGTTGCCGAGCTGTTGATCTATGCCGCGACCGGCTTTGCACGCATTTTGGAGAAGGCAATCGAGGAGGCAGCAGTTGCACCCCCGCGCGTCGATCTCGCGCTCGACACGGTGATCGCGGCGATCAAGATCCCAGCGAAGGCCCTTGCAAAGCGGCTCGCAAACGCCGAGGACCGCAAGGTCGTGGAGGCGATGTACGATGAGTTGAAGGCGACCGGCCACGTCGACAAAGCATTGCCTGAAGACGACCGGATGGTGCGCGATCTGCACGCCAGGGAAGTGCTTGGCCCCAAGCTTGCCAAGCAAGCCTGCGAGCGCGCGGCGCGCTTGAAAGTCGCGCAACCGGCCGTTGAGAAGATCATTCCGATCGCGGTTGCCCCGGCCAAGCCGGCTGCACCGCCACCTGCGGCCCCAACCGCCGCGATAGCACCGCGGATGCAACCGCCGGAAGTAATGCCGAAGCCGCCCGTTGCGCCGCCGGCCGCGCCATCTTCATTTGTCCAGGCGACGGTGCAGCCCACTTCGACTGCGGCGCAAACGTCGGTACCAGTGGTTGCCGCAAAGCCTCTTGTATCGACCCCTGCAGCGCAGCCGCCTCCGACGCCGGGACCGTTCGCGGCCCTTGCGGTATTACGCGCATCGATGCCGGACGCAAAGCCTGGCCAAACTTCGGTGCCGTCGATCAAGCCGTCCCATGGCGACCGTGAACGACGCATCTATCTCAGCGAGGCGGACAACCTCGAAGCAGCGCCCTCGATTGGACCGAAGATGGCGGAGCGTTTTGCATCACTTGGGATCAAGACAGTCGGTGAGTTCCTCGACCTTTCGCCCGATGCGATTGCAACCCGTCTTGCCGATCGCCGAATGGACGCCGATGTTATCGAGACGTGGCAATATCAGGCCCTGTTGGTTATGGAAATCCCGGGTTTGCGTGGAACGCACGCGCAGTTGCTGACCGGTGCCGGCTACAAGACGGCCGACGATATCGCATCGGCCGATCCCGCCAAACTCTGCGCCAGCGTATTGTTGTTCGCGGCGACAACCGATGGCCAGCGAGTGTTGCGCGATGGTGAGCCGCCCGATATGGAAAAAATAAAGGGTTGGGTCACATCTGCCAGCGAAGCCCGAGCGGCCTGAGCAATCCTGCTGTTCGAAAAAAAGTTAGGTCAGCATCACTGACCTAACTTGCCATGACGCGGTTGGAGAACTATGTTTCACTAGACGCGAGGTTGAGCGTCTGAGGTGCATCCATGGCGAAAAGCGGCGTATCACTCAGCGACAAATTCGATCTAAGTCAAACCCGCCAGATACTGACGGGCACGCAGGCGATCGTGCGGCTGTCGCTAATGCAGAAGAAGCGCGACGAGGCGGCAGGCCTGAACACTGCCGGCTATATCTCGGGGTATCGCGGCTCGCCGATTGCCGGCCTCGAAGGCGCGTTTCAACGCGTCACGGCGCTGACGACAAAGCACAACATTCATTTCCACTCCGGCCTCAATGAGGATCTGGCGGCAACCGCGATCTGGGGCACCCAGCAGGCGGAATTGCGCGGCGAAGGCAAATACGACGGCGTGTTTGCCATCTGGTACGGTAAGGGCCCGGGCGTCGACCGGACGGGCGATGTATTTCGTCACGCAAATCACGCCGGCACTGCCAAGCATGGCGGCGTACTAGCGCTGATGGGTGACGATCACACTTGCGAGAGTTCAACTTCTGCGCACCAATCCGAGTTCGCGTTCGTTGATGCGATGATACCAGTTATCAATCCCGCCGGTGTGCAGGAGATCCTCGACTTCGGGCTCTTGGGGTTCGCCTTGTCGCGTTACGCCGGCGTTTGGGTCGGCCTCAAATGCGTGAAGGACAACATCGAGTCGACTTCCACAGTCGACGGCTCGACGAACCGCGTGAAGGTTGTCATTCCCGATGACTTCGCGATGCCGCCCGGTGGACTCAATATTCGTCTCGGCGATCAGGCGCTAGATAAGGAAGCTCGCCTACACGACTACAAGCGTAGCGCGATCCAAGCATTCACTCGAGCCAACAAGCTTGACCGAGTCATCATCAGCGGTGGGGCCGCTCCGAAGATCGGCATCATCACCTGCGGTAAGAGTTATCTAGATACCCGGCAAGCGCTCGATGAACTTGGCATCGATGAGGTGGCGGCGAACCAGCTGGGTTTGCGCATCTACAAGGCCGGCCTGACATGGCCGCTTGAGCCTCAAGGCGTCAAGAAATTTGCTGAGGGGCTCGACCTTATCATCGTTGTCGAAGAAAAGCGCTCGCTCCTCGAAACGCAAGTGAAGGAGCAGCTGTACGGCGCACCACACGCGCCCGTTGTCATCGGCAAGAAGGATGAAAACGATCAGTGGCTGTTCCACGCCAAAGGTGCGCTCGACCCTACCGACATTGCGATCGCTGTGGGTGAGCGGTTGATCAGGTATGGTGCCGGTGATGGCGTGAAATCGAAGGTCGCCGAACTCAAGCGCCTCGAAGGTAACGCGCCGTTGGCAAAGGAAGCTTTTTCCCGCACGCCCTACTTCTGTGCCGGCTGTCCGCACAACTCATCGACAGTCGTGCCGGAAGGCGCCCACGCGTATGCCGGCATCGGCTGCCATTATATGGCGCAGTGGATGGATCGGGCAACCGATGGCTTCACCCAAATGGGCGGCGAAGGGACCAACTGGATCGGCGAAGCCAAATTTTCGAAGCGCCGTCACGTTTTCCAAAACCTCGGAGATGGCACGTACATTCATTCCGGTTCGCTCGCGATCCGCGCGGCGATGGCGGCCGACGTCAACATCACCTTCAAGATTCTTTACAACGATGCGGTCGCGATGACCGGAGGGCAGTCGCTCGACGGGCACATTTCGGTACCGATGATCGCAGCCCAGCTCGCTGCCGAGGGCGTGAAGAAGATCGCGATCGTCACGGACGAACCCCATAAGTATGCACCCGGCGTCAGGTTCCCATCGGGCGTGGCCGTGCATCATCGCCGCGATCTGCAGGCGGTGCAGATGGATCTCGCGACCAACGATGGCGTCACCGCCTTGATCTACGATCAGACGTGCGCCGCTGAAAAACGCCGCCGCCGGAAGAAGGGCGAGTTCCCTGATCCCGACAAGCGCATCTTTATCAATCCGGCCGTGTGCGAAGGTTGCGGCGACTGCGGCAAGAAGTCGAACTGCGTCGCAGTCATTCCGCTCGAAACAGAACTTGGCCGGAAGCGCGCTATAGACCAGTCGGCCTGCAACAAAGATTTCTCTTGCACGGAAGGTTTCTGCCCGAGCTTCGTTACGGTGCACGGCGCGAAGGTAAAAAAGAGTAAGGGCGTCGCCAGCGATGGTGCGGTAGCGTCGATGCTCGGTTCACTGCCTGAACCGAAGCAGCCCACGCTTAATGGCCCTTATTCGATGATCGTGACCGGTGTCGGCGGGACTGGTGTTGTCACGATTTCGGCCGTGTTGGGCCAGGCAGCCCACATCGAGGGCAAGGGCTTCGGCTCGATCGACATGACCGGCCTCGCGCAGAAGGGCGGCGCAGTCGCCTGCCATATGCGGGTTGCCAAGAACGTGGAAGAGATCCACGCCATCCGCGTCGGTGTGGGCAACGCCGATTTGATCATGGGTGGTGATCTTGTCGTCACCGCATCGAACAAGATCTTGGAGACGATGCGGCCGGACCACACCGCTGTGGTGGTGTCGACCTACGAGATGACGACGGGCGATTTTACCCGCAACGCCAGTCTCACGGTTCCAGGCCAAGCCTTGCGTACGGCGATTACGGACCGCGTCGGCAAGGGTCAACTCGACATGCTGGATGCGCACGAGGCGGCCGTAAAGCTATTCGGCGACTCGATTGCGTCGAACATGTATCTGCTCGGCTACTCGTATCAGAAGGGTTATGTGCCGATCGGGTCGGCTGCGATCGAAGAGGCGATCGAACTCAACGGTGCGGCGGTCGAGATGAACCGGCAGGCATTCCGGTTCGGTCGTCTGGCAGCGCACGATGCGGGAGCGGTCGAGCGATTGATCAAGCCGGTGTCGAATGTCGTGCAGAAGCCGAAGACGCTGGATGAAATCATTGCGTTCCGGTCTGCGCACCTCACCGCTTATCAGGATGCGAGCCTCGCCGAGCGCTACCGCTCGAAGATCGCGTGGATTGCCGCCATCGAGAGGGACAAGACGCCCGGCCGGTCGGGGCTTGCTGACTCGGTCGCGCGCAATTACCACAAGTTGCTCGCGATCAAGGACGAGTACGAGGTTGCGCGCCTTTATACCGATGGCACCTTCGAGAAGGCGCTCGTTGAGCAATTCGACGGCGTGAAGTCGGTCGAGTTTCACTTGGCCCCACCGTTTCTGGCCCGGTTCCACAAGGACAAGGTCACCGGCGAGCCGCGGAAGATCAAGTTGGGTCGATGGATGCTGCCGGTGTTCCGGCAACTCGCAAATGCCAAGCGCTTCCGGGGCTCGACACTCGATGTGTTTGGATATTCCGCCGAGCGCAGGTTCGAACGTCAGATGATCGGCGACTACGAAAAGGTGCTCGACGAGATCGCGCAGCGGTTGACGCCGGCGACCCACACGACGGCCGTAGCAGTCGCCTCGATCCCTGATGAAATCAAAGGTTTCGGCCACGTCAAGCGTGCGAACTACGCGGCAGCAAAAAAGCGCGAGGCGAGCCTGCTCGCCATGCTCCGCGATCCAAAGCCCGCACCAATCAGGGTGGCGGCGGAATAGTATGCTTGCGTGCATGTGAATGCGTCGGTTGGGTCGCGCGAAACGCGCAACCCGACATCTTCGCGCACCGCCGTCAATTGCGGATCTCGGGCCTCTATCCGACCTTGTTCGGCGTTCACGCACGCCGCATGCGGGTTGCGGCATGGGCGTTGACCGCACCTTTGGGAATGCGACCGGCCAGAATTTCTGCAGCCTGCGCCACAGTCTCCATTGCCTGATGCTCGATTGCTTCGGGCGTGAGGCCGGCGGTGTGCGGCGTCGCAATAACGTCGGCGCGACCGGCCAATCGAGGTGTCGGCATCTGATCCATCGCACGGCCGACGTCCATGGCGGCACCGGCGATCCAACTTTCATCGAGTGCCTTCTCCAGGGCCGCTTCGTCGACCAGATTGCCACGCGAAAGGTTGACCAGGAAAGCCGACTTTTTCATCCGGCGAAGCGCCGCTTCATTGATCATGTTCTCGGTTTCATTGGTCGCGACTGCCAATGGCAACACGAAATCGCTTCTGCTGAGAACATCTTCGAAGGTCGTCTGCTGCACGAAGTGTTCGCCCGCAGCGATATACGGATCGTTGACAAGAACCGTCATGCCGAAAGCGTCGGCGATCTTCGCGACGTGGCGCGCAATCGCGCCGTAGCCTAGCAACCCGATCGTTGCGCCGGATAGCTGGATGCCCTTGCGCGGCAACGGTGTCAGCCCCGCACGGTAGCTGGTGGCATGGCGCGTTACATCGCGGGCGAGATCGATCATCATGCCGAACGCCATTTCTGCGACCGATGCAACGAATCCGGGGCTCGCTTGCGTGATTAAAATGCCAGCTTTCGAAGCGGCTTCGACGTCGATCGTGCGAATGTCAACCGCGCAGCGCAGGAAAGCGATAGTGTCCGGAATGGCTGCAAAAATATCGGAGTATCCCGGTGTGTTGCGGTCGGAGACGATGAGGCGGCAGCCCTTGGCGAGTCGGATGATTTCGGCAGCGGTCAGCGGGTGCAGGCCCTCGTGCATCGACACTTCGCCCAACGCCTGCAGTCCGGTCAGCGCCCGCGGGCCGTAGTAGTTGGCTCGCATGTCGGGCGTATGGGTCAGCAGAATGCGCGGCCGGCTCATACGATTTCTCCCCACAGGTCGTAATCGTCCGAGTGCACAATCTTTGCTTGCACGATTTGCCCGGCTTCGAGCTGAGTTGCGCCATTGAGAAACACGCTGCCGTCGATCTCGGGCGCGTCCCACTGCGATCGGCCGAGCGCGCCTTCCTCATCGACCTCGTCGATGATCACGTCGATGGTGCGGCCGACACGCCCAGCCAGGATCGAGCGGCTCACTTCCTGCTGTGTTGCCATGAAGCGATGCCAGCGATCTTCCTTCACGTCTTCAGGCACCGCGCCTTCAAGTGCATTGGCCTTGGCGCCTTCGACTGCTTCGTACTTGAAGCAGCCGACGCGGTTAAGGCGTGCTTCCTTCAACCAGGCGAGCAGTATCTCGAAATCTTCTTCAGTCTCGCCCGGGAAGCCGACGATGAAGGTTGAGCGGATGGCAAGGTCGGGGCAGATCTCACGCCACTTTGCGATGCGGGCGGCGGTCTTGTCCTGATTGCCCGGGCGACGCATCGCCTTCAGAACCTTGGGCGAAGCGTGCTGAAAAGGGATGTCGAGATAGGGCAGGATCTTGCCTGCAGCCATCAGCGGGATCACGTCGTCGACGTGCGGGTAGGGGTAGACGTAATGCATCCGCACCCAAGCGCCGAGATCGCCGAGCGCTTTCGATAGATCGGCAAAGCGAGCCGCCAATGGCGCGCCTTTCCACGGGCTCGTCGCGTACTTGATGTCGACGCCGTAGGCGCTGGTATCCTGACTGATCACGAGTAGTTCTTTGACGCCAGCCTTGACGAGCTTTTCGGCCTCGGTCATCACGTGGTTGGAAGGCCGGCTCGCAAGCCTGCCCCGCAGATCTGGAATGATGCAGAATGAACAAGCATTGTTGCAGCCCTCCGAAATCTTCAGATAGGCATAGTGGCGCGGCGTCAGCCGAAACCCTTCCGGCGGCACCAAGTCGATGAAGGGATCGTGCAGCGGCGGCACCGCGGTGTGTACCGCGTCCATCACTTGCTCGTACTGATGCGGGCCGGTGACAGCAAGCACGCCCGGATGTTCGGCCCGGATGCGTGCCTCTTCGACGCCCAGGCAGCCAGTCACGATGACGCGACCGTTGGCAGCGATCGCCTCGCCGATCGCGTTCAGGCTTTCTTCCTTGGCGGAGTTGAGAAAGCCGCACGTGTTGACCACGACGACGTCGGCACCATCGTAGTCGGCAGCGATCTGGTAGCCCTCGGAGCGCAATTTGGTGATGATGCGCTCACTATCGACCAGCGCCTTCGGGCACCCGAGCGATACGAACCC
>JANMNO010000193.1:0-26856 GCA_031374115.1 Hyphomicrobiaceae bacterium | reverse complement strand
AGCTGGTTCTTGTCGCCGGAAAATGAGCGCGCGACAAAGCCCGCGCCGAGTTGGATTGCCAGCTGGCAAAGATCAATCGCTTCGAATGGGTTTGCGTCACCCTTTTTGGAGGGTGATGCCTTGTCGTTGGTGGCTGAGAATTGGCCCTTGGTCAGGCCGTAGCAGCCGTTGTTCATAACGAGGTACGTCATATTCAGCTTGCGCCGCACCGCGTGACAGAACTGGCCAAGGCCGATCGATGCGGTGTCGCCATCTCCCGAAACGCCGATGTATACGAGCTCGCGATTGGCCATCGCAGCACCGGTCGTTACCGAAGGCATGCGCCCGTGCACGGAATTGAAGCCGTGGCTGCGGCCAAGAAAATATGTTGGTGTTTTAGATGAGCAGCCGATGCCAGAAACCTTGGCGATGCGGTGAGCGGGAAGGTCCAGTTCGAATGCGGCCTCGATCAGGGCGGCTGTGATGCTGTCATGCCCGCAACCAGCGCACAGCGTCGACATCGTGCCTTCGTAGTCGCGGTGCGTCAGGCCCAGCTCGTTCTTCTTGAGCGCGGGATGGTAGGCCGATGGTTTTGCAATATAGGACATGTTCGTTCTCTCTCCCGGTGCGGGATGGTTATTCGGCTGCCTGGGCTTTGGCCGGCTGCAAGTGTTTGAGGACGGCGCCGGTGATGAATGCGGCGGTGGTCGGCATGCCATCGTAGCTCAGTGTCGCGATCAGCTTGGCGCCGGGCACGTTGGCTTCGACCATCAGCAGTTGGCGCATCTGGCCGTCGCGGTTTTGTTCGACAACGAAAATCTTGTCGTGGGACGCACAAAACGCCAGCACTTCCTCGGTGAACGGGAAGGCCCGCAAACGTAGAGCGTTGATCTTCACGCCCACGGCCTGCAATTCGTCGAGCGACTCGTGCACAGCAGGTGTGGTTGCACCGAAATAAATCAGTCCGATTTTCGATTTTGCATCACGTGTGGTGATCTCGGGTTTCGGTACCATCCTGGCGGCGGTGTCGAACTTGCGGCGAATGCGGTCGATCATGCGTGCGTGGATATGGCCGTCTTCCGTATAGCGTGCGTTCTCGTCGTGGCTGGTGCCGCGTGTGAAGAATGCGCCCATTGTTGGGTGCGTGCCGGGTAAGGTGCGGTAGGGTATCGCGTCACCGTCAATGTCGCGGTATCGGCCCCACGGCTGGCCACGCGTTTCTTTGAAGCTCTCCAATTGCTCGGCTGAAAGTACTTTGCCGCGATCGGCCTTGACTTCGTCGTCCCAAGTGAAGGGTTCGCACACCCAGTCGTTCATGCCGATGTCGAGATCGGACAGCACCATCACCGGTGCCTGCAATCTTTCCGCGAGATTGAACGCTTCGGCCCCCAGCGAGAAGCATTCGGTCGGGTCCGATGGGAACAGCAGAACGTGCTTGGTGTCGCCGTGCGATGCATAGGCGCACGAGACGATATCAGGTTGGCCGGTGCGAGTCGGCATACCGGTCGAAGGGCCGCCACGTTGGATATTAAACAGCACCACTGGCACTTCGGCGAAATATGCCAGCCCCAGGAACTCGCTCATCAGCGAGACGCCAGGCCCGGAGGTGGCGGTGAACGCGCGAGCGCCATTCCAACCAGCGCCGATGGCAATGCCAATTGCCGCGAGCTCGTCTTCGGCCTGTACGATACCGTATAGGCGTTTGCCTTCCTTCGTGGTGCGCAAGCGCCGGGCGTGCTTTTCGAAACCCTCCGGCAGCGAGGTCGAAGGCGTGATCGGGTACCAAGCGCATACGGTTGCACCGGCGTACACCGCGCCAAGGCCCCCGGCCTCGTTCCCCGATACCAGGATCTTGCCCTTGGCGCCGGCTGCGTGCCGAACGGCAATCGGCAGCGGGCACGGGAAGTTTTCAATGGCGTATTGGCGGCCCAAGGCGACAGCCTCCATGTTGGCGGAGACGAGCTTTTCCTTGCCCTTCAACTGATCCGCGACCACCTGCTTGATCACCTCGACATCCATGTCGAGCAGGCCGGCCAGGGCACCTACGTACACCATGTTCTTGAACAGCTGGCGTTGGCGCGGGTCGGTCCATTTCTTGGCACACATGGCAGCGATGGGCACCGGCAGGACGTGAATGTCGTCGCGACCCCAGTTGCGTGGCATCGAGCTATCATAGAGCAGCCAGCCACCTTTGACGACTTCGGCTGCGTCCTCCTTATACGTTTGCGGGTTCATAGCGACCATCAGGTCGATGCCGTCGCGCCGGGCAAGGTAGCCTTTCTCCGAAACGCGCACCTCGTACCAGGTCGGCAAACCCTGGATGTTCGAGGGGAAGATGTTCTTCGGGCTCACGGGGATGCCCATCCGGAACAGCGTCTTGGCGAACATCGTGTTTGCGCTCGCAGAGCCGGACCCGTTGACCGTTGCGAACTTGACGACGAAATCGTTGATGCCACTCATTTAGCGTCGACCTTATCAAGTGCTGGGCTTTCGGAGGAGCTCAGCGAATGTAGGCGTTGTGATGCGTAAGGCAGGCTTTCGATGCTTGCGCTTCGACGTACATGAATTTCTGCATGTCCCAGGCGCCGGTCGGGCAGCGCTCGGCGCACAATCCGCAGTGAAGACACATGTCTTCATCCTTGGCCATGATCCGTCCGGTCTTCAGATTACTGGATATGTAGAGTTCCTGGCCGGTATTGAGCGCCGGCACGCGAAGCTGCACGCGAAGGGCCGCCTCCTCGTCGTTGTGAACGAAGTTGATGCAGTCGACTGGACAGATGTCCATGCAGGCGTCGCATTCGATGCACAAATTCTCGGTGAATACAGTTTGCACATCGCAATTCAGGCAGCGTTCGACTTCCCGCGCGGCCAGCTTGTCGTCGAAGCCCAACTCGACCTCGATCTTCAAGTTCTTGAGCGCTGTCTTGAGTTCGGCGTGCGGCACCCCGGTGCGGTCGGCCGGGTCGTAGTTGTTGTGATAGGACCACTCGTGGATGCCCATCTTCTGCGCGACGAGCGTATGGCCGGGGGCCGGGCGCTCGGTGATCGTGCGGCCGTGGCAATGCGCATCGATGGAGATTGCCGCGTGATGGCCGTGGGCGACGGCCCATATGATGTTCTCCGGACCCCACGCCGCATCGCCGCCGAAAAGGACGCCGGGGCGGCTGGACATGAACGTGACGCGATCTACTTTCGGCATGCCCCACTCGCCAAATTCGATGCCTAGGTCCCGTTCGATCCAGTTGAACGCGTTCTCTTGGCCGATCGCCAACAGCACGTCATCGCAGGCGATGGTAATCAATTCGCCCGATGCCACCAGCTTGGGGCGGCCCTTGGTGTCAACGCCTCGTTCGATCATTTTCTCGAACACGGCACCAACGAGAACGCCGTTTTCGGTTAGGAACTCTTTCGGTGCGTGATTGTCGAGGATCGGGATGCCCTCGTGAAGCGTATCCTTGATTTCCCACTCGGACGCTTTCATCACCTTGCGCGGCGATCGAACCGTGACGGTTACCGCTTCAGCACCCATGCGTAGCGCGGTCCGGCAACAATCCATCGCGGTATTGCCGCCGCCAATCACGATTACGCGGCGGCCAATTTTCTCCACATGACCGAAGGCGACGGAGGTCAGAAAGTCGATGCCAAGTTGAATGTTTTTGGCGGCTTCGCGGCGGCCGGGAATTTGGAGATCCTTGCCCTTTGGCGCGCCGGTGCCGACGAATACCGCATCAAAGCCTTCTTCGATCACCGACCTTAAGCTCTTCACCTCGTGGCCGAAGCGCGTCTTGATGCCAAAGCCCAGAATACGGCTCACTTCCTCATCAAGCACTGATTCCGGTAAGCGGAACGAGGGAATGTTGGTGCGCATCAAGCCACCGCCCCGGGGGTCCTTCTCGAAAAGCGTGATCTCGTAGCCGAGCGGCGCCAAGTCGCGAGCGACGGTCAGGGAAGCGGGTCCACCCCCAAGCAGCGCGATCCGCTTGCCGTTAGCGGCCGCTACCTCCGGCATAAATGCGTCGATATCGCCTTTATTGTCGGCGGCGACCCGCTTCAGGCGGCAAATTGCGACTGGTTCGGCATTTTTGAGCGAAGGATCTTTGGCGTTACTCTCATCGCCAACTTGCACGCGGCCGCGGCGGCAGGCAGGCTCACACGGCCGATCGCAAACGCGACCCAGGATGCCGGGGAATACGTTGCTTTCCCAATTCAACATGTAGGCCGCAGCGTAGCGGCCCTGCGCGATCAGCCGAATGTATTCCGGCACCGGTGTATGCGTCGGACATGCCCACTGGCAATCGACAACCTTATGAAAGTACTTTGGATTGCTGATGTCGGTCGGCGCCATACGGCCCCGGCTTCGCTTCGCGAGTTCCCGCGCTTGCATTCCACCTCACCCTTGGCCGCTCATTTTTATCGCGACCTTATTCGCTTTACGTTTCCGCGGGCAACATCATCACTTGCCGTGATGCCTCGCGCCAAACCGACGCACGTTTAAGGCTTCTGGCGCCGCAGGACAAGTGTGCGGCGCAGCACAATGTGGTTAATCCTGCGCAGGGTTGCTCCGCGCTTGTGGGAGAGACACGTTCAACTCCGGTAATCCGAGTTGATCTCGACGTAGTCATGGGTGAGGTCGCAGGTCCACACGGTGGCGGTGCCGCCGCCGATGCCGACATCGACGCGGATCACGATGGCGCGGTTCTTCATATACCCGGCGACCGTTTTCTCGACGTATTCTTCGGCGCGCTCGCCGTTGCGAGCAACGATATGATCGCCAAACCAGATCGACAGCCTATCGCGGTCGGCTGCCTCGCCTGATTTGCCAACGGCCATCACCACCCGCCCCCAGTTCGGGTCTTCGCCCGCGATTGCAGTTTTCAGAATAGGCGAGTTGGCGATCGAGAAGCCGATGCGGCGGGCGGCACGGTCGTCCTCCGCCCCCCAAACCTGCACGGTGACGAACTTGGTCAGCCCCTCGCCATCCTTGACGACTTGCAGAGCGAGATCGTGCATGACGCCGCGCAGTCCAGCCACGAACGCGCCGCACGCGGCATCGGCCATATCCGCGATTATGGGCACGCCACGGCCAGCCGCAGTACCAGTTGCAAAAGCTAAAACAGTGTCGCTGGTCGATGTGTCACCGTCGACGGTGATGCAATTGAACGTTTGATCGGCGATCGCCGATACCAAACGCTGCAGCAGCGGCTGGGCGATAGCCACGTCGGTGAATACGAAGCATAGCATCGTCGCCATGTCGGGTGCGATCATGCCGGCACCCTTGCAGAAACCGTTGATGGCGACGTCGGCACCGCCGATGCTGACGGTGCGGGTGGCAAGTTTTGGATAGGTATCCGTCGTCATGATGGCGCGCGAGGCGGCGTCCCAAGCGTCGGGCTCGGCGGACTTCGCCATGCTGTCCAGCAGATGCGCGAACTTCGATGCATCCATTGGTTCACCGATAACGCCGGTGCTGGCGATGTAGATCTCCTCTGGCTTGGCGCCGACCGCCTTCGCGGCGGCTTCGGCAGTAATGCGAACGGCATCGGCGCCCTTTTTTCCGGTGAACGTATTGGCATTGCCAGAGTTCACAACGACGGCGCGGGCGGTTCCGGACTTTAGCGCTTCACGGCACCACAGCACCGCCGAGGAGCAGGTCTTCGATTTGGTGGTGACGCCGGCCGCGACTGTGCCCTCGTCCAGCACCGCCAGCAACAGGTCGGTGCGCCCCTTATAGCGGATGCCCGCCTCGGCGGTGGCAAAGCGCACGCCTGCGATCACCGGCACCGTCGGGCTCGACGCCGGGGCAAACGGCGATACTTTCGGGGCTTTCGCCATGGCTGTCTCTCCACACCTTGAATTACGCACAAACGAATACACGACAGACGCACATCTGAGTATATGCTGAGCCATACCAATTCGGAGGAACTCACCCATGGCTGCCGAACGTGGAGCCACTGAACGTCGTGCTCGCCGAAAGGCCGAGGCCAGTGCGGCCGTTCCGCAAAAGCCATGGGGGCTGGTACGCAACCCGCTGCCTCCGCTTCAGCTATTAGACGAAGAGGGCATGACGCGCATCGAGAATACCGCTTTTCGTGTGCTGGAAGAACTCGGCCTCGAATTCATGAGCGACGAGGCCTGCCGCATTCTTGAAGTCAATGGCTGCAAGGTCGATCATTCGACGGGGCTCGTCAAAATGGATCGTGAGATCGTCTTGGCAGCCATTGCCAAGGCGCCGCAGCAATTCAAGATGTACGCGCGAAATCCGGAGCGGAACCTGATTGTCGGCGGCAACTACATCAATTTCGGCCCGGTTGGCGGCACTCCTAATGCGTCCGATCTCGAACGAGGCCGCCGCCCCGGTTCATTTCGCGATCAAGTCGAGCTGATCAAGCTGCACCAGTCGCTGAACACGCTGCACACCTCCGGCGGTACGATGGTTGCGGCGCAAGATTTGCCCGCTGAAAGCCGGCATCTCGATCAACACCAGGCGCAAGTCCTGTACTCGGATCGCGTCTGGGGCGGCAGTGCCATCGGCCGTGATCGCATAAAGGATGCGATCGAGATCGCCCGCATTGCCCGCGGTGTCACCATCGAACAGATGCGCGCTGAACCGTCGATCTCGACAATCATAAACACCAACTCCCCACGTCGCGTAGACAAGGAGTTGTTGTCGGGCCTGATGGAAATGGCCGAGAACGGGCAGGTCGTGTGTGTCACGCCGTTCACGCTCGCTGGCGCGATGAGTCCCATTACCATCGCTGGAGCGCTCGCTCTGCAATCGGCGGAAGCGCTCGCGGTGCTGGCTTTCGTGCAAATGATCCGGCCGGGATGCCCGATGATCTTCGGCGGGTTCACATCTAACGTCGATATGAAGACCGGTGCGCCGGCCTTCGGAACGCCCGAGTATGTGCGCGCGACGATCATCGGCGGGCAAATCGCGCGACGGTACAAGCTGCCCTATCGCGCCAGCAACGTGAATGCCTCCAACGCCGTCGATGCGCAGGCGACGTACGAGAGCGCGATGTCGCTATGGGCCTGCATCATGAGCCACACCAATTGGATGCATCATGCAACCGGCTGGCTCGAAGGCGGCCTTGTCGCGTCCTACGAAAAAGTCGTGATCGATGCCGAGATGATCGAGACCATGAAAGGGTGGATGACGCCTCTCGATATCAGCGATGAAGCACTCGCATTCGATGCCATCGCGGAAGTGGCACCCGGTGGCCATTACTTCGGCGCGACCCACACGATGTCGCGCTTCGAGCACGCTTTCCACCGGCCGATGATCTCGGATATTCGCCCGTTCGAATCCTGGGTCGAGAGCGGCAGTCCAGATGCGACTCAGCGTGCGCATGTCATGTGGAAGCGGTTGCTCGAGAATTATCAGCAGCCGCCGCACGATCCTGGCAAAGTCGAGGAGATGGAAGCCTACATCGCCCGCCGGCGGGTCGAGATCGCAGCAAGAGGTCTGGCGTAGTATCCATTCGGTTGCGAGAGATGGGAGGCACGGCCATGTCACAAATCCAATCGGTCGCCGAACTGGTGCGTAACGCGAGCACGCCCTTCACCCAGGCGCGCGCGATGCCGCCATCCGTCTATACCAGTCCTGAGTTTCTCGAGCGCGAACTGAAGGACGTTTTCGCGCGCGATTGGTTTTCGGTTGGCCGCGCCAGCTCCCTCGCAAGGCCGGGCGACTACCTGACGTTCGAACTGGCCGGACAACCGATCTTCGTCATTCGCGACGACGATGGCCGGTTGCGCGCAATGTCAAACGTCTGCTTGCATCGCATGTCGACGCTACTTGAGGGTGCCGGAAACAAGCGCCGCATCGTGTGCCCTTATCACGGCTGGACCTACAACGTTGATGGTTCCCTTCGGGCGGCGCCGGCAATGACGCTGAACGAAAGTTTCTGCAAGGCCGACTACAAGCTGCCGCAGGTGCGGTGCGCGGAGTGGTTGGGATGGGTGATGGTCACGCTTAACCCCAATGCGCCGCCTGTGAGCAACAAGCTCGCCGAGGTCGAAAGCCTGATCGGCGATTACCAGATGGAGCACTATGTCGAGACGTTCCGCGAGACGCATGTGTGGGATACCAACTGGAAGATCCTCGCCGAGAATTTCATGGAGAGCTATCACCTTCCCGTTTGTCACTCGGGGACGATCGGTGGTTTGTCGCGACTGGACGAGATGGTGTGCCCACCAGGGCGTCCGGCTTTCAACTTTCACACCATTCTGAAGGACGATACGCTGAAGATCGCGCTCGCCCATCCGTCGAACACGCGAATGGTAGGCGACCGGCGCCGCACCACATTCCTGCTCGCGATCTACCCGAGTTTGCTGATCACCCTGACGCCCGGCTATTTCTGGTACTTATCTCTGCACCCGCATGGCGTGGGCAAGGTCAACATCATCTTCGGCGGCGGCATGTCGCCGGATTTCGCGCACTCGCCCGAAGCGCAAGCTCACTTTGCCCAATTGAAATCCTTGCTCGACAAGGTCAACGTCGAAGATCGCGGCTGCACGGAACGCGTGTTCAAAGGCTTGAACGCCGGTGCCGCCAAACCCGGCCACCTAAGCCACCTCGAGCGCCCCAATTTCGATTTCGCGCAGTACTTGGCTGAGCAAACCGGTGGCTTTCAGCGGACGTTTGAGGGATCGGAGTGATAAATCGATTTATAACGAGCTTATGCTAGTTTAGTCTGCGCGAGGCTAAACTCTCCTAAGGTCGTTATACATGGACCCAGTTCGCAATCCATTCGCGCCCGGCGCCGGGACGCCGCCGCCAGAGCTTGCCGGCCGAACCGTACTGCTCGGTCAGGCGCGCACGGCGCTCGCTCGGGTTGCGCAGGGCAAATCGGCGAAAAGCCTGATGCTGATCGGATTGCGCGGCGTCGGCAAAACCGTTTTGCTCAACCGCATCCAGCAAATCGCGGAAGAGATGGGCTACAAAGCCCGCATGCTCGAAGCGCACGAAGATAAGAAGCTGCCGGAGCTTCTACTGCCGGTGTTGCGCAGCATCCTTCTCGCGCTCAACGCTTCCAAGAATGTCAACGAGAAGGTCAAGCGGAGCCTTCGAGTGCTCAAGAGCTTTGCCAGCTCGATCAAGTTGAAGCATGGCGATTTCGAGATCGGGCTTGGTCTCGACCCCGAAAAAGGTACGGCCGACTCTGGCGATCTGGAAACCGATCTACCGGAGCTTCTGCTGGCCGTTGCCGAGGCTGCGGCCTCTCGAAAAACGTCGGTCGCCCTGCTCATCGACGAATTGCAGTACCTAAGCGAAACCGAGTTGAGCGCGCTGATCATGGGTATCCATAAGATTGGTCAGCGGCAACTGCCTCTGGTTCTGATGGGTGCCGGCCTGCCGCAGCTCGTCGGCAATACGGGACGCTCCAAGTCTTACGCCGAGCGGCTGTTCGACTTCCCCGTACTCGGTCCTTTATCCGCCGACGACGCGCGATCGGCCATTACCGAGCCCATAACGCGTGAGGGGGAACGCATCGCCAAGGGCGCGGTCAACGGCATCATCGCGGCCACCAAGGGCTATCCTTATTTCCTACAGGAGTGGGCCTATAGCTGCTGGAACGAGGCGGAGAAGTCGCCGATCAGCCTGGCCGATCTCGACGCTGCGACACCAAAAATCCTGAACAAGCTTGATGAGAGTTTCTTCCGCGTTCGCTTTGACCGCCTAACCCCTAACGAGAAGCGGTATCTGCGGGCGATGGCTGAGCTAGGGCCAGGGCCGCACCGCTCCGGCGCGATCGCCGATCTCCTCGGTCTCAAGGTGCAGGGTGTAGCACCGGTGCGCAGCAGTCTCATGCGCAAGGGCATGATCTACAGCCAGCAGCACGGTGAGACCGATTTCACCGTACCGCTGTTCGATGCGTTTCTGAAACGCCGGCTGCCAAAGTTCGATGCCGAAATGTCCTGAGCAGGTATATCGAAGTTATCGTTCAGCAGACTAAACTCAATATATGCCCGCTCTCAGACGTTCTCGTGCATCTTGAATTTCAATCCACCGCGCGGGGTGAGCGTCACCGTGGCATTCAAACCTGGCGGCTCGATGCCGGTGTACTCGGGCCGGAAACGCCGCAACAAAATCGACAGCGCCAGCGTGTTTTCCACTTGGCTCATTGCACCACCAATGCAACTGCGCTTGCCGCCACCAAACGGGATGTAAGTATACGGCACGCGCTTCTTCACGGCATCGCCCATGAAGCGTTCGGGTTTGAAATCTTCCGGGTCTTCCCAGTACTTCGGGTTATGATGGACGCCGTAGGCGAACATCATGATCCGGTCGCCTGCCTTGATTTCCTTGCCGTCGATCTCGTCCGGCTTCGCTGCGGTTCGCATCAGCCCCCAGATTGGAGGATAAAGACGCATGGTCTCCTGGATCACCGCGCGCGTGTAGGACAACGCAGAGTAGTCCGCAGCCGTCGGTTCACGATCACCGTAGACCGCCTCTCCTTCAGCGCGAATTCGTGCAGCCGCCTCCGGGTTTTTCGAGGTTTCATACATCGCCCATGCGAGCGTCAAAGCCGTGGTCTCGGTCCCAGCCCACAAATATTGCTTCAGCTCATCGATGGCCTGCGCCTGATCGAACTCCGGGATATCGGGATTGGCAACGGCATCTTCGATCATCTTAAGCAGCGTGCGCTCGCGCATCTCGCGAGGATCGGCAGCCATCACCTGAGGTGGGACACCAGCCCAAACGTCCATCGCCTTGGCGGCATCCTCCTGCGTAATCTCGAACTCTTCTCCAGCCACCTTCTTCACGCGTATCGACTTGTGGTTCATCACATCGGTATAGGTTTTCACACATCCGAATACGAAGTGGGGATTGAACGGCATGTCTCGATCGAACAGCGCTTTGCAGATCATATCTGCCGCGAGCGTCCACGTCTGCTCGACCATCTCGAATTCTTCACCTGACGCGGCAAGTTCTTTCCACAGTTCCATCTTCGCGTCGATGGCAGCCAGGAAGTAGGGTATGTACTCGGCAAACATGTCGGGGTGGAACGCTGGCTGCTGCGGCATGCGGATCTTTTGCCAAAGCACGCCATCATGCGTAATCATGCTTTTGCCGAAAATCGGCTTTAGGCCATCGAAGTACTTGATGTAGTCGTCGACTTTGGTCACAAGCACGCGCTTGAAATGCTCGGGCTTCGTCAGCATCACGACGCGTTGCCCGCCCATGTTAACGGGGATGACTCCGCCATAGCGCTCGCCCATCTTCATCAGCGCGGCCATCGGATTGACACCGCCCTTCATGAGCGGCATCAATTGGTACCAAATCGAGTTGTCCTCACCCAGTTGTTGAGCGTGAGATAAGACCGGTATGGGCGCAGCGATATTCATCTGTAACCTTGCCTTCTAAAGGCTGAGTTTCATCATCGTCGAATGGTCTAATCACATCGAAGATGCAGCTGGCCGTTGTTGCGACGCAGCATGGACTCTTCATTACCATTGTTTACATGTAGAGCCATGCCGAGCGAAGCGGCTAGGGCCGCGACTGGTTAACAACTGGAAAATAAACGTGAAAATCGCTAATATTCTTCCAAATTGTTAGGCGATTGACCGCCAAGTGTGATCATGCAGACACTAGTTCGGAATTGCGCACACGGGTCCAATCGCGGACCAGATAAGAGGCAGGGAGCCGCCGATGTCCAACGTAGCCGCCATTGCCATTCCCGACGATAGGCTATCTTTCTACAACCGTATCGCGCCGCATGCTCTCACGCCTCTTTGGGAGGTATTGAAAGGTCTTGTACCTCGGCAGCCGACATCGAAAGCGGTTGCGCATGTGTGGGACTATCGAACGCTGCGACCGCTTCTGCTCGAGGCCGGCGAACTACTGACGGCCGAAGAGGCGGAGCGTCGCGTATTGATTCTTGAAAATCCGGGTATGCCGGGCCTCTCCCGTATCACGTCGTCGATCTATGCCGGCGTTCAAATCATTTTGCCCGGCGAGACGGCACCGGCGCATCGCCATGTCGCTTCAGCATTGCGGTTCGTTTTGGAAAGTGACGGCGGGTTCACGGCTGTCGCCGGCGAGCGAACGGCTATGCGGCGCGGCGATTTCATCATCACCCCGAACTGGGGTTGGCATGATCATGGAAACGCTGGGACCAAACCCGCCATCTGGGTCGACGGGCTCGATCTGCCCATCGTAAATTTGTTCGAGTGCGGGTTCAGCGATCATTGGCCGGAGAAATCTCAGCCGATCGGCAAAGCCGAGGGCGACAGTCTCGCCCGCTATGGATCGGGCATGGTGCCAATGCGCGGCGGTTCGCCGTTCGGTGCGACGTCGCCGATCTTCAATTATCCTTATGACAAGAGCCGGGCCGCATTGATGGCGGTCGCTTCAGCCGGCGCGCCTGATCCGCACGACGCCACCTCGCTGCGTTACGCTAATCCGATCGACGGCGGCTGGACCATGCCAACAATCGCAACGTGGCTGACCCACGTTCCCGCCGGGTTCGAGACCAAGGCGATCCAATCCACCGATGGTCAGACGCTGGTGGTTGCCGAAGGTCTGTTGGAACTCGAGATTGGTAACAAGACGTTCGCGCTCGCCGAAAACGACATCGTCTGCGTACCGGCGTGGATGCCGCGCCGGATGCGTGCGAAAAAGGACGCGGTATTGTTCGGGTTCTCCGATCGCAGTGCGCAGGAAAAACTCTCGCTTTGGCGTGAGCATCGCAGCTGAACCGGCTATGCGCGATAGCGTTGCGCCATGTATTGGACGGCGCAAACGAAGCGGGTGCTAGGATAATCGCATGGCCATCAGGATCGGCGCCAATCCCATCGGATGGTCGAATGACGACCTGCGCTCGCTCGGCGGGGACACCCCTCTGGAAACCTGCCTCGCCGAGGCAAAGATCGCGGGCTTCGCCGGCATGGAGCTTGGTCACAAATTTCCGTGCGAGCCGATCGCGCTCAAGTCGGTTCTCGATCGCCACGGTCTCGATCTCGTCTCCGGCTGGTACTCGATGGCACTGCTGGAGCGCGACGCGGACGCCGAATGGGTCGCGATCCAGGGTCACAAGCACTTGCTGAAAGCGCTCGGCGCGCGCGTATTGATCGTCGCTGAAACGTCCAATGCAATTCACGGCGACGTCGCCATGCCGCTATCGCGCAGCCCGCGCATGAGCGAAGCGCAGTGGCCGACATTTTGCGATCGCCTCAGCACGGTTGCCGAGCGGCTTGCGAGCGAGGGCATGCAACTCGTTTATCACCACCACATGGGCACTGTGATCGAGACGGACAACGATGTTGATCGCATGATGCAGTTGACCCGTCCAGCCGTGCATTTGCTGCTCGATACCGGGCATCTTACGTTTGCTGGCGCCGACCCCGTTGCCGTCACGCGCAAACATCGCAGACGGATCAGCCATGTGCACACGAAAGACGTGCGTGCTGAGGTGCTGGTCGAGGTGCGCCAGCGGGACGTGAGTTTCCTCGATGCCGTTGTCGCCGGCGTCTACACCGTCCCCGGCGACGGCCTGGTCGACTATCCAGCCGTGTTCGCGCAATTGGCCGGATACGACGGGTGGGTTGTGGTCGAAGCCGAGCAGGATCCGGCAAAGGCAAATCCGCTCACCTATGCCAAGCTCGGCTACGATAATCTTGTGCGCTATCTGCGCGACGCCCAACTCATCTGAGCAACTGAGAGCTATTTGCATGACCGAAGCCGAAATTGAGCTGCGCTATCTCGTGGCGCTGGGTCTGGCGCATGAGGCGGGCACCCTCGCGATGTCTTACGCCAATAACCGCGAACGCATGGCGACCCGCATGAAAGGCACCCAGGACTTTCTCACCGAAGCGGACGGCGCGGTCGAGACGATGCTGCGTGCCCGGTTGTCGCGTATCTTTCCGGATGACGGTTTCGTTGGCGAAGAGGGAGGAGGCGAAGGTGCCGAAAATCTTTGGATCGTCGATCCAATAGATGGCACCGCGAACTTCGCTCGTGGTGACCTTCAATGGTGCATATCGATCGGCTTTCTTCACAAGATGAAACCGGTTGCCGGGATTATTCATGCACCGGTGCTTGGCGAGACTTTTGCGGCGCGCGAAGGAGCAGGCGCCTCGCTCAATGGACGCCCAATTAAGGTCAGCGGCGGCATCGACATGAAAGCCGCCTCCGTTGAAATCGGTTGGTCGGCGCGTCGGCCGTTCGAGGAATACGTGTCGCTGATATCCAAGGTTGGCGGCATGGGTGCGTCGGCCAAGCGAAGTGCGTCAGGTGCGCTCGGAATGTGCTGGGTGGCGGCCGGGCGCACGGACGCTTACCTCGAACTCCACATAAATAGTTGGGACGTGGCCGCGGGCATTATCATCGTCACCGAAGCTGGTGGTACCGTGACCGACTTTTTCGCCGGTGACGGCCTTGCGGACGGCAATCCAATCCTGGCCTGCAGCCCCGCTTTCGCTGATCCACTAGCCGAGGCCATGGGACTTTCGTGAGATCGCATTGACGGGCACGTAATAACGCTGTCACACTACTGAGAAAATACGACCAATAAATCCCAGGGGAGTTGTAGGCATGTTCTCGAACATCAGGGACGCCGCGCGCTTATTTTTTGTCGCGGGCGCAATCGTGGCACCGTCTGGCTTCCAGTCTGCCCAAGCGCAAGGTCAGCTAACACTTTACTGCGCGGTGCAAGAGGAATGGTGCCGCGCGATGACGACGGCTTTCGAGAAGGAAACCGGCATCAAGGTTTCCATGACGCGCAAGAGTTCGGGCGAAATCTATGCGCAGGTCAAAGCCGAAGCCTCCAATCCACGTGGCGACATATGGTGGGGCGGCACCGGCGATCCGCACTTACAGGCGGCAGAAGAGGGTCTAACGCAAGAAAACACTCCGGCAAAACCGGACGAACTTCATGCGTGGGCTTTGAGCGTGTGGAACAGCAGCAATAAGAAAACTGTAGGCATCTATTCCGGTGCGTTGGGCTTCGGGTACAACCAGAAAACAATCGCGTCACGGAAGCTGCCGGAGCCGAAGTGCTGGGCCGATCTGCTCAAGCCTGAATTCAAGGACGAGGTGCAGGTCGCCGATCCAAATTCGTCAGGCACATCCTACACCCTGCTGGCGACCGTTGTCCAACTGATGGGCGAGGATAAGGGCTTCGCCTACATGAAGGCGCTGCACAAGAACATCAATCAGTACACGAAGTCTGGCGCTGCACCCGCAAAGGCGGTCAGTCTCGGCGAAACAGCGGTCGGCATCACCTTCATGCATGACATGGTGGCGGCCGCAGCCGATAATCCCGATGTTAAGGTCGTTGCTCCCTGCGAGGGCACCGGTTACGAAATCGGGTCGATGTCGATCGTCAAGGGCGCGAAGAATCTCGACAGTGCGAAGAAGTTCTACGACTGGGCGCAGACCCCCGGTCCGCAAGCGCTCGGGGCGTCGAATAAGCAGCTGCAGATCCCTTCCAACAAGGCGACGCCGCTGCCGCCCAACTCGCCGAAGCTCGCCGACATCAAGTTGATCAACTACGACTTCACCAAGTATGGCTCGTCGGCTGAACGCAAGCGCCTGCTGTCCAAATGGGACAACGAGGTGAAGAACCTGCCCAAGTAACCGGCGGCAAATCGGGAGCGACCCGCCATGCCGCGTGCAATTATGTATTGGACCCTCGTTGGCGTTTTCGGGGCGGCGGTGCTGCCTTGGTATGCACTCGGCGATGGCTTGTTCTCGACCGGCTGGTTGCTGGCTTATCCCAATGCTGACACCGGTCCGGCGCTTTATCAGATCGCAACGGCGGGTCGGGTTTGGCTGTTGCTGCCGTTCTTGCCGCTCATTGCCATTATTGCGTTGGGGATGATGCGCCAACCGGCCGGCAAGAGCGCGCGATTGCTTGCGCTCTGCGCTACAGCCGGTATGGCGCTGATGCTGCTTCAAGGCTTCGCGATCATTCACAATGGCCCTGCGCCGGGGCTGATCGGCTCGCTGGCACCGGCGGGTGCGAACCAGCCCGGGATGGGCTACGGGGCGCTCACGCTCGGAACATCCTATCTGATGTTGTTTTCATGTGCGTTGGCAACGCTCGGCTACTGCCGTGGCGATCTGTTCGTGGTGGGCGCTATCGCACTTGTTGTCGCGCTGATCGCACTGTTTGTATTCTTTCCCGTGCTGACGATCTTATCCAGCGCGCTGCGGGACAACCAGGGCCAGTGGGCACCTGGCCTGTTCGCCGAAAAATTCTTCGATGGGTCGATCTGGGGCTTGGGCTGCGTCACCGGACGCGTGAGTTGCGGCGTCGCCTGGAACACGGTGTTTCTAGGCCTAGCGGTGGCGGCAGGCACCACGATCCTGGGCATGGCGTTCGCGCTCGTGGCCGTCCGCACAAATTTCCGAGCCAAGGGTTTGCTGCGCGTCTTGACTGTGCTGCCGATCATCACACCGCCGTTCGTCATCGGCCTAGCGCTGATCCTGCTATTCGGGCGATCGGGCGTTATCACAGCGTTGTTGTCGGACCTGTTCGGCATGCCGCGCACGCGCTGGATCTACGGCTTCACCGGCGTCTTCATCGCGCAGATGCTGGCATTTACGCCGATCGCCTTTCTCGTGCTGATCGGCGTCGTGCAGGGCATCGCGCCATCGTTGGAGGAGGCCTCTCAAACATTGCGCGCCTCGCGTTGGTCGACCTTTCGCACGGTCACGCTGCCGCTTATGCGCCCGGGAATTGCCAATGCGTTTCTGCTCGGCTTCGTCGAGAGCCTGGCCGACTTCGGCAATCCGCTCGTGCTTGGCGGCAACTATGAAGTGCTGTCGACTAAGATCTTTTTTGCCGTCGTCGGTGCTGCGAACGATCAGGGCAAGGCTGCGGTGCTGGCGATCGTACTGCTCGGTTTCACCCTCGCGGCCTTCTGGGCGCAGCATCGCTGGCTCGGCAACAAATCCTACACGACGATGACCGGTAAGGGGGACGCAGGGTTGGCTGTTCCGTTGCCGCGCCGCGTCGAAGCCGTGTGCTACTTGATGACGATCCCGTGGGCGTTGATGACGGTTGGCGTCTACGTCACGATCGTGTTCGCGAGTTTCGTCAAAGCCGTCGGTCGCGATCACACACCGACCCTTGAGCACTATCGCACGGGCTTCTCCTTCGAATGGGGCGACCGTGGCGTGCACTTCACGGGCTCGGCCTGGAACAGCTTCTGGACGACACTCGAGATCGCGGCGATCGCAGCGCCTTTGACGGCTGCGATCGGACTGCTCACTGGCTATCTGCTTACGCGCCAGAGCTTCGCTGGCAAACGGGCCTTCGAGTTCGGCACGATGCTAAGCTTCGCGATTCCCGGCACTGTAATAGGCGTCAGCTACATCCTTGCCTTCAATACGCCGCCAATCGAGCTCGCAGGCACCGGGATCATCCTCGTCATCTGCTTTATCTTCCGCAATATGGCGGTCGGCGTGCGTTCGGGCATCGCAACGCTCGCCCAAATCGACAAGAGTTTGGACGAAGCGTCCCTCACACTTGGCGCGCGGTCCGGCACCACGGTGCGACGCGTAATATTGCCGCTGCTGAAGCCCGCGCTGATCGCGGCCATGGTCTATAGTTTCGTGCGTGCGATGACCGCTGTCAGCGCGATCATCTTCCTTGTTACCGCGCAATACAACATGGCAACGGCTTACATCGTCGGCCGCGTGGAAGCTGGAGAGTTTGGTTTGGCGATCGCCTACTCGACGATCCTCATAGTCGTGATGTTGCTGGCCATCACGCTGATTCAATTTGTCGTCGGGGAACGAAAACTCGGCCGCCGGGGCGCGTCGGTTGCTGCGCCGGTGCCCATTCCAGCCGGTGCATGAAGGAACGGATGCTGATGTTGTTTCACTGGTCGTACTCGCTCCTTGCTGCGCTGGTGCCGAAGATTGGAAATTGCTGATGGCTGGACAAAGCGCTGCTTCCGTCGAGTTCCACAACGTTACCAAACGCTACGGTAAAGTGACCGCTGTCGACGCCGTTTCCTTCAAGATCGAGCCTGGCACGCTGGTCACCCTGCTCGGCCCCTCGGGCTGCGGCAAGACCACCACTTTACGCTTGATCGCCGGTTTGGAACTTGCCTCCGAAGGTACGATCTCGATCGGCAACAAGGATGTAACGCTGCTTTCGGCGGCCGATCGCGACGTCAGCATGGTGTTCCAGTCCTACGCTTTGTTTCCACACATGACGGTGATTGAAAATGCTGCTTACGGCCCCACGGTGAGCGGGGTGAAGAAGGCTCGCGCCTACGAAATGGCGCGCGAAAAACTCCAGGCGGTCGGGCTCAAAGGTTACGACGAGCGTCTGCCTTCGGAACTTTCGGGCGGACAGCAGCAGCGCGTCGCGGTTGCCAGAGCGCTCGTGCTCGAACCACAAGTGCTCTTGTTCGACGAGCCGCTTTCCAACCTCGATGCAAAGCTGCGCCGCCAGGTCCGCGACGACATTCGCGAGTTGCAACAGAAGTTGAACCTCACAGTCGCCTACGTTACGCACGACCAGGGTGAGGCGCTCGCTGTATCCGACCGCATTATCGTCATGTCGAACGCGCGCATCGCCCAAGCTGGGCCGCCGCGTGACTTATACGAGACGCCCTCGAGTGCCTTTGTGGCGGATTTCATCGGCGATGCAAACCTAATTGATGTGCAAGTGACGCCAATCGATGATGAGCGGGCTGAAGTTCGGGTCGGCAATGTGATGTTGAACTTGGCCCGCCGAGGTGTCCCGGCCGGACCGGCCAAAATCGCTGTTCGACCAACCTCGCTTCGTCTGTCGCGGACCGCAAACGGTCCAGCGATCGCAGGCACGATCTGTAAAGCCGCATACCTTGGCGGACATATGGAATACACCGTGACGACGGATGCGGGCGAACGCTTCGTCATCGATGAGAACGTGCGCACGCCGTTTGTTGCGGGCTCCGATGTTGCCATCTCGTTTGCCGATCATGGCATCACACTGGTGCCCAACGGCTAAAGTTTGAAGGTGACGATCATGCTTGAGTTTGCGGTTTTCGGTGCCGGACGTATCGGCTCAATCCATAGCGGCAACATCGCACGCCGGAACGATGCCCGGCTGAAATATGTTGTCGATGTCAACGCGAATGCAGCTTCGATGTTAGCTGCAATGCACGGTGCTAAGGTCGCCGATATTGCAACCGCACTCGCCGACGAAAGCATCGGGGCGGTTCTGATCGCGTCATCGACCGACACTCATGCGGATCTTTGCATTGCGGCGGCCAAGGCCGGTAAGGCGATATTCTGCGAAAAGCCGATTGATCTTTCGCTTGCTCGTGTGGATGAATGCCTCGCGGTGGTACGGGCCAGCGGTGTGCCGATGCTGGTCGGTTTCAACCGGCGGTTCGATCCTAACTTCGCTAGTTTGAAAGTGCGCAGCGGCAATGGCGAAATCGGTGCGGTCGAACAGGTGATCATTACCAGCCGCGATCCAGGAATACCGCCGCTCGACTATCTGAAAGTCTCCGGCGGGCAATTCCGCGACATGACGATCCACGATTTCGACATGGCGCGCTGGTTGCTAGGCGAGGAGCCGGAGACGCTTTACGCCACGGCAAGTTGTCTCGTCGATCCGACCGTGGCCGACGCCGGTGACGTCGACAGCTGCATGGTCGTGATGCGCACCAAGTCGGGCCGCCTATGTCATATCAATAACAGCCGCCGGGCGGCCTACGGCTATGATCAGCGCATCGAAGTGCATGGTGCACTCGGGCGCTTGATGGCTGGCAACGTGCAGCCAACAACGGTCGAACTGGCCAATGCGACTTCGGTGTCGACCGACAAACCGTTGCACTTTTTCCTGGAACGCTACGCTGAAGCGTATGTTCACGAGATGGATGCGTTTATCTCGGCAGTCACGAAGCGTACACCGATGCCAGTCGGTGCCGAGGACGGCCGCCGCGCTCTGATGCTCGCGGAAACGGCACTTGCGTCGCTCAAATCAGGGCGGGCCGAGACGGTGCCCGCATGACGGCAATCGGACCGGAACGTGATGGTTGCCGCCGACTGAGTGCCGATTGCCGACTAAGGTTCCAGCCACTACGGTCGCGAAATCGAAGAGCTGCGAGGCACCTCCCTTGTCCACTGATCCGATCGAATTTGCCCGCGCGCTCATCCGCTGCCCGTCTGTCACGCCCGATGAGGGCGGCGCGCTTTCGTATATCGCGAACGTTCTGAGGCCAGCAGGTTACGCCGTACACCGCATGACATTTTCCGAGCCGGGAACACCGGATGTGGAAAATCTCTATGCGCGGATCGGCACCGCCCGCCCAAACCTTTGTTTCGCGGGGCACACGGACGTCGTCCCGCCCGGCGCGTTGAAGGCGTGGACCCATGATCCGTTTGCGGCCGAGGTCAAAGATGGCCACCTCTTTGGACGCGGCGCAGTTGACATGAAAGGCGCGATCGCCTGCTTCATGGCTGCCGCGTTGCGCGTGAAAGCGGCCGGCGAACCGCTTGGCTCGATCTCATTTCTGATCACCGGAGACGAGGAAGGTCCGTCGATTAACGGCACCGCGAAGGTGCTCGACTGGTTGGTTCAACGCGGAGAGAAGCTTGACGCTTGCGTTGTCGGGGAGCCGTCGAACCCGAAATCTCTCGGCGACGAGATCAAGATAGGCCGTCGCGGCTCGCTCAACGCCGAGTTGGTCATTGCCGGTAAGCAGGGGCACGCTGCCTACCCGCAATTAGCCGAAAACCCGGTACCGAAGCTCGCCCGCATTATCGATCGGCTATCGTCGCAGGTGCTCGATCAGGGGACGTCCAATTTCGAGCCATCGAGCCTGCAGGTGACGGTGATCTCGGCGTCAAATACTGCAACCAACGTCATCCCGGCGCAGGCGAGCGCGAAGTTCAATATCAGATACAATGATCTTTGGCGCAGGCCGCAACTCGAAGAGTGGGTGCGATTGCAGTGCGAAGCAGCCGGGGAGAGCGTCGGCGCGCGCTGGACCGTTGCCTTCTCCGGCACCGGCGATGTGTTTCTCACCAATCCTGGCCCGCTGGTCGATACCATGCGCGATGCCGTGCATTCCGTTACCGGTCGCATGCCCACGCTGAGCACCGGCGGTGGCACGTCCGACGCGCGTTTCATTCAGGCCTATTGTCCGGTGATCGAGTTCGGCCTCGTAAACGCGACGATCCACCAGGTGGATGAACGCGTGGCTCTGACAGACCTCGAGCAGCTCACAGCCATCTACGAAGGCTTCATAAGGAATTTCTTTGGCCGAACGATTTGATGTCTACCCCAACCTCTCGAGGAGTCGCACGGCTGCGTCATGTACACGCGGATCGCCGGCGGCGACGACCCGTCCGCCGTTGGCCGCAGTACTTCCGTTCCAAGAGGTGCATCTTCCGCCGGCCATTTCGATGATCGGGATAAGAGCTGCGATGTCGTAAGGCTTCAACCCGGCCTCAACCACGAGGTCGACATGGCCTGCCGCAAGCATGCAATAGGCGTAGCAATCGCCCCCGAAACGGGTGTACCTCGTCGACGCCGCAATTGCCTGAAAACCTTGCGTTTCGGGGCCGACCTTGAACATATCCGGGTGCGTGGTAACGAACAGCGCGTCCGCCAAGGTTGCACAGGCGCGTGTTTTAATCCGCCGCTCGCGACCATCGGGCGTCCGCATCGTCGATGAGGCGTGTCCGGACCAGAAGCGCTCGCCGGTATATGGTTGGTTCATGAGGCCAAGTAGCGGCTGATCGGCCTCCATCAACCCAATAAGCGTGCCCCAAAGCGGAAATCCAAGAATGAAAGCTTTGGTGCCGTCGATGGGATCTATGATCCAGCGATATTTCGAGTTGCCCAGTTGCGTGCCGTATTCCTCGCCAACGATGCCGTGATCGGGCCATTCGGCGGCGATCGTTGCTGCGATCGCACGCTCGGCGGCGCGGTCGGCAATCGTTACCGGATCGAAGTTGCCGCCTTCGGCTTTGTTGTCCACCTTCAAGGCGCGTCGGAAATAGGGCAGTATTGCAGCGGCAGATTGATCGGCCAGGGTGTGGGCAGTGGCAAGCAAGGCGGCAAGCTGCGCTTTGGAGGTTGGCATTCAGTCCTCATGTCAGCGGTGGCCGGACGATGGATCATCAATCCAGGGCAGTTCGCAAGTGCAGCATGGGATAAAGGACAATGCCGCTGCTTCAATTTTGCTTGCAGCTCACAGATGCAGTTTCTGCAATAGCACGCTCCGCCCTATGTGAGTGCCTCGGTTAGATGCAGGTTCGTGAAACTGTTCGTTTGCCACTTTCAAAAGCGCTCCATCTGAATTCTACGATCCTGTGGAGAGTGAATATCGTTGTTAATCAGCATCTTCAAGCGACAGCATCCTTATTTCATTATCGGCTTAATTGATGAAGTGTTAATCAGCGTTGGTGCGCAAATGATCGATTTTCAACCGACACGGCACGCAGATGCGGTTTCGCTGCTCTGCAAAAAACGCAGTTGTTTTTTGTGCAGCGCACTATTATCTTTTGGCATGCGGCCTGGGGGAGTTACCTCGCCTACCGCAGCCCTCCTTGGGCGTTTCCTCCCTAGACTTGGGCCGTTCTTAGCTGAACGGCCCCTTTTCTTTACGCGGACGTTCGACGCCGAACGTCGACGACTCATTCGGCCGCCATTTGCGTCGTCAGATGCCTTGGCAACTCGCCAACCATACTTCCAAAGATGCGGGTGAGCGCATCTTGCAAAGTGCAGAATCCAGATGTGGGCGCCAGCGTCGCTTCGTCCAAATATAACGCTCGATTGATCTCGATCTGAAGTGCGTGCACGCCCTCATAGGGACGGCCATAGTGTTCGGTTATGAAACCGCCGGCGTACGGGCGGTTCAGCTGCACATGGAGGCCGAATAGCGCCATTGAATCGCGCACCATGCGAGTGACGCGCGCATCGCAACTGGCGCCGAACCTGTCGCCGAGCACAACGTCAGGGCGACTAGCGCTTCCAGGTTTTGCCATCGAAGATGATGGCATCGAATGACAATCGATCAAAATGGCGGTGCCAAATCTTTCGCGCGTACTGCCAATGAGCGCCGCTAATGCCGCATGAAACGGCTTGTAGAGCAACTCTATGCGTTGCATCGCCGCCTCGATGGAAGGGCGTCGATCGGATGAGTATATTTCTTCCGCATCCGCTACGATGCGCGCGATTGTGCCAAGTCCGCCGGCAACCCGCATGGACTGACTATTCGCGAACGTTGGCAGCGGTGCTCGAAACAATAATGGATCGAGTTCGTAGGGCTCGCGATTGACATCGATGTAGGCCCGCGGAAAGTTAGCGGCGATCAACGGGGCTCCAAGTGTCGTTACGCCTTGGAAGAGCCGGTCGACCAGCACATCTTCGGATTTTCTCAAGGCGTGCGAGTCGAGCCTCGAGGTCTCGACGAAGCGCCGCGGATAGATCGCGCCAGAGTGGGGCGAACAAAAAATAAATGGCGTGGTTTGAACCGCGGGTTCAAGCACTCGGAAGGGGGGCGTCAATTCTTCCAGTATGGAAATTTGCTCGTTCGACGGCATTCAGATGGGGCCCGTGATCCTGACGCGATACTGTGACAACGGTACTGCTTCGTGTCTATGGGTGATACATCTTCGTGGCCAAGCGGTCACTCATTCATAACTCGTTTATTAAAATGAAGGCAAAATTGGTTGTCGGTAGCGCTCATGCCGCCGTAAGGAAGAATGAACAGCACGGTAGAGCATCATGAAATCATCTCCGCCACCTTCCTCTCCCCAACAGGCAGCTGCTGCTCGTATACTTCTGGCCGAGGACGACGACTCGATGCGCGGGTTTCTAGAGCGCGCGCTGCAACGTGCAGGGCATTTGGTGACGTCCTTCGCCAACGGGCAAGAGGCCTTCGAACGACTGCAGACCGAACCGTTTAGTCTGCTCTTGACTGATATCGTTATGCCGCGAATGGACGGCATTGAGTTGGCTCGAAGGGCGAGCGAACTGCATCCGGACCTGAAGATCATGTTCATTACCGGCTTTGCCGCCGTCACCCTCAATAATGAACACACGGCGCCCAAGGATGCGCGTGTTCTCTCCAAACCATTTCATCTGAAAGATCTCGTGCGTGAGGTAGACCGTCTGTTGGCCGCCTGACCCGACATTCTTCTGCTGATGGCGAAAGCGGTGCTTGCCAGCGCAGCTGGACGTCAGTATAGGAAGCCTTCCTTTTCTGCCCTTTCGGGGTGCGGCATGGGCGCGTAGCTCAGCGGTAGAGCACTACATTGACATTGTAGGGGTCACAGGTTCAATCCCTGTCGCGCCCACCATTTTTTGAGAGCGTGTGATGAAAGTCAAGAACTCGATCAAGTCGTTGCGTGTCCGTCACCGCGATTGCCAGGTTGTGCGGCGTCGCGGGCGGCTGTACGTGATCAACAAGACGCAGCGGCGGTTCAAGGCCCGTCAAGGCTGAGACCAAAGGGCAGACGTCGAGTCGCTTTGACGTACCCGCTCTGATTTTGTACGCTCAACGCATGAGTAACAAATCGAACTTCGTGTTTTGGTCCGCCCTGTGCATCGCCGCAGCGGCGTTTGTTTTCGTGCCGATTGCCTTGCCGCAGGCCCGGGCGCAGACGATCCCCTCTCCTAACACCGGTCCTAAATCACCTCCATCCGATTTGCCTTGGGACAATTCTCCAGGCGCGCCTCATCCGCAGTTGCCGGACACCGGCCCGAAGATGCCGAAGCGTCCGCAGCTGGGGAAAGTCATCCCTGATGCGCCGGCCGACCGAGTCAAGTTGCTCGACGATCTATACGCACATCTGGCGACAGCGCCGGACGAGGAAGCGTCCAAGCCATTCGCCGACTCGATCGAGCGGCTTTGGCTCAGTCCAGGCAGCGACACGGTTGCAGTGTTGATGGAGCGGGCGATGCAGGCGGTCGGCCAGAAGCGTAATGACCTAGCATTGCAGTTGCTTAGCGCCGTCGTCGAGCAGGCTCCTGATTACGCTGAAGGCTGGAACCGGCGCGCCTATGTTTTCTACACGGAGGGCGATTACGAACGTGCCTTAGGCGATCTTCGGCGCGTGCTCGCGCTTGATGCTCACCATTACAAGGCACTCGACGGACTGGGCCAAATCATGCGGCAATTGGACCGCAAACCGCAGGCGCTACAAGCATATGAAAAGCTGCAGACGGTTCATCCGTTCTGGCCCAACCTAACAAATATCATTGAAGAATTGCGCCGCGAGGTCGAGGGACGCGCCCTTTAGCGCGGAGCAGTTGTTGGTCGTAATGCCGGTGAGATTAGGGTGGCGGAAGGATCGACCAGCGACCTTATGATCGCTCGATCGTCCTCAACCCGGACATGACCGCCCGCGACCAATTCGAGCGCGTGTGGATATAATAAATGTTCTTGCCCAAGGACACGGGCGCCGAGACTCTCGGCCGTATCATCCGGAAGCACAGGCACGGCCGCCTGTGCAATAATCGGTCCGGTATCCATCTCCAGGCGGACGAAATGAACGGTGCAGCCGTGGATCATCAATCCTTGGTCCAGCGCGCGGGTATGCGTATCGAGGCCTGGAAGCGCTGGTAGAAGCGACGGATGAATGTTCAATTGCCGGTCGCGCCATCGATCCACGAAGCCACCGGTTAACATTCGCATGAAGCCGGCATTGCAGACTAGATCAACGCCGTGATCAAGTAAGGCCTGGTGCAGTTTCATCTCAAACGGCACCCGGGAGGCGAACAACTTGTGGTCGATTGCAACCGATGCAATGCCAGCTTTGGCAGCTCTGCTTAGCCCCGCGGCACCTGGCCGGTTCGAGATGACAACGGCAATCTCGGCTGGAAAGTCGGGCTTGTTACAGGCCGCAATCAGCGACATCATGTTGGAGCCTCGGCCCGAGATCAAAATTCCGACGCGTTTCTTGGTCATGGCCGTGCGCTTAGCATGACAACGGGCTCGGCTAAAGGCTTCGCCGGCAGCTCCCCCAGACAATCGCTCGGTTTTGAATTAACAACCTGGCTCTTCAATCAGACTGGCCCCGTAACAGAGAGTTGGAACTAGATGATAATGAGCACTTTGAAGATTGCTCGACGTGCATTGAGCCTGTGCGCGATCGCCGCCGCGACTTTTGCAGCCTTTCCAGCAACAGCACAAACGTGTGGCAACGAGGCGAACGGGTTCGATGCATGGGCGTCCCAATTCCGGTCCAAGGCATCCGCTCAAGGTATTTCAGCTGGAACGGCAAACTCCGTTTTGTCCGGGCTTTCTTATGATCCCAACGTCATTCGACTTGATCGTTCCCAACGCTCTTTCAAACTGTCATTTGAGCAGTTCTACGCAAAGCGTGTCTCCAACGCGTTGATCTCGCGCGGCCAACGCCAAATGCAGACCCATGCCCAATTGCTGTCGCAACTTGAGAAGCGCTACGGGGTCCCTGGTTCGATCCTCATTGCGATCTGGGGTCTCGAGACCAATTACGGGGCTGACGGGAACGGTGGCAAGTCCATCGTAAACTCGCTGGCAACGCTCGCCTACGATTGCAGGCGCTCGGAATTCTTTCAAAACGAGCTCGTGAGCGCTTTGAAAATCGTCGATCGGGGCGACATGCAGGCCTCAGCCCTAAGGGGTGGTTGGGCGGGCGAGATCGGGCCGATGCAGTTTTTACCGTCGAATTACGTGAAATTCGCCGTCGACTTCGACGGTGATGGGCGCAAGGACCTGATCCGCTCCGTGCCCGATATGCTGGCCTCGACGGCGAACTACATGAAGTCGTTCGGCTGGGTCGCCGGCAAAAGCTGGGAGCCTGGTACGACGAATTATGGCGTGATCCAGCAGTGGAATAAGGCTGAGGTGTACGCCAAGACAATCTCGATCATGGCCGCCAAGTTAGAGGGCCGTTCTCAGTAATGTAAACGAGTTCAACGATCG
>JANMNO010000184.1:0-23576 GCA_031374115.1 Hyphomicrobiaceae bacterium | reverse complement strand
GTTATCGCCACTGGTGGCAGCCTTGTTACGGAGCCGCGAACCTTCGATCTGCTGTTGTCTGAGTGTTTCGTTGTTTGGCTGCGCGCTACGCCAGAGCAGCATATGGAGCGCGTGGCCGCCCAAGGCGACATGCGGCCAATGACCTCCAGCCGTCAGGCGATGGAGGATCTACAGGCAATCCTGCAAGCACGTGCCCAACTTTACGGCAAAGCCAATGCCAGCGTCGATACGAGCACGACTACCGAGGACGACGCGCTTGTGCAGTTACGAGCTGCCGTCGAAACCTAGCTCTCTGCCGAGATGCGGTGCCCCTGCGCGGTCACGAGTTTGCCGCGAACCTCCACTGCTCGACCGGCTTTCAGGCCTTTGCCGATCGGCGCCATGACTTCCTTCTTGGCTTCGACGATGATGACGCCGCCGAATGTCGGTGTCACCCGCGCGCCCAGCCGCTCAAAGGTTGCCGCCGAGCGGAGAATGAAACGACGCTCGAAGGGCGGCATATGCAGCGCGTGCGTCCAGTCGATCGGCGTGAACAGCGCATCGCCAAGCAGCCGTTCCAGCTGGCCTCGGCTATAGGGTCGCCCATGTCCAAACGGTGTGCTGTCGAGGCGCGCCCACATGCTTTGCCGGTTGGGTACGATGAGGAGAAGACGTCCATCCGGCGCCAGCACCCGCCAAATTTCGCGCAGTAGCGGACGCACCCGCTCGGCACCTTCCAGGCAGTGCACGGCAATCATGCGATCGACGGCGTTGTCGGGCAGGGGCAAGCGCTCCTCGTCGACGAGAACGCTCATGACCGGACCAGCCGCTGGCCACACGATCGCGCCTTGCGAGGCCGGCATCAGCGCGCCGATGCGCCGCGATTCGTTTCTGAATGCCCCCAGATAGGGTGTCACGAAGCCGAGCCCGATCAAGGTCTGGCCCTTGATATTCGGCCAACGCTCACGGATGCGCCGCGTCAATACGCGTCGCGTGATCTGCCCCATCGGCCGGGCATAAAAGTCCCTGAGTTCAGCAACGTCCAGATGCATTCATCCTTTTGCATAGGGAAACTCAGCACCGGTCGCCATCATGCACCAAAAAGCGGTGAAAACACAAAGGGCTTCACCGTCCGGCGGCGTAACCTTGCATGCCGCGCGGATTCGCGGCGGCTCTGCGGCGCACGCCCTCTTGCGAAGCGGCGGTGAGGCGGCCTTCGCTCCAGGACCCGCTGATCTCGACCTTGTGGCCGCGTCGTTTCAGCTCTTCGATCGTTGCGGCTGGCAACCGATCTTCAACCGCGACGACGCCGGGACGCGCGGCGCGCGGCCAGAACGACGCTGGGAAATGCTCGATGTGCCAGGCAGGCGCATCGATCGCCTCCTGCAGGTTCATGCCCCAATGGATGTGCCGCAATAGAAACTGGGTCGACCATTGGTCCTGCTGATCGCCACCGGGCGTGCCCCAACTCATGTAAGGCTTGCCGTCGCGAAACGCCATGCCGACCGATAGCGTCGAGCGCGGCCGTTTGCCGGGCATAAGAGTGCCGGGTTGGCCTTCCTCTAGCCAGAACATCTGCGCACGGGAGCCGAGCGGGAAGCCCAGCTGCGGAATCACCGGTGACGATTGCAGCCAACCACCCGATGGCGTTGCGGAGAACATATTCCCGGCCTTATCGATGATATCGATGTGGACGGTATCTCCGCTGGACTCGCCCATGCGACCGACCGTCGGCTCGCCGGCACCGGATGCACTGACGGCGGTGCGCCCATCCGAGACGCCCTTCATGATCACGTCACCGCCGAAGCCGGAGATGTGACCCGGCCGCTGCTCCATCGAAGCCGAGCCGGCCTCGACCAGCTTGCGCCGGTCGGCGTTGTAGGCCTCCGACAGCAGCATCTCCATCGGTACCTTGGCAAACAGCGGATCGCCGTAGAACTTCTCCCGATCTGCGTAGGCAAGCTTGGCACACTCGATGACGAGATGGATGAAGTCCGGGCCGGTGGGCGACAGCTTGTCGAGATCGTAACCCTTGAGCAGCGCCAGCTGCTGAAGCAGCACCGGCCCTTGCGTCCACGGGCCTGGTTTGAACACGCGCGTATCGCGATAATCCAAGTGCACCGGCGCTTCGATCGCAGGTTTCCACGTCGCCATGTCGTGCCCCGTCAACACGCCCTTATGGCGGCGGCCGCTGACGTCCATGATTTCCTCGGTGCGGCAGAACTCGTCGATTTCTCCGGCGACAAAGCCTTGGCTCCAGACCTTGCGCGCCCGGTTGATGACAGCTTCCCGTGAGCCACCGCCAGCCTCTGCTTCGGATAGAATGCGCTCGTAGGTTTCGGCATGTTTCGAGTTGCGAAACATCGCGCCTTGCTCCGGCACCTTGCCGCCAGACAGGTAAACCGCAGCCGATGTCGGCCAATGCTGCGAAAACAAATCGCGCACCGTATCGATGGTCGCGACTGCACGCTCGACCAGCGGATGGCCGTTGCGGGCATAACCTATTGCCGCTTCGAGCACGTCGCGCAGATGCATGCTGCCGTGCTGTTCAAGGATCATCATGTAGGTGTCGAACGTGCCGGGAATGCACGCCGCAAGCAGCCCCGTTCCCGGAATGATGTCGAGCCCGAGGTGGCCGCGATAATGCGCGATCGTCGCTGCGGCCGGCGCCGGTCCCTGCCCGCACACGATGACGGGCGTGCCGGTGCCCTTGTGCTTGCTCTGGTCAAAGAGGATTACCGGCACGTCGCCGCCTGGACCATTCAAATGCGGCTCGACCACCTGCAGCGTGAAGGCCGCTGCAACCCCAGCGTCAAACGCATTGCCGCCGCGTTCCAGTATGCCCATCGCAACCGCAGTCGCGATCCAGTGCGTGGTCGCCGCCACGCCGAAGGTGCCGTCGATGACCGGCCGCGTGGTGAAAGGATTTGGATTGACGAAGGACATTGGCGTTTTCTCTCGGGCTGCCGGTCAGAGCTCGAGTGTAGCATTCCTTCGGCTGGGTGGCGCTACGGCTTACGCATGCAGCCTGCCATGCAAACGACATTGTTGATCGACGTGTCGACCGGCGCCGGTGCAGTCTTGGGCGCGGTTGCCTTCTCTGCAGCAAGGGCTTTCTTTGCGCCTTCGGTGGCCGCAGCATGACCCTCAGGCGACAACGTGCGGATAACTGCGCTGTCGGTTGTGACGTGTCGCGTGGTGTTATCCGAAGTGCTTGAGCTTGCCCGCGGCACGAGGACCGCGCGCGGCGTGCTTACTCTGAAACCCTTCCTCGCCTGGGTTTCGGTTGCGGCAAGGTTAGCTGTGCCGACCAGCAAGATGCACGCGATTTGCAACGATACTTGTAAAAGGCTCTTGGGCAGGGAACACTCCGGGTACGCAACTATGCACCCGAATCATGAAGTACCATGGTAAATGAAGCGTTAGGCCGCCCTAGATCAACCAGGCGCTCGGTCAGCTATGGGCCACCGAGAGTTGCCCTGGTGGTTTGCTAGCTGGCCGGCCGCCCTGAAGCACGGCTTGCCACGACTTGCCGGAAGACGACCGGCGAGGCGATAAGAAGGCCGATGGAAATTCCGTTCCAGCTCGCCGATATCATAGGTATCGCCGCTGCAAACAGGATTAACGATTCCCACCATGCGAGCGGCGCCAACGCATATCGCGTGAAGACGGCCGACAGCGCAGTGATCGACAGAATGCACCCGATTGTCGCCGAAAAGAAACCGCTCAACGTGAACCCCGGCACCATGATCAGCATCGACGGCGAGAACACGAACACAAACGGCACCAGCACCTTGCCAAGCGCCAAGCGGAACGCAGTATTGCCGGTTTTGAACGGATCGGCCCCGGCCATGCTCGCGCCTGCATAAGCCGCGATCGCTACCGGCGGTGTCACGTCGGCCAACACGCCGTAATAGAATACAAAGAAATGTGCGACGAGCGGTGCCACCCCCAGCATGCCCAGCGTCGGCGCGGCCACCGTCACCATGATGATGTAGGTCGCCGTCGTCGGCACGCCGCAGCCGAGCAGAATGCAGACGATCGCGGTCAGGATCAGCGTGAAAAACAGCGTTGTGGTTTTGAAGTCGTAGGGCAGAAACGGCAGGGTCCCAAGTGTCGCCTGCGCCATCGTTTCGGCGAACGACGTAACTATGAAAGAGATCTTGAAGCCGACGCCGGTCAACGTTACGACACCGACGATTATACCTACGGTCGCAGCGGCAGCGCCGACGCCGATCGCATATTTCGCGCCGACCACAAAAGCGTCGCCCATTTCAGCGGTCGCGGCCTTGCCGTCGGCGCGCGAGAAGTAGCCATGCACGATGGCCGCTGCGACTAGCGCGAACAGGACGAAGTTGACGCTGATACTCACGCCGCCCATCGAGATTTGCTCGCGCAACAATCCAAGCGGGGCCAGCACGCAGATTGCGACGCCGAACGCCAGGCTCGCGGCTTTCCGATTGGCCGCCATGCCGAGCAAAATGCAGCCGGTGATGCCCCAGAACGCGGCGAGATAAGGCGTGTAGCCGGAGAACAGCACGACGATGAGCGCGACCAAAGGTGAGAGCGTCGGCCAGTCGCGCGTAAACACTTCGCGCAGCGGAGGGATTTCGGCCTCGGTCATCCCGCGCATGCCGGTCTTCTTGGCTTCGAAATGGACCTGCATAAGCACGCCAAAAAAGTGCATGAACGCTGGCACTATGGCGGCAATCACGATGGTGCCGTAAGGCTGGTTCAGGAATTCGACCATCAGGAACGCTGCAGCACCCATGATGGGCGGCGTAATCTGACCGCCGGTCGCCGCTGTCGATTCGACCGCGGCCGCGAAGTGCCGCTGATAGCCGAGGCGGATCATCATCGGGATTGTCAGCGAGCCGACGGTCACCGTGTTGGCGACCGATGATCCCGAGATCATGCCGAACAGTGCCGAACCAAAGATCGAGACCTTGGCGGGGCCGCCGGCATAGCGTCCCGCAACCGAAGCTGCGACACCGATGAATAGCCGTCCGAGTCCGATCTTGGTCGCCAGCACGCCGAACAGCACGAAGTGGAATACGTAGGTTGCGACAACGCCGAGGGCCACACCGTAGATGCCTTGGCTCGTCAGGTAGAGATGATTGACGAGGTTCTTCCAACTCGAGCCCGGGTGCAAAAAGATGCCTGGGAACCAAGTGCCGAACAGCGCATACATGATCGAAAAAATCGCAATAATCGGCAAACCCCAGCCGATCGATCGCCGCGTCGCTTCAAGAAGCACCACGATGATGATCGTGCCCATCACCACATCGAGCGTGTTCGGATTGCCGATGCGATCGGCAAGGTCGTGAAAGACGTATGGTACGTACAAGCTGGCGACGGCGGCGGCGATGCTAAGGGCCCAGTCCACGAGCGGAATCCCGCCGGGCGAGAGCGCCGTCGATGGTTGGACCGTCTTGCCCTGGCCAGGCAGGAACGAGAACACCAGGAAAATCATTCCGATCACGAATGCCAAATGGATGCCGCGATGGGTCGTCTCCTCGAGCAGCCCAAAGCCCGCCGTGTAATAATGGAAGCCGGAGAGGATGAGCAGCAAAGCCGCTACCAGCATGCCGGGACCGGGCGCCAGCTTGCGAAAACTGATCTCTGGGTCGAGTTCCTCCTCGAGGCGGCGCACTTCGGATTCTGGAATTATTTCGAGGGTCATCGCATGGTTCCGGCGCAGTGCTGTTTCGGCGCGAGTGTGACTGCCGAAGCACTCGGGGTCACGCGAAAATTTCCATTCAGCTGCCGCTTAAGCACAGCGGCCGCTGCGTCAGTCCGGATTAAACATTGCTCACCCCGCCCGCACTATGATCTTCTGCACGGGTGAGTTCGCTTATTCGTCGAACTAACATGGGGGGTACAATGACAAGCGCATCAATCTCTACTGCACCGGCTTCTGAGCGGGATGTCCGGCGCGTCGTGTTCGCGAGCCTGCTCGGCGCCACCATCGAGTGGTACGACTTCTTCCTGTACGGTGTCGTTGCCGGCATCGTGTTCAACAAGCTGTTCTTTCCGGCCGGCGATCCGGTGGTCGGCACGATGCTCGCCTACGCCACGTTTGCCGTGGGCTTTCTCGCGCGGCCTCTCGGCGGCCTGATCTTCGGGCACTTTGGCGACAAGATCGGCCGCAAGAGCATGCTCGTGCTCACGTTGATGATCATGGGCGTCGCAACCGTATTGATCGGCTTGTTGCCTACCTATGAGCAAATCGGCATCGCAGCACCGCTCTGCCTGTTGTTTCTGCGTATCATGCAAGGCATTGGCCTTGGCGGCGAGTGGGGTGGAGCGGTGCTGATGGCCTACGAATACGCGCCAAAGCACAAGCGCGGATTCTACGCGAGCATTCCGCAAATCGGATTGGCCATCGGCCTCTGTATGGCCTCGGGCCTGGTGGGCCTGATGTCGAAGTATCTCAGCGACGCGGACTTCCTCGCCTGGGGCTGGCGCGTCGGTTTTATCGCAAGCTTCGTGCTCGTGATCATCGGCCTCTATATCCGGCTGACGATATTGGAAACGCCGGAGTTCCAGAAAGTAAAGTCGGCCAATGCCGAAGTGAAAATCCCGTTCGTGGATATGATCCGCCGTTATCCAACCAACGTGATGCTTGGCATGGGCGCGCGTTACATCGACGGCGTGTTCTTCAATATCTTTGCGGTGTTTTCGATCGGCTATATGGCAAACATAGTGAAGGTGCCACGTACCGAGGCATTGTGGGCGGTGTCGTCGGCCGCCTTCGTGATGATCTTTTCGATCCCGCTGTTTGGCGCGCTGTCGGATCGGATCGGGCGGCCGAAGACCTATGCGATAGGGTCGTTCCTGTTGGCGCTATGCGCATTTCCCGGCTTCATCGCCTTCAACACCGGCGACGTGGCGACGATCTATCTGACGCTGATCGTCACGTTCGGCATCATCTATGCCATGTGTTACGGCCCGGAAGCGGCGTTGTTTTCCGACCTGTTCGACGCCAAGGTGCGCTACACGGGCATCTCGTTCGTCTACCAGTTCTCCGGCATTTTCGCCTCCGGCGTCACGCCGTTGATCGCCACCTACCTGTTCGAGATCGGCGACAAGAAACCATGGTTCATCTGCGCCTACGTAGTGTTCGCCGCGCTCGTCAGCATGGCCTGCGCGATCGCAATCGGGCGCCGTCGCATGCCGGATGCTTGAAAGTTGCCACGGCTGAACTTCAGCAGTTAAAAAAGGCAGCCCGTGAAGGCTGCCTTTTTCTCGCCGGTGGTTTTGAACCAGCTTAGTTCTGGACGTATGTGGTCTTGCCGTCGGCGCCCTTCTTCCACGTGTACATCACGTAGTCGGGGCGGGTGATGTCACCCTTCTTGTCGAAGGTGAGACCACCGATAACGGTTGGCCATGCCTTGCCGTTCTTCATCGTCTCGGCAACCTTCTTGGGTTCGAGAGACTTTGCTTCGGCGGCAGCAGCAGCAAGGATCTCGACCGCGGCGTAGCTATACAGAGTGTAAGCTTCGGGGTTGAATTTCTTCGCTTCGAAAGCCTTAACGACGGCTGCAGCCTCAGGACGCTTACGTGGGTCCGGCGGGAACGTCATCAGCGTGCCTTCGACGGCCGGGCCGCCGATCGAGGCGAACTCATCCGAGACGAGGCCATCACCAGACATCATCGTGGCGGTGACGCCCTGGTCGCGCATCTGGCGCACGATCAGACCGCCTTCAGTGTGCAGGCCGCCCCAGTAGACGACTTCGGCGCCCGATTGTTTGATCTTGGAGACGAGGGCCGAGAAATCCTTCTCGCCGATATTCACGCCTTCATAGAGGACTTCCTTGACGCCTTCCTTGTTGGCAGCCTTCTGGGTCTCGTCGGCGAGGCCCTTGCCGTAGGTGGTCTTGTCGTGGACGATGGCAACTTTCTTGCCCTTGAGGGCCGTCGCTAGATACTTGCCGGCCACTTCGCCCTGCTGGTCGTCACGGCCGCAGGTGCGGAACACGTTCCACAGATTGCGATCGGTGACTTTCGGGTTGGTTGCGGAAGGCGTGATCATTAAAACGCCGTTCTCAGCGTAAATTTCGGACGCCGGGATGGTCACGCCGGAGTTGAAGTGTCCCATCACGAACTTGACGCCGTCGCCGACCATTTTGTTGGCCACCGAAACGCCTTGCTTGGGATCCGATACGTCGTCGCCAAAAACGAGTTCGATTTTCTGGCCGTTGATGCCGCCCTTGGCATTGATGTCGGCGGCGGCTTGCTCCGCGCCATTCTTGAGCTGGGCGCCGAAGGCTGCATTCGGACCTGTGATCGGTCCCGCGACACCGATCTTGATTTGTGCACTGGCAGAACCTGCCAATGCGAACATTGCCGCGACGGCGACGCTCGACAACACGCGATTTTTCATAAAGCCACTCCCTTGGAATTGTTTGCTCGACTTGGATACGACCGGTCGAGCGTTGGCGGGCCACCCCGCCACGGCCTGACCTTCCGTCGAAATCTTGTCGAAGTCACGTCCAAAAATGAGGGCCATTAGTAGTTTGTGCACGGATTTTGAGCGGATGCATAATCGTGCTGCGCCGCAATATGAACTATCTCTGCAGATCGCCGTACTGGGTGGTCATCTGGCCAGCCCGCGCGGTTCGGTACCCGGCAATCGCGAGGCCGAGCAGCGCTACGAAGTCGATCAAGAAATTTTGTGCGGAAACAAATACTTCCTCGAACAACGAGAAATGCAAAAAGCGCACCATCAGCGCCAGCAGCAGCATATAGAACGGCAACTGCCAGAATGGCCGCCACGTTTCGGCAATGGACTTGCCCGAAATGAAGGCTGCCGAACCACCCAGGATCACGGTCAGCAACAGAAAGACCCAGAGACCGTTAGGACCGGACGTATAGAGCCAAGTTGGCATGGACAGCGCTCCGTATCAACATTAGTGGCGGCCGCCCTCAAGATAGGCCGCGCGAATTTCGGGACGTGCCAGCAGCTCTTTCGCCGCGCCACTCATCGTGATCAGGCCGTTGACCATCACATAGCCTCGGTGGGCGAGCTTGAGCGCGTGAAAGGCATTCTGCTCGACGAGAAAGATCGTCATTTTCTCACGGGTATTGAGGTCGCGGATCACTTCGAAGATCTGCTTCACGATCAACGGCGCGAGGCCAAGCGAAGGTTCGTCGAGCATCAAAAGTTTCGGCCGGCTCATCAGTGCACGGGCGATCGCCAGCATCTGCTGCTCGCCGCCCGACAATGTACCGCCACGTTGCTGCAACCTTTCCTTGAGGCGCGGAAACAGGGTTGTCATTCGCTCAAGATCCTCGGCGAAATGGCGGCCGCCATCGAGCTCGGCGCCCATCTGCAGGTTTTCAAACACGGTCATGCGCGGAAAAATGCGCCGGCCTTCTGGCGACTGGGCGATGCGCAGATGCGCGATTTCATGCATCGGCAGGTCGGTGATGTCATGACCGCCATAGATGATGCTGCCCTCGCGTGCCCGCGGCTTGCCGAAAACGGTCATCATCATCGTCGACTTGCCGGCCCCATTCGCGCCGATCAGCGTGACGATCTCGCCCTCGTTCACCTCGATATCGACGCCCTTGAGCGCCATGATATTGCCGTAGAAACTTTTGACCCCGCGGATCGACAGCAATGGCATGCTCATGTCGAAATCTCCGCTTCGACCTTCGCCACTTCGTCATCCTCGACGCCGAGGTACGCAGCGACCACCTTTGGATCGTTGCGCACGAAATCCGGGGTTCCATCGGAAATCTTGAGGCCGTACTCGAGCACTACAACGTGATCTGAGATTTCCATTACGACCGACATGTCGTGCTCGATCAACAGGATCGATGTCGCGTGGTCTTGCCGGATGATGCGCAGGAGTGCGTTGAGCTCGGCGCTCTCGCGAGGATTGAGACCGGCGGCCGGTTCGTCGAGGCACAGCAGCGCGGGATCGATGCACATGGCGCGGGCGATCTCGAGCCGGCGTTGCGCGCCGTAGGGCAAGTCGCCGGCCGGATCGTCGGCGCGCTCCGTCAGCCCGATGCGATCGAGCCAGTACTTGGCACGGTCGACGGCCGATGTTTCCGCATCGCGGTAATGCTTGGTGCCGAATAGGCCGGCGATGGTCCAACCAGACGCGTCCATCAGTGCGTTGTGTTGGGCGACGATCAGGTTTTCGAACACTGTCATGCCGGAAAACAGACGAATGTTTTGGAAGGTGCGGGCGACTCGCGCCTTGGCTGCGATCTCGAAGTCGGGCATGCGTTCGAGCAGGAACACGGTGTTGCCGGTAGCATTGCGCTGGAAGCGTTTGCCGCTGTTGGTGACGGCAGCGATTTCGTCAGGCGTGACGTCGCCGATGCGCAGCGACATTCGCCCGCTGGTCGGCTTGTAAAAACCGGTGATGCAGTTGAACACGGTCGTCTTGCCAGCCCCGTTCGGTCCGATAAGGGCGGTTATCTCGCCCCGCTTGGCCTCGAAGCTCAGATCGTTGACCGCGATAAGGCCGCCGAACCGCATGGTCATGCGCTCGACGACAAGCAGCGGCCCGGTCTGATTGGCAAGGGTCGTAGCCATTGTGGAGACGGTTGGCGCACGCATCAGCCGTGCCCCTCTTTCACGAGGGTGCCGGAAATGGCCTTGCTTTCCTTCAGGATGATAGAGGGTTCGCGCGTCGAGATCAGGCCGCGTGGCTTCCAGATCATCAGCACCACCATGGCGAGGCCGAACAGCAGCATGCGATATTGCGTCGGGTCGAAATCCTGGCCGAACAATCGCTTCAAGAAATCAAGCTCGCGCAATATCTCCGTCCCGCCGACCATTGCGATCGCGGCGATGGCGACCCCGATTTGACTTCCCATGCCGCCCAGAACGACGATCGCCAGGATGACCGCGCTCTCCATGAAGGTGAAGCTCTCGGGGCTGATGAAGCCTTGGCGCGCGGCGAAGAACGAGCCGGCAATGCCACCGAAGCCGGCACCGATCGCGAATGCGGTAAGCTTGGTATTAGTCGTGTTGATGCCGAGCGACCGGCACGCGATCTCGTCCTCGCGCAAGGCTTCCCAGGCGCGTCCGACCGGTAGCCGTCGCAATCGCACCGTGACCCAGTTCGTCAGAAACGCGAGCGCCAGGATCACGTAGAACAGGAAGATTGTGCGATGAAGCGGTGTGAACTCGAGGCCGACGGTGGCCGCAAACCCGCTGTCGGACGCATTGAACGGAAGGCCGAAGAAAGATGGCCGGGGAATGGTCGAGATGCCGGCGTATCCCTTAGTGACGTCCACCCAGTTGATCAGCACCAAGCGGATGATCTCGCCGAACGCGAGGGTGACGATGGCGAGATAATCGCCGCGCAGGCGCAGCACCGGGAAGCCGAGCAGGATACCCCAAAAGGCTGCGAGCAGACCTGCCAGCGGCATGCAGATCCAAAACGCCCACGGACCAAGCAGCGGGAAGGTATTAGGGATCACCTCGGTCGCCAGCAGAGCATACGAGTAGGCGCCCACCGCATAAAACGCGACGTAGCCGAGATCGAGCAAGCCAGCGAGACCGACGACGATGTTCAGCCCCCAGCCGAGCATTATGTAGATCAGGATTTGAATACCGAAATTATCGATCCACTTGATCGAGCCGGCCTGGCCGACCAATGCCAACGCGATGAATGGATACGTCGCAAGCAGGATCGCGCCGCCACGTGTGACCGTCTTGGCTGAGACGTAGTTGCCCACCGTCGACAGATCGGGAGGAGAAACCGTCAGTACGCTCGCGAACTTGTCGAATACGAACGCAAGTGCCGGGACGATAACCGCGCCGGCCAAGGTTTTGAAGAAGAACAATGCGATTGGCGACTCCGCGGTCACGACGCCAGCCTTCGTCAAACCGAAGCGATCGTCGCCCACCAGAAATACCGCGGCAAGTGAGGTTACTGTATAAAGTAGTCCGGCGAGCCACCGCCCCTCCCCCTTGAACAGCCTGATGAAGCTCAACGCGAATACCGCCAGCACCGCGACCACGACGTAGTTCCACCGCGGCACCAGGATCAACTGGTTCGACATGTTCTGGTCGGTACGCAGCGCCAAGATTGGCACTGCAAGCCCAAACGTCAGCAGCGCTGCCCATAATCCTGATACGAAAGTCGTGCCGAAAGTAGTTGCTGTGCCCTCGTCGGCGGCTGCAGCACCCGAGTCAGCTTTTGGTTTTGGCGCCATCTTAGACCTTCTCGACTTCGGGTCGCCCGAGGATGCCGGAAGGGAGGAAAATCAGCGTGATGGCGAGGATCGAGAACGCGGCCACGTCCTTGTAGTCGATCGAGAAGTAGGCGGACCACAACGCCTCGATCAGGCCGATGATCAGTCCACCAAGCACCGCCCCTGGTAGCGATCCGATGCCGCCGAGCACCGCCGCGGTGAAGGCTTTCACGCCCGGCACGAAACCGTCGGCGAAATTCACGACGCCGTACTGGATCATGTACATCACGCCGGCAACAGCTGCGAGCGCTGCTCCCATGATGAATGTGATCGCGATGGTGCGGTCGACGTTGATGCCAAGCAGTGCCGCCATCTTGCTGTCCTGCTCGCAAGCGCGTTGAGCGCGACCGAGAGGCGTCCTCTGCACGATGTACCAGAACGCCGTCAGCAGGGCGAAGGTGACCAGCATAATGACGATCTGCTTCGCCGAAATGTTCAGGCCACTTGTACGCTCGATCCAGCAAGGTTTCGATGCCGTCGAAACGCCCACGAGGCAGCCGTCGATCAAAGGCGGAAGGGGCTTGTTGCGCGGTCCTTGCACGACCTGGACGAAATTCATCAGGAAGATCGACATGCCGATCGCCGAGATCAGCGGTGCGAGTCTAAACGAACCTCGAAGGGGTCGATAAGCGAGTCGCTCGATGGCCCAACTCCACAGCGATGTCAGCAACATTGAAACCACCAGCATCAGTATGATGGTGAGTACAATGGAGCCCCAGCCGAGCACCTGGCTGACGACAAGGAACACGATCAAGGCGATGAACGTCGACAGCATGAAAACGTCGCCATGCGCGAAGTTGACCATTCCGATAATGCCGAACACCATCGTATAGCCGATGGCGATCAATCCATAGATCGAACCGAGTGTGATACCATTCATCACCTGCTGGAGAAAATATTCCATGCTGTTATCGCCACCCTCGCTGCCGACACTGCCCTGCGTTCGGATAACCCCGCCGCGTACGTATTTTCAGGTAGGCTAGCAGACCTTCGTCGTTTGCAACTAGTGCATTATGAAGCCAACGTTACAGAGCAGTCGAGCGAGGCGGCACGGCAACGGAGCTGGATGATCGGCTTGGTCATTGGCGTTGGCCGTGGGGTACTTGGTCAATACCATAGAGGCCCGACGGTTTTAGCCACAACACGAAAATCAACACGGCAAACAGCGCGGGATCGCGATACTCGATTGCAAAGAAGCTGCTCCAGAGTGTTTCCGTAAACCCGACCAGTATCGCACCGGCCAGTGCGCCATTGATCGAACCGATGCCGCCAATGATTGCGGCGATCAACGCTTTCAGTCCGATTACGAGCCCACCGGAGTAACCGACGCCGCCATAGTAAAGTGTCGTCAACACACCGCCGAGTCCTGAAAGGACGGCGGCCAGAACCATCGTGCGAACCAGCATCGCGCGGGGGTCAACACCGAACATGGCTGCTGCCACCGCGTCATCGGCCGAGGCCCGCCACCGCAGACCGAATCGGAACCGGCGCATCGCGATCACCACTGCCAATGCCGCTATGGCTGCAACGATCGCAACCACCAGCGCCATCGGCGTGACCGTGACCGTAAACCCATCGGCCCGTGCGATGCCGACCGGCCGGTTCAACAACGGCGAGATCCAGCGGTTGCCCGCGCCTTGCGTTAGCCGCATCGCCTCCTGCCAGAAGATCGAGACGCCGATGGTCGCGATCAGGATGTGCTGTCCGGGTGCCTGCGCAAGACGGCCGATGACGAGTTTGCCAAGCGCGCCGCCGTGCATGGCAGCCGTGAAGAGCCCGGTGACAACTGCGATCAGCACGGCGCTCCGCAATGCCGTATCGCCGATCATCGAGAACCCGAGGAAGGCACCGTACCCTGCCAGCGACGACAGGTCACCGAACGCCAGATTTATGCGTCCGATCAGTCCGTAGATCAGCGAGTAGGCTGTTGCCAGCAACGCATAAATGGCGATCACGGGTAGGCTGCCAAGGGCATGCTGCAGTCCGATGGCGACTGTCCGGGATACGGCCGGCGCGGCACCGAGGAGCAATACCGGCATCGGATCGGATAGCGCTGCTTGCCCGCTATCGATCCAGAACCGCTGCAGAGTATGCAGGCGCAATGGCCCCAACGCGCCTTCGGCAGTGACGACAGAGGTGAGCACTGGCGGCGCCTTTCCCGATGCCGGGGCGAACTGGCAGGTCAAGGCGCGTAGTCCGCCGCGCTGGGCTTTGTCTATCGATGGATCAGCGCCGGTTGGTCGCGTCCGGTAGAGCACCCGCACTTCCGTACCGTTCGAGCTGGGCAACTGCTGTTCGTCTACCCGATCGATTTCGAAATGCACCGCTTCTCTATCGAGCGCGGCTAAAAGCGACCGGCATAACCGGCGCTGCTCGGAATCGATGAAGTCGGCACAGCCGCTTAGCACGATCGCGATGCTCCCGATAAGCACCAAGGCGATCCCGCGCATGCTACGCCTGCGCCTTCTGTCCATAGTTTTTGAACTTTTCCAGCACCCGGACCATCTCAGCAGAGTCGAGAATGTGCGGTTTCCCGAGCGTAAGCACTTTGTAGAACTGTTCCGCCAGCACCTCGACTTGGGCCGCCAATTCGAGTGCAGATGACAACGTCTCGCCAATCGCGATTTGGCCGTGGTTTGCCATCAGACAGGCATCATGATCGCGCAGGCCTTGCACCACGTTATCGGACAGTTCCTCGGTCCCGAAGGTCGCATAGGGCACGCACGGAATTTGATCGCCCCCTGCCGCTGCCACCATATAGTGAAACGCTGGGATCGCGGTTCGTGCGCAGGCAAGCACGGTCGCGTTGAGCGAATGCGTATGCACCACCGCATGGCGATCAGGCCGCGCTTTGTAAGCCGCGAGATGAAACCGCCACTCGCTGGATGGTTTGCGATGGGCTTTGGGGGTCGAGCCGTCGCCATCGACGAACACGATGTCCTTCGGCACGATTGCGTCATAGGCCATGCCTGATGGTGTGATCAGCATGCCCTCGCGCCAACGCCGCGAAACGTTCCCGGATCGACCCGGCGACAATCCAAGCCGGCTCATCTCTCGCGCCGCCGCGACGACGGACGCGCGAGCCGAAGCGTCGGTATCCTTCGTCGCCGGCAATGATTTCGTGCTCATCGGAGGTCGCTCTTGAAAGCCGGCCTAGGGCGTGGGAAGCGCTTAGCATCAACTCGTGTACCTGACGAAGGCAAATCAAACGTGCAACTGCCTATCCCATTGACCATTCTGACCGGCTTTCTCGGCAGCGGTAAGACAACTCTGCTCAAAGCGGTGCTCAATTCGCCGGCGATGGCCGGTACCGCCGTTATCGTCAACGAGTTCGGCGAGGTCGGTCTCGACGACGCGTTGATCCGCTCGACCGGCGGGGGAGCGAGCGACAGCACCGTGCTGTTGCCGTCCGGTTGCGTATGTTGCGAAGTGCAGGGCGATCTCATCGAGGCGCTGTTGAAATTGCACGAGGATGTGCTGGCCGGGCGAATCCCTGAGATCGCTCGTGTCGTGCTCGAAACGACTGGGCTTGCCGATCCGGGCCCGATCGCGCGGGCGCTAGTCAGCGATCGCGATTTGTTCCGCGTCTATCGGCTCGATGGCATTGTCGCGACGGTCGATGCCGAGCACATCCGCGCCCAGCTGGCGGAAAACTCGGAGGCCGCCCGGCAGATCGCGTTGGCCGATCGCTTGGTGTTGACTAAAACGGACCGGGCGACAGCTGCGATCGCTGAGGACGCGGCATTGTTGATGGGTGACTTGAATGCGGCTGCACCAATTAAGCGCGTGGTGAAGGGCGCTGTCGATCCGATGCTGCTGTTCGGTATCGGCGCAACAGAGATCTGCGCTACGGGCATCGACGCCGAGGCGTGGCTGGCGGCGGACCGGTACAAGTCGCCAGGCTCGCACGATCACTCGCATGGGCACGCCCGCGATCACGACTGTTCGGCGCACGGCTGCGATCATGGTCACAACTCGCAAGATCAGATGCCGGCACACGATCCCGCGAAGGCCGCCCACCTGCACGGCATCACCTCATTCTGCCTGACCTTCGAAAAGCCTCTCGATGGCCGTAAACTGGAGGGCGTCATGGAGGCGGTGCGGATGGTCTATGGGGCGAAGATCCTGCGCATGAAGGGCATCATCGCGGTCGAAGGCGAGGCATTGCCGTTCGTGATCCACGGCGTCGCCCAGACTTTCTACCCGACCGAAAGGCTTCTTGCCTGGCCCAGTGACGACCGCCGCTCGCGCATCGTTTTCATCACCCGCCATCTCGACGAGAAGTCGGTGAGAACAGCCTTCGGGCCGCTCTTTTAGTTGCACCACTTGATCCGGTCCACGTGGGGGCGACGAGGGACCAACAGATACTAACCGGGATCTATCAATTTTTTAAAGTAGTACTTTGGCGGTGGAAGCAGGCACGAGCAAACCTGTCTAGGCGGCAGTTCAACGCTCTCGCAAGGCTTCGTGTCGGGCGACCTGGATCGGCCGTAGAATATATTCGAGTACGGATTTGCGGCCGGTGCGAATGTCGGCAGTGACCACCATCCCGGGGATAATGGGTAACGCATCCTTGTCGCTGCCCAGGTAATTGCTGTTGGTGCGCAGGATGACGCGAAAATAAGGATTGCCCTTCTCGTCCGGAATGGTATCGGCGCCGATTCGATCGACAACTCCTGCCATGTCACCGTAAACCGTATAATTGTAGGCCGTCACTTTGACGCTCGCCGATTGGCCTGGGTGGATGAACGCGACGTCCTGCGGACGCACGCGCGCCTCGACCAGCAGATTGTCTCCGATCGGCACAATCTCAGCGATGCTTTCGCCCGGCCGCACGACTGCGCCGATAGTGGTGATGCTGAGTTTGTTGATGATGCCATTGACCGGCGAGCGCAGGACGGTGCGGCGCACGCGATCCTCGGCAGCCTTCAGGCTTTCGTCGGTCACCGCCAGGTTCGCGTTGGTCTCGCCGAGGCTTTCGCTGGCGCGCGCCCGGAAGGTCAGGGTCGTGGCCTGGATCTTCGCCGAGGCTTCGGCAATGGCCGCATCTGTGCGTGGCAGAGTTGCGGCGAGAACGGTGATGTCGCGCTGCTCGATCCGGGACTGGCGCTCAAGCCGTAACAGCTCCATTTCCGGATATGCTCCGCTCCTCTTGAGATTGCGGCCGAGTTCAAGCTCTCGCTGCGTGAAAGCGGATGTCGCCTTGCCTTCGTCCAGCCTCGTCAAGACCTCGATGCGTTCCATGCGTCGCTGGGCTAGCTGCTGCTCGACCACGGCCAGCTCTTCCCAGAGCGACGCTTGGCGTGCCTGGTACAGCAGCATCTCGGCATTGATGATCGTAGGGTCAAGCCCGGCGGCGCCGAACAATGGCTCCTTTCCGGATGCCTCTGCATCAAAACGCAGCTTGCGCGCGAAAAGCGCCATCCGCTTCTGTTTCAGTTCACCCAGGGTCGAGGAAAAGGAGACATCGTCAATTCGCACCAGCGGTTCGCCGACAGCGACCCGCTGGCCCTCTTTGACGGAGATTGCGGCAACAATTCCGCCTTCGAGCGGTTGCACAACCTGCACCTGGCTCGATGGGATCACGCGTCCTTCGCCGTGGGTGACTTCGTCGAGGATGGCGAAATGTGACCAAATGAGTCCCGCAATTAACCCGACCGCTACCAAGATCAACACTGGCCACGCGCTCCGCGTGCCCTGGCGGTCCAGAGCGACGTCGACATCGCCGGCGAAGTTGCGCTCGAGTCGCTTCACGGAACTGGGCTCTCCCCGTTAGCCTTCACAGCCTGCTGAGGTGCGGACTTCGCCGCCGCGCGCAGCCACTCGATCACCTCCGCTCTGGGGCCGTCAAGGATGATGCGGCCATTATCGAATACGATCAGGCGGTCGACGAGTTCGAGCAGGCCATCACGATGGGTTGAGATCAGGAGTGTCGTGTCAGGATCGAGTTCGCGCCTGACGTTCGCAATGAACGCGCGCTCGGTCGAAGTGTCCATCGCCGACGATGGCTCATCGAGGAACAGAATCTTTGGGTCCCGAAGCAGAATTCGGGCGAGGCCGATCGCTTGCCGCTGCCCGCCCGACAGCGAACGACCGCGTTCGGCGACAGGCGTCGCGAGACCAAGCGGCATGCGCGCCGCAAAGGCATCGACGCCGGCGATGCGGACCGCTCGCTCGATCGCACTTTGAATCGCGTCCGGAGCCCCCATGACAATATTCTCGCGCAAGGTCCCGGAGAACAACTCCGTCTCCTGCTGGCAGAAGCCGACGAGCGATCTGATGTCGGCGCCGTACTGGCGGATGTCCATGCCGTCGATCAGGATTTGTCCGCTGGTCGGCTGATATAGGCCGGAAAGCAGTCGTCCAATCGAGGTTTTACCCGAGCCGATGCGTCCGATCAGACCGATTTGCTCGCCCTTCTTAATTGTCAGGTCGATCCTGTCGAGGGCGGCCGTACTGGCGCCCGGATAGGTCAGTGAAACGTCACGCAGTACAATGTCGCCGGCGCGCGGCCTGTGTCCGTCGATCGCGGCGGCGGGCTCGGCTGGCACCGACATTAGGGCGTCCAGTGTTCGGAATGCCGACCACGCCTGCAGTGCCCGGGCTAGCGTCTGGACGATGCTCCCCAATGGCCCAAGGACGCGCGCCGACAAAATGCTGGCGGCGATAAGTGATCCGACCGTTATAGCTCCTTCGATAACCAGGAACACGCCCCACACTACTGTCGCTATAGAGACAGCCTGATTCACGAACGACACCAGGTTGCCGGACAGGTTGGCCCAGAAACGAGCAGCGGTCGTGTTTCGGCTGGTGGCTGCGACCGCCTCGTTCCAGGTGCGTCGCAGATAACCTTCGGCACCGATGCTCTTGATCGTCTCGACCGAACCTGCGGCCTCGACTAGTACACTGTGCCGACGCGCACTGTCGGCCTGGCCGGCCTTTACTGCCCTTGCCAGCGGCACTTGGATCAGCATCGCGCATAACAAGACCGCGACGACGGCGATCAGCGGTACCATGGCGAGCGGGCCGACGATCAGCCACATTACACCCAGGAAAATACCGATGAATGCGAGGTCGGTCAGAGCAATCAAGGTTGAAGACGTCATCACGTCACGGACTGAGTCGAAATCGCGCAACTGGCTGGCAAGTCCGCCGGTCGTCACTGGGCGGTTCTCCAGTCTGAGGCTCAGGACACGGTCAAAAAGCCGCCCGGAAACCGCCAGATCGACACGCCTGCCCGTGGCGTCGACGATGCTCGAACGCAGCGCCCTCAGCACGACGTCGATCGCTAGCGCGAGCAGAACGCCTGCGGTCAACGCCCAGAGCGTCGGGATCGCAAGGTGTGGGATGACCCGGTCGTAGACGTTCTTCACGAACAGTGGCGCCGCGACTCCGAGAATATTGATCAGCAGTGCCGCCACCACCACCTGCGTGTAATCGCGCCAGAACGTATGGAAGGTCGACCAGAACCAATGACCGCTACCCGACCGTGAAAAGCCGCGCGAAGGTCCGATCGCCGACCGGGATGCCGGCTCGAGGAATACAACGATACCGGCGTACTGTTTTTCGAGCTTGTCTAGCGAGATCAAACGCTCATTTCGGCCAACTGCGGCGACAGTGATGTGCGCTTGGTTACGGCGAACCGAGAGTTTAGTCAGTACCATGGCGTGACCGTCGACGTCGAAGATGATGGCCGGCAGCGCAATCAGCGGTATAGCGACGAGCGGCATGGTGGCGACATGAACGTTGAAGCCGAAGTCAGGTGCCACCTCCCGCAACGAGCTAAGCGTCATCCCGCGTTCATCGAACGGGAGGCGGCGCATGATCTCCGCGGCGCCGATTGCCTTGCGATGCCGCGCAGCAGTCTCGACGAAGGCCTCGATCAGGCCGTTAGAGCTGACCCGGCTGGCGCCGTCCAGAACCTCTGATCGTACTGTCGAGTTCATCGTAGAGACCTACCGCGCTGCAGCCTTCGAACCAGCGGTCTCGAATGCTGTAATCGTGTCGGCAGCTTGCATCACCTCGACTGCGGCAGCAAGCGGCCGTCGCCCCGCTTGCTACATCGGCGTTAATGCAGGACCTTCGACTAGTGGCGTAGGACAGGATGAACGGCAGGCCGATCGCTACGGTCGCGGTTCCATGGCCGCAAGTCATTCTCGGCCTCGACATCGACCCCAAGCCCGAAATGGTCGAGCAACCCGCCCATTGCGGCAACCAGCTGGTAGCGGGAATATGTTGCAAGGGATCCGGCGGTGATGCCTTGAATGCGCGCATTGAAATGCACATTCTGTGCTTCTAGCAGATCGAGCATCGAACGCCGGCCGCCCTCGAATTCCTGCCGATAGGCGGCGATCAGCTTGCGGCCGGCCTCGATCTGCCGGTCCAGAACGCTCTTGCGCTCGTCGTTTGTCCTAATGTCGGACCAAGCGCGCATGACCGCTTCGTCGATGTCGCGGCGCAACTTGTCGAGCCGGGACTCGACTTCGGCCAGCCGTTCCGCCTTCTCTCGTCGCCGGGCCTGATCGATGTGACCGTTGAACAGGTTCCACGACATGACGACCTTGGCCGAGGCATCATGGTTTGGGCCGGGCACACCGTTGAGATCGTGGCCGGCAGTGCCGCGCCCTTCGAGGGCGACGTTTGGCCGGAAAGCCGCTTCGCTCTGGGTAAGATCGGCCCGGGCGGCACTGATGTCCTTGTCCAGGACCTGCAGCGTCGGATTGCGCGCTCTCGCCGCCTGAATCGCAGCGTTTTGGCTCGCCGGCATCGAGCGCGGCGCAATGACCGGATCAACGCCGGAGGGCCTCGACCCGACAAGATTCACATAGCGTGCCTCGGCTGCGCCAAGCGTACGCTTCACGTCGGCTCGAATGGCCTCGGCCGCCAGCACCCGCTCCTGTGCCAGAAAAACCTCGCCTTGGGTCGAGCTTCCGCCGCGGAAGCGCACCTCCACTAAGCCGTGCAATTCACGATGGATCCGAATGTTCTCGTCGGCCGCCCGCAAGATGCTGTGGAAGCGCGCCAAATCGAGATATGCCTGCAGCGTATCGAGCGCGATCAACTCCGAGCGCTCGCGAACACGTAGTGCCGCGCCGCCGACCCGCGCCGACTGCTTGTCAACCTCGGCGCTGCGATATCCGCCATCGAACAGGGTGTATCGTGAGACCAAACCACCTGAATCGCCCCACCGGCTGTCCTGGTTGACGCTCGCACCAGGTCGATGATTGTAGCCAAATCCCGCCGAGGCTTCGAGATCCAGGCGGGGCAGGTAAAGCCCGCGTGCCTGATTCAGTTCCTCATCGACGGCCCGGCGATTGGCGCCCGCCTCGTGGATTTGCGGATTGTTCTTCACCGCCTTGGCGATTGCACTCTTCAGGGGTTCGGCCGTGACCGGGCCATATCCTGTGCAAATGCCGAACAGGCAGCCCAACGCGACTGCAACGCGATTTGCCATTAATATTACCTATTGAAAATTAGTCCGCCCACCGTTCGATTAGTGACATGTGTACGATTTATTGTCGCAAAAAGAAACTATCGTTACAATCCATTTAACTGGTCATAGGGTGTGTTAGCGGTCGAGTGGTGCCTCTTCGGCACTGGCCGGCAGTGAAGCGCTACTAGGAAAGCAGAATTGGTTATCCAACTTGGTTTGAATTGTGCGGGAAGTACGAGGCGAGGTCTGGTCGGTTCTAGTCGGTTTCGGTGTTCCGGCGAGAAGCTAGCGTTGGTGGTGACTTGATGCACCGACGTGAAAAAAATGCGTATACCGCACAGGGACTGTGTAGGTTGCTTGCGTATCAAGTTGCGGGTTATCGTCGGATTATTATCCGATCGCGTTTTGTCGGATTATCAGACCGCGTTTTTTCAGACTTTGGCAGGCTGTTGAAATTGGTATTGGAGGAGCCCGAAACACGGTCAGCGTCGAGCTGAATCTTTACGAATGTCTCGATGCTCCATCCGCATGCTCCACCCGCGTGAAGAAAGATTGAATTTGACAGGCTAACGCGGTGGTCCTCGTTCGAATTTCAACGGCTTGTTAGATTGACGGAGTGAGTTTTAGTAGCGGAAGGGAGGCGCATATGTCGCGGTTCCAGATTATTGATCCTCCCGGCACAGTGCCGGTTGATTATACGCTCAAAGCACGTGGCGATGGCGAGGTCGTCGTCCCCGACGCGCATTTGCTGTTTTCTGGCACGTTTAGGCGTGCCGGGCCCGATCTGTGGATCGAAGGTGATGGCGCGCGCGCGCTACTGCCTGACTATTTTGCGCATGAAACTGGCGCCACACTGCTATCACTCGATGGTGCTCGTCTGGGACCGGACACGGTGCGCGCCCTTTCCGGCATGGATTCGCCATGGCAGGTCGCCCAGGCCGGCGGTGCCGTTGGCCCTATCGAGATTGGGACAGTTAAGGCCCTTTCCGGTGCGGCGTTGGTACAGCGTGGCGGCGCCCAGCAGCCACTCGCCAGCGGCGAACCGGTCTACCGCGGCGACGTGATCGAAACCGGTGCCGGTAGCAGCCTTGGCATCATTCTGCGCGATAATACGGTCTTCTCGCTGTCCGCCGGCGCGCGCATGGTTATGAACGAGCTGGTATACGATCCGGCCCGCACCGACAACTCGATGGCAGTGAGCCTCGTACAAGGCACGTTCGTGTTCATCACCGGACAAGTCGCCACGTCCGGAACCGTCGCTATCACTACGCCGGTCGCGACCATGGGCATCCGCGGCACGACGCCGATCGTCAAGTTGTCGACACTCGATGGCAGCGGCGAGTTCTCGATCGCGGCCGATCCCGGCGGCCCGGTCGGCGCCTATATCCTGACATTGCCAACCGGCCTCCAGACCACGGTTGCAAGTACGGACATCGTCGTGCGGGTGTCGAGCGCCTCGTCGTTCAGCGTCGTCACTAAGTCCGCCCTCGACGTGCAGACCGATCAGCAGATCGTGGCGCCGGCCTACCAAGTGTTCTCTCTTATAGGCCAGCGTGGTGACCTGCCGTCTCAAACTCAGCAGGCCAATGTCACCGGCAAGGGGCAGGCGGCAGGCGGCTTCCAATACGCCTTCGCCGTGTTCATCCAAAACGAGACCGTGGCGTCACAGCTGCTCGATAACACTGTGCTCGGATCGAACGACCCCTCCGGCGGCGGCAGCCAGTCGTTCGAGGACTTTCTTCGCAAGGTAACCATCGGCGCCGCTATCGGCATCGATCTCGACACCACCCAACCCGGCGTCAATCGGACTGCCGTGTTCCCAGAGAATGCCGCTTCGTTGCCGGTCACCAGCGCCACCCAGATCATTCTGCCGCCTAACGTGACGCAACTGTCCAGCGCTACAGTTGTCCTTCAGAACCAGTTCGCGGGCGACAACCTG
>JANMNO010000199.1:0-43765 GCA_031374115.1 Hyphomicrobiaceae bacterium | reverse complement strand
CGATAAGTATACCCCGCAGCCCTTTATAGGGCTGTGGGGTTTGTTATGGGGAACACGATGACGCTTTCTACTATTCTTCTTATATTCCTCGTTCTCATACTGCTCGGCGCGCTACCGTCATGGCCGTATAGTCGCGGATGGGGCTACGGGCCCTCAGGCATTGTGGGAACGATCTTGGTCGTAATCGTAATTCTTGCCGTGCTTGGGCGAATTTGAAATAGCGTCGTGGCGGTCGAGAAGTTGTGTTGTTTTTGTAGGTACTTGAAACTTCGGGCCGCAGGAGAGCGGCTTAGAAACCTGCGGCAGCGACGTCGCAATGTTGCTGGTCACTAAAGTCACTCAATCGAAGAAGCGAAACGATGGCCGCATCAGCTCCCACTCCACTGCTTCCGCCAGTCCCTTTATCATCGTCGGCCGCAGCGTTTTTGAAGCGCTCGGCTGTTTTCTGGAGTGGTTCGGAGCGCTCGACTGCGTGGTTTTGGACCCTCGGTGCTCTCGGACTTATTTTCGCTAATCTGGCCGTTAATGTTGGAATCAATCGTTGGAATAAATCTTTTTTCGATGCGCTCGAAAAGAAGGATGGAAGTGCTCTATTTTCCAGTATCGCCACTATAACAATACTGATCGCGGTTGGAGCCGCCTTCGCGGTCGCAATGGTTCGCTGCAGAATGACCCTGCAAGTCAAGTGGCGGCAGTGGCTAACTGGAGATTTGTTAAATAAGTGGCTTTCCGAGCAGCGATACTATCGCCTTGCAGTCACGGACGAAAATCAAATCAACCCGGAGTATCGGATTGCTGATGACTTGCGGATGGCGTCCGAGCCGGTCGTGGAATTTGTCATCGGCTTTGTAAACGCTCTTTTGGTCGCTGTAACGTTTGTCGGTATCTTGTTTTGGGTGGGTGGATCCATCACGGTTGAACTGGGTGGTACTTCCATCTGGATCCCGGGATACATTGCTATTGCAGCTATCTTCTATGCTGTGGGCACGTCGGCGCTAACGTATCTGATTGGCTCTCCCTTGGTAGAGCGCGTGGCCTCGAAGAATGAAGGTGAGGCTCAATTCCGATATGAACTCACCCGCGTCCGCGAGAACTCGGAAAGTATCGCGCTCATCAACGGCGCTGAAGACGAGGGCAAACGCTTGAACGAGACATTTGCGGTGGTGGCAGATCGATGGATAAATGTAATCCGACAGCATTGTCAGCTTACATGGCTTTTGAATGGAAACGCCTTTTTTGCACCAATACTTCCCGTTTTACTCGCCACGCCAAAGTATCTGGCAGGCGAATTGACCTTGGGATCAGTTATGCAACTTGCCGCTGCATTTACTGCGGTATTGGCGGCGCTGAATTGGTTCGCTGATAATTTTATTCGCCTCGCCGAATGGTCGGCTTCGGCCAACCGCGTAGACGAATTATACAATGCGTTGGATGAAATGGACGATGACAATGCGCGCACGGCCTCGATCGTAATCGAGAATACGAGCACGGGACATGTGCAACTGAGCAACTTATCCATATCTCATCGGGACGGCCGGGTGGTCATTGATGACGCAGACATTACTGTTTTGCCCGGTGAACGGGTTTTACTCGGCGGAGAATCGGGTTCGGGCAAAAGTACACTTATTCGTGCAATAGCCGGCCTGTGGCCGTGGGGCGAAGGCCGCATCATTCTCCCCGCAAGTGCGAAATTGGCGTTTGTCCCGCAGCGACCCTACATACCACTGGGGACGTTGCGCGATGCATTGGCTTATCCCGTCGTTGGTTCAATTTTGTCCGACGCACGGGCGTTGGCGGTTCTCAAAGATGTTGGCCTGTTCTACCTCGCGCCAAAGTTGGACATCGCCGAGGAGCGTTGGGACCAGACGCTTTCCGGTGGTGAGAGGCAGCGCGTTGCGTTCGCACGATTACTGCTTGAGCGGCCGACCGTGATCATCATGGATGAGGCGACTGCAGCACTCGACATTGACAGCGAATACCGGCTTTTGACGCTTCTGTTTGAGCAGTTGCCAGAGACAACTATTTTCTCCGTCGGTCATCGTCCTGGGCTGCAGGAACTGCACAGCCGGCTTTTGACGCTTCAGCGTCATGCCACAGGCGGACGCATCTCTCAGATCAGGAGTCATGATCGCGATTCCTGGCGGAAATTAAAGGGTGCAGCGGCCCGAGTCTTAAAACTCAAGGTTTCCGATGAAGCGGCGAAGGGTGCATGAATTCGTTTCTACCTAGAAGTGTCCACACGCATCCGGAACAAGTCAAGTTTCGCGCCGCTTGAATTCGCCATAGTCGTTGCCGACGTTATAGGATCGCAGAGGACAACCAGCTATGCGGCTATCTGAGTTATCTGTTGCGCGCCCTAGGTCTTCTAATGAGCTTAGTGGTGCAGGCTCCATTGTCACCGGCGTGACGGTAGTTGGTGCGCTTTATTTTGCGCGCGAGATACTGATCCCATTTGCACTCGCGGTGTTGATAAGTTTCGTTTTGGCACCGTTGGTAAATCAATTGCGAAAAATCGGGTTGCCGCGAGGTGTGTGCGTCGTCGTCGTCGTTACGCTGAGCTTTGGGATAATCTTGGGTGCCGGCGCGATCGGCGCATCGCAGATAGCTCAGCTCGCAGAAAATCTGCCCCAGTATCAAACCAATTTGCGCGAGAAGATTAGATCAATAAAAGGCGCGACGTCCTCGAGCGGCGCCGTATCTCAGGCAACGAAGGTCATCGAAGATTTGGGTCGCGAAATGGCGACCACCAAAGCTGGCGCTCAGCCTGTTCCAACCGCGGGCAGCACTCCAATACCGGTTGAAATTCACTCGCCCAATAGCAATCCACTTAAGGTGGTCAGCGAATTTCTACAGCCGATACTCGGTCCGCTCACGGGAACCGGTATCGTGCTGGTTTTTGTCATCTTTCTGCTGCTTCAACGACAGGACCTTCGTGACCGCGTCATTCGATTGCTTGGGACAAAATCATTGCATCGCACAACTGACGCAATGGACGAGGCTGCAGTCAGACTAAGCAGCTATTTTCTTCTGCAAACGATGCTAAATGCCGGCTTCGGCGCGGTCGTGGGTCTGGGATTGTGGCTCATCGGAGTACCCAGCCCTTGGTTATGGGGCATCTTCACGATGCTGCTGCGCTTCGTTCCCTACATCGGCTCAATAATCGCGGCCGTACTTCCCGTGGCACTGGCGGCAGCGGTCGATCCGGGATGGACGATGGCAGGGTGGACGATAGCCCTGTTCGCAATCGGCGAGCCGTTGATGGGCCATGTGGTCGAGCCGCTGGTGTTCGGACATCAAACAGGGCTGTCGCCGGTTGCTATCGTCATCGCTGCAACTTTCTGGATATGGCTCTGGGGGCCCATAGGCCTCATCGTGGCCACTCCTTTGACGCTTTGCCTGGTGATTTTGGGCCAGTATACGCAACGGCTCGAGTTTTTGAGTGTGTTGCTGGGCGATCAACCTCCCCTAACCCCGTCGGAGGGTTTTTATCAGAGGCTCATTGCGGGCGATGCTGCCGAGGTGATCGATCAGGCAGAGGAACAACTTAAGGAGAAGTCGCTTGTCGACTTTTACGATCAAGTAGCAATTCCTGGTCTCGAGTTGGCACAAAGGGATGTTCGAGCTGAGGATCTTGGGCCAGAACGGCAGATCCTACTGATCGAAGGGGTGCAGCAACTTACTGAGAATATAGCGGACAGCGGCGCAGCCGATGTTTCGAAAAATGCAACGCCCAGCGATCTCTCGCTATCTGACGCCTCCTCGTCCAAGCCAAACTCTGATCATCTAAAATCAAAAACCGAGACAGAATGGCAAACGGGGTTTCCAATATTAAATATTGCTGGAAACAATAGGATTGATCGTGCGGCAGCAGCATTATTCACGCATGCATGCACCACAATGGGTTTAAGCGCTAGACTTCCAGAGGGGCAGGGGCTGGCAGGCATAGCTGAGATTGCGCCGGCGCCGTGTTCAATAAAAATCGTCTGCGTTTCCTATGTCGGGCAGGCTCGAACCTCTCAGGTTCGCTTTACTGTCGGACGGATACGCCGGCGCTGTCCAGGAACCAAGGTGCTCTTAGGCCTGTGGAGCTTTGCGCCTGGTGATCCCGAATTGGACCTGATCAAAACTCAAGCCGGGGCAGATTATTCTGCCGTATCGTTCCGCGAAGCGCTGTCAATGATCGAGCAGCAAGGCAAGACTGCATCATCGGCCACCGCCAAAGGTGGTGACAATCGTTTGGAGGTTGGACCAACGCCAAGCGAACCCGCACCCGCAATCGTAAGTGCTCAGGGGGTATAATAGTGGGCGACCATCCGGAGGCAGAGCGCAGTTTTGACGAAGCCGATCAGTCCGATCTGCTGGCTGGAAAGGCGCCGGTCGTCTGGTTGCTTGGGAAAGTGCAGTCGGGCAAGACTTCGACTATCCGCACACTTACGGGTTGCACTGATTTGGAAATCGGCCAAGGCTTCAAGGCTACCACCAAGACCGCCGGGATCTTTGACTTCCCAGCCACGGTACCTTTGATTAGATTTCTTGATACGCGCGGGTTGGGTGAAGTCGATTATGACCCGGCCGCCGACATGGCATTTTGCGAACAAAGATCGCATCTTTTGCTCATCGTCATGAAGGCAACGGATCCGCAGCAGGATGCCGTTGTCGCAGCTGCGCGGTTGATCAGGAAGCGAAAGCCCGACTGGCCCATTTTGGTGGCGCAAACCACCTTGCATCACGCATATGCTCAAAGTGCGTCTCATCCTTTGCCATACCCGTTCGGCGGGTTCGACGATGCGGCGATGGCAAAGGCCGGCGTGCCGGAGCAGTTGCGACGTAGTCTTGCCTTCCAACGAAAGCTGTTCGATGGCATTCCAGGAAGCTCAGCTCCAGTCTTCGTGCCAATCGATTTTACCCAGAAGGACGATGGTTATCTGCCGATCGACTACGGCCTGAGCGCGCTCATGGCGGCCCTTGAAACGGTAGCTCCGCTTAGTATTGCTGCATCCCTCAAAGAGACAATATCCGCGTCGAATAAAGCGATGTCCGCTATCGCTCATCCGCGCATCATCGGTTACTCGTTGGCGGCGGCTGCAAGTGACGTCGTACCGTTCGCAGGTGCGATCGCAGTCCCGGGGATTCAGGCGAAAATGCTGCACGATCTGGCCGGTATTTATGGAGTTCCCTGGGACCGCTACAACGTCGCGGCGTTTGCTACCTGCTTAGGGACCGGAGTTATCGCGCGCACACTGGCAACCTTTGGCATACGTGAATTGGTGAAGCTTGTGCCCGTATATGGCCAAACGGCCGGCACGGCGGCGGCATCCGTTACTAGTTTTGCAACAACCTTTGCGATTGGTAAGGCGGCATGCCACTTCATGGGAGACAATCGCTTGGGACGTCGCGAGCCTACCGACATTCAAAAGATATACCGCGATGCGCTTCAGCAGGCGTTTCAACTCGCCCGCGAACGTGCACTGGGCGAAACTCCACGGAACAAAAACTCATGAAGCGAGAGCGCAAGGCAGTTATCTATCTACGCTCCGTAATGATCATACTAGCCCTCGTTTTGCCCGCGTTCTCCCTGATCCCCTTGGGTTCGTTGTGGCTGTGGGAACGCGGGTACTTGCTGTACTGGATTGTCGCTGCGTTGGCCTTATCGGCGATTAGCTATCTCGTGCAAGTCCGGTTCGTCCGCGATTTGCAACCGGCTGCTGCGGCTCATGAACGGACTGGATCGCCAGATGGCGAGCACACCAGCGACACGCCGCAGGAAGCCGGTGCTTGGGACGCTGTCGAGCGTTTAGCAAATTCGGCCGACCCTGCGAAACTGGTCAGCCGCGACGCCTTCCTTGATCTGGGCCTGCAAACCATCGAGGCAGTTGCTCGCAGTATGCATCCGCAAGATGAGCAGCCGTTGTGGCGCTTCACAGTGCCCGAGGCGCTGGCGCTGATCGAGCGCATAAGTCGTGAGCTCCGGCCATTCGTCATCGACAATATTCCGCTTGGAGAGCGGTTGACGGTTGGGCAAGTCATGAAATTCTATCGGTTTCGCTCAGCCATCGACGTGGCTGAACAGGCATACGATTTATGGCGCGTCGTTCGCGTTTTGAACCCCGTGACGGCTGTAACGAGTGAGGCGCGCGAGCGATTGACCAAGCGGCTGTACTCAGGTCTGCGCGACGAGCTGGCCTCCCGCCTGACAAAGGGTTACGTGCGTGAGGTTGGCCGCGCTGCGATCGACTTATACGGTGGACGCTTGCGTGTCTCGAACGAGGAACTCGATAAACATGTTTCCCACGAAACGCAGCGTGACCTCAAATCGACCTCAGCCGCAGAACCCATCCGAATTGTGATTGCTGGACAAGTTGGGGCCGGCAAATCGAGCCTCATAAACGCGCTCCTGAAGGAACTGCACGCCGCTGTCGATGTGCTACCGGCGACCCAGGGATTTACGGCGTATAGTCTAACGCGACAGTCGCCGCCGAACCTTCTGCTCATCGATAGCCCGGGCGCTTCCAGCAAAGACGTTATCGATCGCATTGCCAACGAAACTGGATCCGCCGATCTGGTTCTGTGGGTGATGGACGCTAACCGGGCGGATCGTCATTTGGATCGAGTTGCCATCGAGGCCATACGCGCCCATTTCACGGCGAAACCGGATCGGCGGCAGCCACCGCTGCTGGGAGTAGCTACGCACATCGATCAACTCAAACCGGCGCGGGACTGGTCGCCGCCGTATGATCTCAACGACACCACCAACGCTAAAGTGAGATCGATCCATGAAGTGATGGATCTGATAGCCAACGAAGTTGGACTGCCTACCGAATTTTTAGTTCCCGTCAGTTTCGACCCCAATGGTACGGCGGTCAATATCGACGGCCTTTGGTTGAAACTGGAAGCTTTGCTCCCGGAAGCAACGCGAGCGAACTTGCTGCGCAGACTACGCGGTGCATCCACGGCATGGTCGTGGCGCAAACTGTGGTCGCAGACCAAAGGTATCGCAAGAGCGGCCCGGAACGAAGCGATCAATCGCGACGGCAAGCTGCGCGGCAAAAAATGATTGCCAGCTGCAACTCGCCGCACCGATTGTAGAAAAATCAAGGGGTCAGGATTTAATTCGCCGAGCGATCCCAAACCCCAACATGAAAGCGGTGCCGACAACCCGGATCGGACCGAAATAATCCACGGCGTCCGACATCTCTTCTTTGACAGCAGAGACGACTTCCTCCGACGGCGAGGCGGACGGCTGCTTGCGTTCCGCCCGCTCGATAATACCTGGAACCATCAAGAAGACTAAGCCCACGATAAAACTTGCAGCAGCTATGATGCCGCCTGCTGCAGTGGGGCCGTAGGTTGCCTCCAAAAACCAAAAAACCATCAGCACGCCGAAGATTAAACCTAACAGCAGCATGAGAGCGGCGAGACCGCCCCACGTCGCCTTGCGGGTCACGTCCTCGACCACGCCGTGCGTCGCACGATTGGCAGCATACCGGACCAAGTCGCCAATCATCTGAGTTCCCTATATCTAAGTTAGTTCATATGACCGATGTGATTCAGTTATTTCCGCGCGAGGAGAGCGAGCATAAATCCTATTCCCGCGGCAATGCCGGCAGACTGAATCGGGTTCTTACGTATCGATGCCGACAGCTTATCGAGCTGCTCTTGGGCGACACCTTGAGCTTGTCCGGCGACATCGGAAATGTGTTCTCCAGCACTAGACATCGCAGCGGAAGCTGAACTACTGATGCTCTCTCCAACCGAGGACTTTGGACCGGAAGCTGACGCACCAAATCGATCATTCGTAGCCATCATATCTCTCCAAATATACTTGTTTAACGACTGAGGATTAGGCCGACGACAAAACCAACACCAGCGGCGATTAGTGCCGATTGACTGGGGTTGCGCCTAATCATCGATTCGAGTTCGCCGAGCTTTTCTTGCGCTTTCACTTGGACATCGCCAGCTGTGGTTCCCACCTTCTCGCTCGCCAGCTGGCGTACCGAGTCGGCAAGATTGGAAATGTCGTTTCGCAGTTTTCCGACATCATCGGTAACTCGTTCCGACGCGGATCCCGAGTGGGAACCACCGAGTGAGTTCTTTATCTCGTTCGCCGATTTCGACTCATAGTTCCCGGGTGTTGCAGCCATCACAATCTCCATCGGTTGTCCAACGGAATGCTAACTGGCTCCGATCAAAATTGTTCCCGACAATCGGTTTTGCGGAACCGATCAGGCATGATCGCGTTTAGCTGCACGAGACGTTTCTTGTCGCGAAGGAGCCACCAATGCCAAGCCCTGTAGAACTTTACGCTAAAGAGCCTGAAATGGGTCGCGACACGACGAATTCCAGTCAGTTAGAGGAATTGAGAGCAGAGCTGGCTGCAGTCGCTTCTGAGTTCGCTCGGATCGTCGAAAATAAGGCCGCGCAAACAAAAGACTTTGCGATAAGGGAGACAACCGAGAGCCTTGAGACCGCTCGACAGCTGATTCGCGCTCAGCCTATCGCGGCGATCGCCGTAGCAGCGGCGGCTGGCGCGGCGCTGGCTGTGATCTTAGCGCCCAAGCACAAGCAGTCGCGTCGCTTAATGGACAGGGATTGGAGCCTCGACGCAACGAAATCTGAGTTGAATAGCGCGTTGAATCGGATTAAGAGCGCGTTACCTGACACCAGCAGAAGTTCGCTCGCATCCTCCTTCGAACGCGTGATGGATTCAGTTGCAAATGTCGACCCGAAGGCAAGCTTAATCCCGATCTGGGAAAAAGTAGCGCCATTTTTACAAAGCTTGCGCAAATCGACGATCGGATAATAATTTAATCAATACTATTTGAGATCTGCGAAATGCATGAGGATTTGAAAATAGGATATAAAGCCTTTCTGTCGGATGGCGGCGCTTCAGTCGGCGTGATACGCGACCTATCTAGAGATAAGGTTGTGATCTACGTCGAGAACGCTGGGGATTTTACAATTTCCAGAGCGTCGGTCGTCGCTGTCCATTCGCAAAAGGCAATCTTGGATCGTGCGCAACTGGACCATGAATTTCTGAAAGCAGTTGATCATGCGCACGATCGTGAAGATCCAAGATTAGTAGGTTAGTTTTGTGAAGAGCCGTGCGCTGTCGCACCGATTGCCCGGGCTAATCAGCCTGGATCGAACTCGGCAGGCGCCTTATCGACGATCGTAACGCCCAGCTTCTGAACTTCGAGAATGGCTAGGCTGCGTTGAGATGCGCCATTGGACTTGAGACGCACCCGGCCATCCGCCCCGTGAAAGCCGCTCGACTGGGTGAGCGTTGCCGCGGTGTAACGACGGCCGCGCTCATTCGACGATAACTGCACGACGAGAGTAACAGCGTCGTATGCCAGCGTCGCGATGCGTGGTGGGGCCGCGCCGTATATCCTGCCGAATTTTTCTGAGAACTCCTGCCAGCCGCGCGGTTCGGGGGCGGCAAACCAACCGCCGATGAACGCCGTCTCTCTCCCCAGACCAGCTTGATCCCATGCGCCAGTGCCGATCAGCTTCGTTCGGTTTGAGTCTAACCCCGCGTAAGTCAGCAGTGGCCCTAGGTTCGAAAGGCTGTCAGCACTGCCGGGTGTGAAAAGAGCTTCGACCGGCTCGCCGTCCTCGTCGGCTCGTTTCATGCCTTCCACTAGTTTTCTCGCCGGCTCCAGAACGGCGTTGCCAGCTTGGGCCGGATAGGTCTCAAATACCTTGATCGAGCCGCCATGAGATGAAACTGCTTGGCGAAATGCGGCTCCCATCAATTGTCCGTAGGCGTCATCGGCAATCAGCGCAGCAAACCGTTTTCGACCTTGGCCGACGCAATAAGCAACGACGCGATCAATGTCTTGAGTGACGAGGAAACTTATCAAGTAGACACCGTTTCCGGCGACTTGTGCGTCGTTAGAAAATGCGAGTACGGGAATGTTGGCTCGTTGAGCAAGCGGCGCAACAACCTTGACCGAACTGGAAAACAATGGCCCGGCTATGAGCTCTACGCCTTCTTTGATAGCATCCTCTGCAGCGGCAATTGCGCCTTCCGGTGTGCCGAGATCGTCTTTGACGATCAATTGAACTGTTGAACTTCCACCGTCGAAAAGAGCCAACTCGGCGGCCTGTTTCATGCCCTTGGCGATTGCGCCGGTTGGACCGGCAGCCGATAAGGGTAGCAACAATGCGACTTTGCTCGCGCGATCTTGGGCGGGCGATCGATGCACAGACTTGGCGGTGACCGTTTCCGTGGTGGTGTTCGCGGTCGTCGCTATTGCCGGTGTTGCTTGATCAGAACTCGAGGACAATGCGCACCCCGCGACAAACAAAGCTGCGGCCATAAGGATTGCGTGCAGAACGGTTTCGGAAACGACTTGTAGAGTTGGCACTATCAGACAGCTCCCAAGCAGAGTGCGCAGCCGCGAGGCCTCGCAATCGGATACGCGACAGGACGACAGATCTGCCGTAGTGCAATGACGCACGCCAGACCAAACATGCAACAAGGGCAGCCAAAAAGGCCAGACAGCGACTACTTGGACATCGCAATGGACGAAGATACAGACACGACATTGCTGATCGAACGCGTCACAGCCGAATTCGTGCGCGTTGCCGCTCGATCGCTGGCGCCGGGACTGCACATTGTCGCAACGCCGATCGGTAATCTGAGCGATGTCACCATCAGGGCACTTTGTGTGCTGGCTGCGGTAGACGTCGTCTACTGCGAGGACACCCGGCATAGCCGCTCGTTGATGGCACACTTCGGTCTCGGCGCCAAACTTGCAGCCTACCACGAACACAACGCCGAACGGGAACGGCCCCGCATAATGAAACGCCTGAATGGCGGTGAGACCGTTGCGCTGATCAGCGATGCCGGCACGCCATTGATTTCCGATCCGGGCTATAAGCTAGTTCGCGATGTCATTGCGGCTGGACACTCCGTTTACGCGTCACCCGGTCCATGCGCGGCAATTGCAGCATTGACTGTCGCCGGCTTGCCGACCGACAGCTTCATGTTTGCGGGGTTCCTGCCGGCCAAAAGCGGACAGCGGCAAGCCCGCTTGAAGGAATTGGTGGCGGTGCCGGCGACCCTGGTTTTCTACGAAGCGCCTACCCGTGTCGCCGAAACGCTGGCCGATATGGTGGCGGTGCTTGGCGACAGGCAATGCGCGATCGCGCGTGAGCTTACCAAGATGCACGAAGAGGTGCAGCGCGGTTCACTAGCGCAACTGGCAAACGCGCTTGTGGGAACCACGCTGCGCGGCGAGATTGCGATCGTCGTCGCGCCGCCGCTAGCTACCGGGGCCAGCGACGCCGAAATCATGGCGGCGCTTGCGAGCGCCCTCAATATCGCATCGACGCGTGATGCCGTGCGGATGGTTTCTGAGAGGCTTGGCGCAGCCAAGACGCGGGTGTACGATCTGGCGATGGAATTGAAACGAGGCAGCGCCCCGCAGTCAAACGATGTGATCAAGAAGGACTTTTAATGGCGCAGGTGCGCAAAACTAAGCAGCACAACATCGGGGCAATCGATTGGCCGGCAGGCGTGCGTCGTGCCTCGGGTCGAACAGGTCTGCGCCAACCGTCGGTTTTACCGAACCAAGCTTCGCTCGCTGGCCAGCACAAGCGTCATGCGCGAGGGGCTTTGTCGGAGCTGCTTGCGGCAGGTTTGTTGATGCTGAAAGGCTATCGCATCCTTGACCGGCGTTATCGCAACCGGCGCGGCGAGATCGATATCATAGCGGTTCGCGGGCGAAGACTGGCATTTGTCGAAGTAAAGTATCGCCGTACTCTGAGCGAAGCCGCCACGTCGGTCACTGGCTGCCAGGCGAGCCGCATCGCCGATTCAGCGGAACAGTGGGTGTGGCGCAATGCGGTCTATCGCGATTATGAGATCGGCCTAGATGTGGTCCTGGTTGCGCCCCGACGGCTACCCAAGCATATGCCGAACGCGCTGCAGTCCGTTTGACCCGGGCAGCTTCAATTTCCTTCATCGGCCCATGCATCCAGCACTGCTTTCAGGAACTAGATCTCGATGGCCTTGAAAATCGCCTGCCAGATGGACCCTATCGACCGCATCGATATTTCTGGCGATTCGACCTTCGCTCTGTTGCTCGAGGCACAAGCGCGCGGCCACGACATATTCTACTACACGCCTGACCGTCTCTCGCTTGACGGCGCAACTTTGCAGGCGACCGGCGCGTCGTTGCAAGTTCGCGACGCTATCGGCGACCATTTCACGTTATCGAACCATCGTGCCGTCGAGCTCTCGACGATGGACGTCGTCTTGCTGCGGCAGGACCCGCCGTTCGACATGAGCTACATCACGACGACCCACCTGCTCGAGCGCATTCATCCCAAGACGTTGGTGGTCAACGATCCGGCTCACGTCCGCAACGCGCCGGAAAAGATCTGGGTGCTGGATTTTCGGGACCTGATGCCGCCAACCATGGTTGCACGTAATGCCGAGGACATTAAAGCGTTCCGAGACAGGTACAAGGACGTCATCTTGAAGCCTCTGTATGGCAACGGCGGCGCCGGTGTGTTCCGCCTGCAGCCAGGTGACACTAATTTGGGTGCGCTGCTTGAAATGTTTCACGCAGCCAACCGCGAAGCGGTCATGGTGCAACAGTATCGTCCCGAAGTCCGCGAGGGCGACAAGCGCATCATTCTGGTCGATGGTGAGGTCGCAGGCGCGATCAATCGCGTGCCATCAGAAGGTGAAACCCGTTCCAATATGCATGTCGGCGGCAAACCGGCGCCGACCGAACTCACGCCGCGTGATCTCGAAATCTGCGCGCGGCTTGGGCCGGAACTCAAGCGGCGCGGCCTGATCTTTACCGGTATCGACGTGATCGGGCCGTACCTGACCGAGATCAACGTCACCTCGCCGACCGGCATTCGCCAGGTCAAAGCGTTCGGAGGCAGCGACATCGCAGCATTGATTTGGGACGCGATCGAGAGACGCCGCCGTCACGCGTGAACCGCATTCGATAGCCTGCTTGAACAGTCGACCTTCCGTGCGCCCCGAAATTATTCGGCATGGCGTGAACCTATTTCGAGTCCGCTGCGACGGATGGGCAAGGCTGAAGCAGAAAGAAATACCTGCTTTCGCTGTCAGTAAGATGCCCCATCCCATAACGCACCGGAGTAACAAAATGTCAGTTCGTAAAATCGCCCTAGGCCTTGCCCTTGCGACCGTCGGTACGCTCGGTCTGGCCGCTGCTACGGCCTCCACCTCGGAAGCCCATCACAGGCATCACCGCCACCACCATTTCCGTGCCGGCCTGCTTCTCTACGGGCCTGCATACTACGCACCTTGCGACTGGGTTTGGACCCGTCGCGGCAGGATCTGGTACTGCTATTGAGTGCCCGTAGAGTGGTGCCGGACATCCCCCGTTCAGGTTCCCCCGGACCGGCCTGAACCCGGCACCGCTCGATCTTCCGCCGCCACGTTCAGCGAGTGATTCGGCACATTTCCGCGCTTGAGCTCTTTGGACAGATAGTTTTCCACACCCGATATTCGTAAAGTTGGGTGACGAGACGCGGCGAGCGTAGCGGCGCAACCGGTGCGCCTCCAGCCGCGCGCTCTGCTTGGCGACAGCGTGCTAACAAATGTGCGAAAAAGTTGTGCTGAATTACGGAGCGCCCTTCTATTAACCCGGCCAGCTGTTTCTGATATCTTGATTTTGCCTGCTTTTTTAGAACTTTCAACTCGTCGACGTATGTGCTCGTGTCTTAAGGCGCGTGTGCGATTGATGCAGATTGATCGCCCGATTACAGAAGCGCCGTAGCCCAAACGCTTCCGATTGGAAGAACCTGTCAGGGGTGATAGCAGCCGAATTCGACGGCTTATGCTCATTGTGAATAACAATTCATTCCAGTGCCGTGTTTTTGACCGTATTTCCAATGCTATACATCAAACCGGCACCAACCATTGGAGATCAATGCCGTGAACAACACAATGACTCGCTGGGCTATGGGCGTCGCGGCTGCAACCGCATCGCTCGGACTTCTCGTCGCATCTGCGAGCGCGCAGCTCGCGCCCGCTCCTAAGGCTCCGGCCGCTGCACCCGCAGCTCCAGCTGCACCAAAGGCTGCCGCTCCCGCGGCACCTGCAGCAGCCAAGGCAAAGGTCGAAAAGAAGGCTCCTTCGCCTTGCGCGAAGTTGGATGAGGCCGCTTGCGCTGCCAAGGCTGAGTGCGCATACACGAAGCCGACCAAGGCAAATGTGAAAACCGGCAAGGTGCAGTCGCCGTACTGCCATCTTGTTAAGAAGGCTGCCGCTCCTGCAACAAAGGCTGCCGCTCCTGCACCGGCCGCCGCACCGAAGGCTCCGGCAGCTACGGCACCAGCCGCGCCCAAAGCCGCCGCGCCTAAGGCACAGTAATTCGCGTCTGGCCTGGATGAGAAAAACCGCTGCCGCATCAAACTGGTGCGGCAGCTTTTTTGTTTGTTCATCAACCGATCAATATACGGGCTAGTATGCGTCAACGCACTCGATCAATGCACCGGTGACGCCGACACAGCACCGTAACTCAGCAGGTTTTCGGTCGGTGCTGCCAGTTCTGGCTCTGCCACGATTTGCGCTACGGCATGGCCGCTATCTGAACGATAACTGGAATAGGGATTGTGCGCGGGCGTCGCGGTTGCGATAGCGGTGAATTGCGTCAATGGCCACATCATTGCCTGCCAAGCCGTCGAGACGACATCGTTGTGCATGGGCATCGCCGGGCGCGCGCTGGAAGGCGGCATCCACGCATTTTGATAGGATTGCATCGCGGCCATTGTGCTAGCGAAGGACGCCAACGCCGACCAAGGCTGTTGGGCGAACGGCACAACGCCGAACATCGGGGCGCCGATGGGCTGGCCGATCGCCATCGCCCAAGGCGTCCAGGGTTGCGCGGTGGAGGCAGGCACGCCCCATGTAGTCCAATCGAATAAATTGGGGGTTGGGGAGCGATACCACGAGCGGCCAGGCTCATCGCGTGCGGTCCGACCAAACATCGATCCGTACTTACCAATATTCTCGGATGACGCCTCGACCACTCGACCGGTTAGCGCGGCTGCGAACTGCATTTGATGATCAAAGCCCCACATTTTGAACCTACTCCGGCATGCATTTGATAAGTTTTATAACAGAAATGTTGCGCTGCAACAAATGGTATGGGCCGAATTCTTTAATTTTTCGACGAAGCAGGCTGCGATTGCGTTTTCGGACGCGTATCTGGAACAGATCCGATGCGCACGCCGGTGGTTGAAACGGGCTCATAAATATCGTCGAATGGCTCTCCAGCACGTCGACCGGCAAAAATCCAATAAACGAGCCCGGCGACGAGACCGGTCGCGGCATACGCCATCAATGGGTATTGGGTAGCGACGGACGCGGTGCCCGGTATCTCGCTGAAGTACTGGGCCGCAAAGCCGGCTGTCGCGATGCCCAGTCCGGCGACTGCGTGATAAAACCAGCTTCTCACGCCTTGCCATTCGGAAACTGCTGCGGAGAGGAGCGCGAACGGAGCGGCAAATACCGCGGAATGCGTCGCTGTTAACGCGACCAACTCCAGCATCCGCGTTATGCGGTCCGGATCGCCGCTCGAGACGTCGGAGGTGCCGACTGCAAATAACACCGTGGTCAGTCCCGCGGCAACGCACGCCAAAGCAAAGCCGAACAAGACGCGAAACATGGTTGAAAACATCGTAGTCCCCTCGTCCCCGGCGGCACGTGCAGCGCCTGATCCCCAATTAAGAATTCAAGTGCCTCATTTTTATGACCAGATGCAAGAGTTCGTTGGATCTTAGGCCCTGAGGCTTCACGCGTTGCGCCCGGCCACAAGCCAATAAACGAACCCGCCAGCAAATCCGGCTGTTGCAAAGACTTGCCAAACGGCGATCAGATCCGGCGTGTTGTTGCCGCCTTCTTGCCCGAACCGGACCAGCAGGGGGATTGCAACCAAGGCCGCACCGCCACCGAGTACATAGTACAAAGTGGACCGGATGCGGACGACTTCGCCGATGATCACGAGAGCCAATGCAGGCAGTATTGTCAGCCCCGAGGCCAGAAGCACCCCATGACTGAATATGCCAAAAATCGCGTCGATCCCATCGGCCCCCGCATTTCCCGTGATGAAATGCACGACGCGTTCGTAGCCGAGCGTCAATAACACGAATAAGGTGACGATTGATGCGACGACAAACGCCATCGGAACGACAATCATGCGGCCGAGCGTCGACAAGATCATCAACCTTACGCCTCTTCACCGGTAGCCAGCGAAGCGATTGCTGCGCCTAAGCGCTCGCTGGCTCTCAGCTTTTGGCTCTCCGATTTCAGCTGTCCGCAAGCGGCCAATATATCGCGGCCGCGGGGCGTGCGAACTGGACTGGCATAACCGGCCTTGTTGATGATGCCGGCAAAACGCTCGATCTCCTCCCACTCCGAGCACTCATACTTGGTGCCTGGCCATGGATTGAACGGGATCAGGTTTATCTTGGCCGGAATACCTTTCAACAGGCGGATAAGCGAGCGGGCGTCCTCTGGGCTATCGTTGACACCCTTCAGCATGACGTACTCAAATGTGATGCGGCGAGAGTTCGATACGCCGGGATAGTTGCGACAAGCATTCAAGAGTTCGCCGATCGGGTATCGTTTGTTGATCGGCACCAACTCGTCGCGCAGATCGTTGCGAACCGCGTGCAAACTGATCGCGAGCATGGTGCCCGATTCAGCGCCCCATCGCTCGATTTCTGGCACCACGCCCGATGTCGAAAGCGTGATGCGGCGTTTGGAGACCGATAGGCCCTCGCCGTCAGAGGCAACTTCCATTGCCTGTCTGACATTGTCGAAATTGTACAGCGGCTCGCCCATGCCCATGAGGACGATATTGGTGATTTTGCGATCTGCATCCGGCAGTAATCGAGCATCGCCCGGCGGGGTAGCGCCCGGCCAATCGCCGATCCGGTCGCGGGCAACCAAGATTTGGCCGACGATTTCCTCGATCTCGAGGTTGCGCACCAGTTTCTGTGTGCCGGTATGGCAGAACGAGCAGTTGAGGGTGCAGCCGACTTGGCTCGATATGCAAAGAGTGCCGCGATCGATCTCGGGAATATAGACGCACTCGATCTCCGGCGCGCGCACTTCATGGCCACGGACTGGCAGGCGCAGCAGCCATTTGCGTGTGCCGTCGACAGAGACTTGCTCCTCTACGATTTCCGGGCGGTCTAGGCTAAACGTCTCGTCAAGTTTGGCGCGCAGCTCCTTCGATACGTCTGACATTTGCTCAAACGAAGTCACGCCGCGAACGTAGATCCAGCTCCATAGCTGGCTGACGCGCATGCGCAGCTGTCGTTCAGGAACGCCGGCCGAGGCAAGTGCAGTTCGCAAGCCTTCGCGGCCGAGCCCTGCGATTGTCCGTCTTGCGGGCAAGGTCGCGGCCGCCGCCGGTAGAACTGTCGGCGTAGTGTCTAGGACGAGAACCATAGTATCGAAGTTCCGATGGAAGCGATGGCGTCAGCCGATCAGTAACGCCAATCAAGGGGTGCGTGAAGAGATGAACGCATCGATTGCGCTTGGTTTGACGCCGGTTGGATCTACTCTTTTGCATATCTTGATGCAACTCGCCCGGGAGACCTGCGCTACGCATTTGGTGATCGCGATTGCCCGCAGTGTCGCTATCATCTTGGCGGAACCCGAATCCGACCGTTCTCACATCCGAGCCAATCCATGTTCGATGCAAAACTGCGCCGCTACATTGATCCGTCGCTCAACCGGATTGCACGTGATTTGGCGCAAATGGGGATCAGCGCCAATCATGTTACTATCATCGGGGCTATATCTGGACTATGCGGGGCGGCCGTCATCGCGTTGGGTGCACCGCTTGTTGGTCTGGCGCTGTTTCTTGCCGGCAGGTTGCTCGATGGCCTCGATGGTGCAGTGGCCCGGAACACCAGACCAACGAACCTTGGCGCCTATCTCGACATCGTCTTGGATTTCGCTGTCTATGCGGCAATGCCACTGGCGTTTGCGATTCTCAACCCAGGCCAAAACGCAGTTGCTGGGGCAGCGCTATTGGCGAGTTTCCTTCTCAACGGAGCGGCATTCCTCGGATTTGCCCTGATGGCCGAGAAGCTGCATTTGGAAACGCAGGCTCAGGGGCATAAGTCGCTCTATTACCTTGGTGGTCTCGCGGAAGGTGGTGAGACCATTTTTTTCGTTGCGCTGATGTGCCTGTGGCCAAGCTGGTTCCCCTTCATCGCGCTGAGTTTCGCAGCGCTCTGTGTCGTCTCAGGACTGGCCCGTATCGTTTTAGCCTGGCGACTGCTGGCCGACGCCTGAGCTGCATTCAACCAACCGAAGCCGCTAACGCGTGATCCAGATCCGCACGCAAATCCTCGACTGCCTCGAGCCCGACAGATAGGCGCACGATGCCATCGGTAATGCCGAGCTCGGTGCGTGCTTCGGGTTTCAACCGTTGATGGGTGGTGGTCGTTGGATGCGTGATCAAGCTTTTGGTATCGCCGAGATTGTTCGAGATTTTGACGATGCGCAACGCATTGAGGAAGCGGAACGTCGCGGCCTTGTCGCCCCTGATCTCGAATGTAACGACCTGGCCGCCACCGGTCATTTGTTTGCGCGCGATATCTGCCTGTGGATGATCGGCCCGGCCTGGGTACAGCACGCGGGAAATCAAGTTGTGCTTTTCCGCGAGATGATCAGCGATGTTGGCTGCCGACGCACATTGCGCACGCACGCGGATGGGAAGGGTCTCCAGGCCCTTCAGCATGACCCAGGCATTGAATGGGCTGAGTGACGGCCCGGTTTGGCGAATGAAGTCGTGCAGATACTTCTTCACGAAGTCGCGGCTGGCCAGCACCGCGCCACCAAGGCACCGGCCCTGACCATCGATGTGTTTCGTCGCCGAGTAGATCACCACATCGGCGCCAAGCTGCAACGGCTTCTGCAACATCGGCGTCGCGAATACGTTGTCAACGAACACCAGCGCGTCGTTCTCATGCGCTATGTTTGCGACGCCCTCGATATCGACAAGTTCGAGCGTCGGATTGGCCGGAGTCTCGAAGAATAGGGCGCGCGTATTCGGGCGCATGGCAGCCCGCCAATTTTCGAGATGGCGACCATCGACGAGCGTGAACTGGATGCCAAATCGCGGGCACAGATCTTCCACGATATAGCGGCACGAGCCGAACATTGCGCGGGCGGCAACGATATGGTCGCCAGCTTTCAGATAGCCCATCAAGGCGGCGGTAACGGCTGCCATGCCGGTCGCAGTTGCACGGGCTTCCTCGGCGCCCTCGAGAAGACGCATGCGCTCCTCGAACATCGAGACGGTGGGATTACCAAAGCGGCTGTACTGGTAGCCCGGGTCCTCGTTCTTGAAGCGCGCTTCCGCCTGCTCGGCGCTGGCGTAGACGAAACCTTGCGTCAGGAACAGAGCCTCCGATGTTTCGCCGAACTGCGAGCGCAACGTGCCGCCGTGCACGAGTTGCGTTTCTGGCGCCCAGCTATCGGACGCGTGGCCGTCAGTGGTTTTGCTGTTGTTTGTCATCGCGTACGTGGACCCCAATTAGACCGCGACCTTCGTTCCGAAGGTAACCGGCTGTTGAAGCCGGCCAAACCGCGTTTGGAGGATTGGGGCAATCTGTGCCCCTCAAGTCCGCGTGCGGCCCTTTAGCGAGTTGTTTTACGTGGCTGCAAGCCGGCCGGCCAAATCACCACGGAAGAAAGTGTCTCGTAGCGGGACCACGGTCGACGGTCAAGCATCAGCGGGGCTCGGTAGCCTCAGCGGCGCATTAAACGTCCTCAGATCTTTTGGCCGGTCTTCTTCCAGTCCCCCAAGAACTGCTCGATGCCTTTATCGGTCAGTGGGTGTTTCACGAGCGCTTTCAAAATCGCGGGCGGCGCGGTGATGACATCGGCCCCGATCAACGCGGCTTGCTTGACGTGGTTTACGGTGCGGATAGAGGCCGCCAAGATATCGGTCGAGAGATCGGCGTAGTTGTCGTAAATCGTGCGGATCTCTGAGATCAGCTCCATACCGTCGATGCCCTGATCGTCGAGCCGCCCGACGAACGGCGAGATGAACGTCGCGCCAGCTTTGGCGGCGAGCAAAGCCTGGTTGGCCGAAAAGCACAGCGTGACGTTGACCATCGTGCCGTCACTGGTCAGGGTCTTGCACGCCCGCAACCCTTCCCAGGTGAGCGGCAATTTCACCGTAACGTTCTTTGCAATTTTGGCGAGCGTTCGCCCTTCAGCCAACATGCCCTCGTAGTCGAGGGCTGCGACTTCAGCGCTCACGGGGCCCGGCACAATCGCGCAAATTTCCTTTATTATGGTTTTGAAATCGCGACCCGACTTGGCGACGAGCGATGGGTTGGTCGTGACGCCGTCGAGCAGGCCTAAACTTGCGAGATCGGCAATCTCGGCCACATCCGCGGTATCGACGAAGAACTTCATGATCTATCTCCGAGGGCCTGAGCCTTGCCTTGGGACCGACTTATCTCTCGTCCTAGGCTATCAGCTTGTTGATTCGTCCCTTGTAGTCCGGTGGTCCGCCCTTTGAACAGTCTGTTTGAAACCGAAGAGCTAACGCAAACGCAACCAGCTACCGTGCCGGTGCTATTGCCGGTCGCGCTCGACCAGACCTACGACTATGTGCTCCCGCCCGGACGCGTAATTGAGGCTGGCAGCTTCATAATGGTGCCTTTCGGTCCTCAAACAAGGATCGGCGTTGTCTGGGATCAGGCGCTGGGCTCCACCGATAAGCCGTTCGATCCCAAGAAGATGAAGACCGTGACGGGCGTGATCGACGTGCCGCCATTGCCTGTGCTTTCCATGCGGTTTGCGGAGTGGATCTCGAAATACACGCTCGCACCCCTCGGTATGGTCCTGCGTATGATGATGGGGGCGCAATCAGCATTCGAGCCGCAGAAGCCGCGCTCAGGCGTCAGATTGGCGGAAGGTGCCGCAAGGCCGCAGCGGATGACGCCGGCAAGATTGAAGGCGATGGAAGCCGCCAAGGATGGCTTGATCCGGGCAAAATCGGCGATGGCACTCGCGGCCAATGTTTCGACCGGCGTGATCGATGGGTTGGTGCAAGCCGGATTGCTCGTCGAGGTGCAAATACCGGAGCGCACGTTTCGCCGGCCCAATCCAGCGCATGCGGTCGCGCAATTCGGCGAGCATCAGGGGATCGCGGTCGAGACGCTGCGGTCGGCGGTCGACGGCCGGAACTTCTCGGTATCGCTGCTCGACGGCGTCACCGGTTCGGGCAAGACCGAAGTCTATTTCGAGGCCGTCGCGCGCACACTCGAACAAGGCCGGCAGGTCGTGATCATGCTGCCGGAAATCGCGCTCACAAGCCAATTCATGAACCGGTTCGAGAGCCGCTTCGGCTGCCAGCCGGTCGAGTGGCATTCGGCGCTGTCATCGCCCGAGCGCGGATGCATCTGGCGGGCAGCGGCAACGGGTGGTGCCCGTGTCGTGGTCGGTGCGCGCTCGGCGTTGTTCTTACCCTACGAAGATCTCGGCCTCATCATCGTCGACGAAGAGCACGATGCTGGTTTTAAGCAAGACGATCGCGTGCACTATCAGGCGCGCGATATGGCTGTGGTGCGCGGCAACATCGGTAAGATCCCAGTGATGCTGGCCAGTGCGACGCCATCGATTGAGAGCCACGTCAACGCCAGAACCGGACGCTATCGGCACGTGGTGTTGCCTGGCCGCTACTCGGGCATCGAGATGCCCGACGTGTCGGCCATCGATCTGCGCCGTAACCCACCCGACAAGGGCCGGTGGCTGTCACCGATCCTGGTCGATGCGATGGTCGAAACGCGGGAACGCGGACAGCAGTCGTTGCTGTTTCTTAACCGGCGGGGGTATGCGCCGCTGACGTTGTGCCGTAAATGCGGCCATCGCTTCGAATGTCCGCAATGCACGGCGTGGCTGGTAGAGCACCGGTTCAAGAAGCGCCTCAACTGCCATCATTGCGGCTTCGCACTGCCGCTGCCGGAGAAGTGCCCGAAGTGCGCCGAGCCCGATAGCCTTGTCGCATGCGGGCCAGGTGTCGAGCGGATTGCCGAGGAAGTCGCCGAGCGTTTCCCCGATGCGCGATTGGCCCTGTTGTCGAGCGACTTGATCCCCAGCCTCGTCGAAATGCGCGAGGTCATCCATCGGATCGAGCGAGGCGAGATCGACATCATTATCGGCACCCAGATCGTTGCCAAGGGGCACAATTTTCCCGACCTCAATTTGGTTGGCATCGTCGACGGCGATCTAGGATTGGGACAGGCTGATCCGCGTGCGGCCGAGCGCTCGTTTCAGATGATGCACCAGGTGACCGGGCGTGCCGGCCGAGCGTTGGCCAAAGGGCGCGGCTTCGTGCAGACGCACATGCCGGAACATCCGGTAATGGAAGCGATCATCTCCGGTGACCGCGACACGTTTTTGGAACGTGAGATACGGCAACGGCAAATCGGCTTGCTACCGCCTTATGGGCGGCTGGTCGCATTGATCGTCACCGCGCGTGAAAAGAACGTCGCTGAAAGTTACGCGCGCGAGATCGCGCGGCGTGCACCGCAATCCGATCGTATCGAACTTCTCGGTCCGGCCGAAGCGCCGATCTTTGTCGTGCGCGGCCGCTTTCGCTGGCGGCTACTGGTGAAGGCGCCGCGTGAAATCGATATCCAAAGCTACCTGCGTGTCTGGCTGGCCGAAATGCCCGTGCTCAAAGGTGATGTGAGGCTGAGCGTCGATGTCGATCCGTATAGCTTTATGTGAAGCTGCGGTCGCGCTGTGGGACTTCTCAATCAGCCGGCAATCGAAGTGCTGTCGATAGAGCGGAGAGTACCGCCTGATCGCTGTAAGGCTTGGTTAAAGCCGGCCAAGCTTGTAAATCTGCGGGCACGTCCGATGCGCTCGAACCTGTCGCAAAGACGATGGCTTTTCCAGCTTGAAGGACAGCGGACGCGATGCTGGTGACGGGTTCGCCGTGAAGATTAAGGTCAAGCACGACGACATCGAAGGTAGTATTTGCGATCAGCGCCAAAGACTCGGCAACGGTCGCGCAGATACCGACAACAACGCATCCTTCATCCTTGACCAGCTCGCTGAGGCACATCGCAATCAAAGGCTCATCCTCAACGATGAGAATTCGTACGCCAATCAGCGAATTTTTGTTCAGCACGGCACGACGCATCAGCTAGGCCTTACAGGACAACCGGGATTGCGCCACTATAAAAGAAGATTACAGGGAAAACGACAATGCTGTTATGAATTAAAGCTGTTATGAATTAAAAAATATGCATTTGTGCTTCATTATTGCGGCGCAATCTCAGGATCAAATCAGATGCGCCTATCCCGGTGGTTCACGATGCATGGACCAGCATTAACGGCTGCATTGTTGGCCAGTCTGGCTATTACATCGCTGTTCCTGAGTACTTCCAATCAAAATGCGCTCACGCGGATCAGTCACACATCGCAAGTTCAAAGGGCAATCTCAAAATTGTCGGGATCGCTAACCGATGTCATCGTCGCCGAGCGAAACTTCCATCTTACCGGCAACAAGGCGTATCTAGCGGATCGATTGTCGACCCACAAAAGGGCAATCGATCAATTTCGGGTCACTTCCACGCTAATCGAAGATAACGCGAAGCAAACGCTGCTTTTTGCCGAATTGCGCCCGCTTATCGATCAGCGGTTCGCAACCGAACAAATATTGATCGATACGCATCTTGCCGGCGAGTTAGGCGGGGAGAGGATCTCACCTCTGGCGCTCCGCGCCCAAGGTGAGATGGCCAGCGTAAGGTCGAAAATTCAAGAGGTAGAAGACGTTGAGGCGCAATTGTTCGACGAGCGTACTTCCTCGGCCGTTTCTGCACTGCGCGCATTTGCTATTTCCGTCGCTTTGGGAGCTTTGGCGGTGGCGTTGGCACTGTTACTCTGGTGGCGGCAATCACAGCAAGCGATCAAGGTCCTTGCGTCGTCCAATAGCCGCCTTTCCCTCAGTCTCATCGAACTCGAAAAAGCCGATGATCAGATCCGTCACATGCATAAGATGGAGGCAATCGGACAACTGACAGGCGGGCTGGCGCATGACTTCAACAACATGCTGGCCGTCGTAATCTCATCGCTTTCCCTGGCGCAGAAGCGTTTGGCAAAGGGTTCTGCAAACGTTGATACGCTGGTGCAAGGCGCGCTCGCCGGCGCCCACCGCGCAGCAATCCTCACGAGCCGCCTTCTTGCATTTTCCCGTCAGCAACCGCTGTCTCCTCAGACAGTGAATGTCAATCGGATAGCCGGGGGAATGTCGGAACTGATAACGCGGACACTCGGGGACCACATCAGGGTAGAAACGGTGCTGGCAGGGGGATTATGGCCGACCGATGTCGACGTCAGTCAGATGGAGAACGCTCTTCTCAATCTGTGTGTGAACGCGCGCGACGCCATGCCGGAAGGTGGTTCTGTCACGATCGAAACCAGCAACGCCCATCTCGACGATAGCTATGCGCGGCAAAACATAGGCGTCATACCTGGGCAATACGTGCTGATCGCGGTGACTGACACCGGAACGGGAATGCCAGCTGAAGTGGTCGCTCGCGCATTCGAACCATTTTTCACGACGAAAGGCGTGGGCAAAGGCAGCGGCTTGGGACTGAGCCAAGTATTTGGCTTCGCCAAGCAATCAGGCGGACACCTTAAGATTTATTCCGAGATCGCTCAGGGCACGACGATCAAAATCTATTTTCCTCGCTCGTTTGCTACGAAGGCTGATATTCAGGCGGCAACACGCGACCAATTCATCGAAACCCAGGAGATGCGCCGGGGCAATCCCAGTCAGATCATCCTTGTCGTTGAAGATGAAAACAGCGTCCGTGCATTGACGTCTATGACGTTGAGGGAGCTTGGCTATACCGTCGTCCACGCTGAAGATGCGGTTAGTGCTTTACAGCAACTTGATGTGCATCCGGAAATCGAGCTGTTGTTCACAGACATCGTCATGCCTGGCATGAATGGCCGCAAGCTTGCCGATGAAGCGGTGCTGCGCCGGCCGAAACTCAAGGTATTATTCACGACCGGCTTCACTAGAAACGCAGTCGTGCATGGCGGCGTGCTGGATGCTGGCGTGAATTTCATCGCGAAACCTTTTACGATCGAGCAGATCGCAGCGAAGGTAGCGAAAGTCATCGACATCGGCAGTGCCCGCCTGATGTGAACTTGCGTCAGCCGGCGCCGTCACCCCTTCTCGCGCTCTCGCTGCGCTTTCAACATCGCGTCGATCTCGGGGCGCTGGGCTGTGGCCTTGTCCTGTCGCTTGCGCTGCCGGTCCTGCTTGGCTAAAGCGCGCGAGGTTGCCCCGGATAACTTCAATCTATGCCCACCAGAGATCAGCAACGGATGGGTCGGCGCTTCGAGATCGAGTTCTTCGAGGAAGTTCTCGCGAAGCGCGTAGAAGCTCTGCAGGATTGCGTCACGGGCGAGCATTATTGTCTCCGAAGGAATGTTCTGGTTCTTCGTTGGGTCGAGTGTCTGCAATGCGCGGCGCATGTCATGCAGCGGCGCATATGGATAAAGACCGATCATCGATTTGGTCTCGCCGACATTGCGATAGACGATGCGCATATTGTCGATCGTCTCGGAAATCTTGCAGAACGCGGCGATGTAGTCGTCGGCAGTTGGAAACGTTTTCTCGCAATAGGCAAACAGTGCCGACTTGGTGCGCACCATGCCGCGCCACTCTTCCTCCAAGCTCTCGACGAATTGGTTTCGCTTCTGAAATACATTGGCGAGGTATGCCGCGATCACGGTGACGAACACGAGGGCCATGTCCTTCATGTATTCATAGACCTCCTTCAGGACGCCTTCGAGGGGCGAGCCTTTGATGCCAGGAATATTGTCGCCGAGCTTCGCGAACAGTGAGAGCACCAGTACGGCGAACAACAAAATGTAGACGCGCCGCAGCGTGCGGTTCAGGCTTTTGCGTGTCATTATGAGGCAACCTCAAGGGCGGAAAAGAAATGGCACCGCACACTGAGTTCAGGTTGTGGCGGAGGTATGAAGCACGGGGGAGTAGCCTGCCCTTAGCACGGCGACGATCGATGGCGGGGTCAACACATCCACATCGACGCCCCGGGAGCGCACTTCGCTGGAGGTGTAGCCGTCGCATGACCAAAACTGCATATGCGCTCCGGTCAAGCGCGAAATACGGCCGTCAACCCGGACGAATGTGTGGTCGGGCAGGTTGTCGATGGCAACCCGATGGGTGCGCTTGGTTCCATCACCTTTAAGGCGTTCCAAGTGGAGAACACGATCCATGTCATTGGCCATTGCGCGGTTACTCAGTCCGCGCACGGCGTTCCACCGCAAAGCAAAATCACGTGCGGCGGCTCGCCGGCACTCGAAGCATGGCCGGTGACCGGCGCTGAGCGCCGTTGCCTCATCGAGGAAGAAAAGCTCGGTGTAGCGACGCGGCTGCATCACCATGCGACGCCGCTGTTTGAAGTCGAGGACGCAGCAGATCCATTGCTTGGAGTGCCAATGCTTGTTCAGCAGTGTCTGGGAACTTGTGTGGAACGCTCCGCCACGATTTCCCAGCATGGTTCCGCGCGCGGCAACCGCAACGATTTCGCCGTCAGGCGTCACGCGGTTTTGCAAGGGGCGCACCGTCATGTGAGCTGCTTATAGTAGATTGTCGTGTCGCAAAGGCCATCGTAGGGCGTCAGCGCATAACCGGGAATGACGCCAACCCGGGTCCAGCCCATTTTGGCATAGAGTTTTTCGCCCGGACTGCCGGTGTGGGTATCCAGCACGAGCAACGTGCGGCCACAGCGTTTCGCTTCGGCCTCGGCGCCGTGCATCAACGCTGCACCCAGTCCGAGGCGGCGTCCGGACCGGTGAACCAGCATCTTGGCGACGTCGGCGCGATGTGGCTGATTATCCGACGACGGAAACTGCAGTTGAACGGTGCCAGCGATGCGGCCGTCGTGCTCGGCGATGAGCAGTCGCGCCGTGCCGGCAGCCACGGCGTCGGCCACGGTTCGCCAAAATGCTTCCGCCCGCGCCTTATCGAGGGGCGGCTGAAAGCTGACCGATGCTCCGCCATAAACGCAATCGATCAAGATTTCAGCCAAAGCCGGAATGAGGGACGGCATCTCCGATGCTGCGACAGTGCGGATTGTTGGCATTGATGCGTTTGGTTCCCAAATGAGGAGATCACCCCTAAATCTAGCCGGCGACGATGTTTGCGCAAGCCGCCATGATGCTGCCGTTTCTCATCAGATACCTAGGACAATGCTCAGAACCCTTCTCGCCAGTTATCTCGTTTTCTTTCTACTGCCGCTTGGTCTGCACGCCGCCTATTGGAAGGCGTCGGATCATGGTCGAGGTTGGGCGGAGGCTGACTGGTCGAGCGCCGGATTGCTGCCACAGGCGGCAGCAAATCCGGAAGCCATGGTCCATGTCTACGCCGGCCGGGTCGGCAGCTGGCGGGGTGCCTTCGCGCATCACACCTGGATTGTCGTGAAGGAGAAAGGTGCGCTCCGATATAGCCGGTTCGACAAGGTGGCATGGGGACAACCAGTACGGCAGAACGGATGGGCGCCCGATGGCCGCTGGTATGGTCACACGCCGGAATTGATCGGCGCTGTAGAAGGCGCGGCCGCAGAGGCGCTGATCCCGAGGATACGGGCAGCGATCGCGGCCTACCCGCACAACCGGAGCGGCGACTATTCACTGTGGCCCGGTCCGAACTCGAACTCTTTCATTGCTTACGTTTTGGCAAGCGTACCGGAGACTGGTATCGCGCTGCCGTCGACCGCGATCGGCAAAGATTGGCGGATTGCTGGCCGTTGGTTTGGTTCCACGCCGAGCGGAACTGGATTCCAACTGTCTTTGTTCGGATTACTCGGCGTTAGTGTCGGGCGCGCCGAAGGCATAGAGTTGAACGTGCTGGGACTTGTGCTGGGGGTAGATATTCTGCATCCAGCGATAAAGGTGCCCGGTTTTGGCCGCGTCGGTCTGCCACTGGCTGCGGTCGTGGCGCAAAGGACGCCGTCCGCTCGCGGTTGATGGCGGGCAATGCCACCGACGCCGGCCTTGCGATCGCACCCCGGCTCGGTTACTCCCGCCGTCATGAAACTATACCGGGCATTTGCGACTGTTGGCGGCCTGACGATGATCAGCCGCCTGTTCGGCTTTGGCCGCGACATATTGATCGCACGCGTGCTGGGCACGGGGGCGGCAGCGGACGCATTCGTCGTCGCCTTCCAATTTCCGAACTTGTTCAGACGATTGTTCGGCGAGGGCGCATTCAATGCCGCCTTTGTTCCGTTATTCACCAACAAGCTTGCTACCGAGGGCCAGACGCAGGCTCGTGCGTTCGCTGAGGAGGCCCTTGCGGGCCTCTTGTCCGTGCTCCTGGTGTTGTCGGTGGTGGCAATCGCGGCGATGCCATGGCTGATGTATCTTATCGCGCCAGGCTTCAGCGATACGCCCGCCAAGTTCACTCTGTCGATCACCATGACGCAGATCACGTTTCCCTATTTGATCTGCATGTCGTTGGTAGCGCTGCTCTCGGGTGTCCTCAATGCTCTTGGTCGATTTTCCGTCGCGGCCGCAGCACCGATTGTGCTCAACGTCGTATTGATCATTGTGATGCTCTTTGCCGTGTACCTGAACATCTCCGGGGCAAGCGAGGCAGGCATAATTCTGGCATGGGGCGTGACCCTCGCTGGCATCGCACAACTCTTGATACTGTCAATTGCAGCGTATCGGGCGGGGATGGGGCTCGGTTTTCGCCGCCCGAGATTAACGCCTGATGTGCGCCGTCTCGTCGCTCTTGGTGTTCCAGGTGTCGTTTCGGGTGGCATCACGCAGATCAATCTGCTGATCGGCGGTGTCATCGCATCGTTTCAAGACGGCGCTCGGGCGTTCCTCTACTACGCCGACCGGCTCTATCAACTGCCGCTCGGTGTCGTCGGTGTCGCCATCGGCGTGGTGCTGCTGCCGGATCTCGTCAGGCACCTTTCGCAAAAGAACGAGGCTGCGGCGCTTGATGGGCAGAACCGGTCCCTCGAGTTCGCGTTGCTTCTGACAGTGCCCGCCGCAGCGGCGATGCTGGTGCTGGCGAACCCGCTTATTTCGGTCCTCTTTCAACGAGGTGCGTTTACCGCAGCCGACGTGCCGCCCACCGCTATGGCGCTTGCGATCTTCTCCCTCGGGTTGCCAGCGTTCGTTATGCAGAAAGTTTTTCAGCCGGGCTATTTCGCCCGCGAGGATACGCAAACGCCAATGCGTTTTGCCGCGATCAATTTCGCGATCAATGTGGTCGCCTCACTTAGCTTATTCGCAGTTTTCTCGCGCATCGGCGTCATGCCTCATCTAGGGATCGCGATTGCAACGACGCTCGCCGGTTGGGTGAATGCGCTCCAGCTCTGGCACGGTCTGGTCAAGCGTGGCCATTTCAAATCCGACGAGCGGCTGATCCGGAACCTACCTTTGATCGGCTTGGCGAGCGCTGCCATGGGCACCGTGCTTTGGCTCACGCTCCCCTTTTTCGCGCCTTTCCTTGACGCACGCCAGATCGTGCCGATCAAGTTCGTCGCAATGGGCCTGCTGATCATACTTGGCAGTGTCGTTTTCTTCGGTCTGATCCACGTGACAGGTGTGCTCCGTCTGAAGCAATTCATCGGCCGGTTCACGCGGTGATTGCGACGGGCTGACCGCACGCCTTGCGCGACGCCTGCCACCGGGCCATAACCCGCGCTCGGCAGGCGTTTTCCTGCCTGATCCAAGGACACGACCGATGACCAACTCGAGCCTGCCCAATCCGCCCAGATACGCCGGGCGCGTGTTCTCCGGCATGCAGCCGTCCGGCAATCTGACGCTCGGCAATTACTTGGGCGCGATGGTCAACTGGGTGCGGATGCAGAGCGAGTACGAGTGCATTTATTGCGTCGTCGATATGCACGCCATTACCGTCTGGCAGGACCCAGCTGTGCTCCAGGCCGCGACGCGCGAAGTCGCCGCCGCATATATCGCCTGCGGCATCGATCCAAAGAAAAGCATCTTGTTCAATCAGAGCCAGGTTGCGGAACACGCGCAGCTTGCATGGATTTTCAATTGTGTCGCCAGACTCGGTTGGCTCGATCGCATGACCCAGTTCAAGGACAAGGCCGGCAAGGAGAAGGAGCGCGCGTCGGTCGGTCTCTACGACTATCCGGTTCTGATGGCTGCCGACATTCTCGTATACCGGGCGACGCACGTGCCGGTGGGCGAGGACCAGAAGCAGCATCTTGAACTGGCACGCGATATCGCGGCCAAGTTCAATCACGATTTCCGCGAGCAGATCGAAGTAGCGGGACTGGCTGACGGCATATTTTTCCCGCAACCTGAACCGGTCATCACCGGTCCCGCCACACGCGTTATGAGCTTGCGGGACGGCACCAAGAAGATGTCGAAGTCCGATCCGTCCGATTTGTCGCGCATCAATTTGACGGACGACGCCGATACGATCGCCAAGAAAATTCAGAAGGCAAAGACCGACCCCGAGCCACTGCCGACGGAAGAGGCAGGCTTGGCGGCGCGACCGGAAGCAGAAAATCTCGTCGGCATTCATGCCGCCTTATCGGGGAAAACCAGGGCAGAAGTACTGGCTGAATACGGCGGCGGCTCCTTCTCGGTATTCAAGATCGCGCTGAGAGATTTGTGCGTTGCCAAGCTCGGACCGATCGGCGGCGAGATGCGCCGCCTCGTGTCCGATCCTGCCGAGATGGATCGAATATTGTCTGATGGCGCCGACCGCGCACGTGCGATCGCTCAACCGATCTATCGCCAAACCAGAAACATTGTCGGGTTCATCGGCAGATGAGCGTTTCTTGACGTCCGCTCGCCAACGGATCAACCTCGGCGCATGAAATTTCGTCGATCGTGCCAATTGCTCCAGCGTTCAACTCATGGCAACGTCGAGACATGCCTACACAGAACAAGCGATCTGCTTACGAACCGGGTCACAAGCGCAAATACCTCGTGGTCGTCGACGAAAGTACCGAGGTCGAGGCCGCGCTTTACTTTGCGGCCAGCCGCATCAGTCACTCCAACGGGTCCATCCTGCTGCTCTATATGATCGAGCCGCAGGACTATCAGCATTGGGCCGGTGTGCGGCAAATTCAGATTGAGGAAGAAACGGCAAAGGCGAAGGCGTTGTTTCGTCTTTTTCGCCGCAAACTCGCCCTCGCCGGGTTCGATGACCTGGTGAGCGATGAAGTGATCCGCGAGGGTACGGCGGCGGAGGAAATCGTTAAGCTGATCGAAGACGATCAGGATATTGCGATCCTGGTGCTCGGCGCATCCACCGATTCGAAGGGGCCGGGACCGCTGGTTTCATCGTTGGCTGTCGGCAAGACTGCCGGCACGTTCCCGATCCCAATTACGATCGTGCCGGGCAATCTCTCGCTGGAGGATGTGAAGTCGCTAGCCTGAAGCAGCCAATGGCTGGTGATCAAGCGGCCATGTCGAACAACAATATCTCCGCGTCCTCCGCGATCCCTCGCAATTCCAGCATGCCGGGCTCCGTGATCGCTACGCCATCGCCGGCCATGAGTAGTTCGCCATTGAGCCGAGCGTTACCGTGTGCAACCTGAAGCCACGCGATCCGCCCCGGTTTGACGTCGTGGCGGACGGCATCGTTTTCGCCCAACAACCCGGCGTGGAGATCGACGTCGCTATGGATCGTTACCGAACCGTCGCGCCCATCGCGTGAGCCGATAAGCCGAAGCCGGCCTTTCTTATCGGCCTTCGTGAACGATTTTTGCTCATAGGCCGGCGGCAATCCCTGCACCTCGGGGATGATCCAAATCTGCAGAAAATGCACCGGCTCGGATTTCGAGGCGTTGAACTCGCTGTGCCGGATGCCACTGCCAGCCGTCATGCGTTGGACATCGCCCGGCTTGATCACCGAGCCCGTGCCGATGCTGTCCTTGTGCTCGAGCCCACCTTCCAGCACATAGGTGACGATTTCCATGTCGCGATGCGGGTGTGCCGGAAAGCCGCCGCCGCCCGCCACGCGATCGTCGTTGATCACGCGCAGCGGTCCGAAACCCATGTGGCGCGGTTCGTGATAATCGCCGAACGAGAACGTGTGATGACTGTCGAGCCAGCCGAAGTTGGCGTGGCCGCGCTCGTTGCCGCGGCGGATTGCGATGTTCATGATGACGCTCCGAGGCTGATTGTTAGCTGTACCATTCATCCCTCAAGTTTGCGGTCAGCCTTGACTTGTCAATAGGTCAGCATTGCTGACATACTTCCCGTGCCTGATTTCGCGAACCCCACGGGCACGACGATGTCGCTCGACGGCCGCCAGCGACCTTGATGTGCCTGTCCTCGAGGATACGGCCTACGCTGCACTGCGTTTCGAGGGGAACGAGATCGCGCCGTATCTCGCCAAGCGAGATGCCATGCTGGCGGCGCTCGAACGCCACATGCCCGCCGGTGTGACATGGACGAGACCGGAGGGCGGTCTCTTCGTTTGGGCAACTTTGCCGGTGCACATAGATACCGCTGCATTGTTGCAACGGGCGGTGTCAGAAACCCAGGTGGCGTTCGCCCCAGGGCACGCTTTCTTTGCGGATGGCACTGGGCGCAATACCATGCGGCTCAGCTATTCGTTGCCTTCGGCAGACAAAATTACCGAAGGCGTGGCGCTGCTCGCCGGTTTGATTTCACGCGCCTGAGAACTCGGTATCGGTATCTTCGGCAGCTCAGTTGAGCTTACCCTTCAAGTCGCGGATGCCCTGGTCGACCAATGCAGCACCGGTTGCGCCGGTAACCCGGCCTTTGAGTATACGCTCTGCGGCGGCGATGGCGGTATCGACCGCTGCCGCGCGGACCTCACCCACAGCCTGCGCTTCGGCGCGGGCAATCTTGTCCTCGGCCTGCTTGGTGCGACGTTCCAAGCCCTCGACCAGACCCTTGCGGGTTTCCGTCGCCATTGCTTCTGCTTCGATGCGCGCTTGCTCGATGATCGACTTAGCTTCGGTTTCCGCTTCGCGGGCCTTCTTTTGATAGTCGGCAAGCAATTGCTGAGCTTCTTCGCGCAACCGGCGGGCTTCGTCGAGTTCGCGGCGGATCTGATCGGCGCGATCGTCGAGCGCCTTCATCATAAGCTTTGGTACGCCCATGTAGGCGAGCAGCCCGATGAAGCAGAAAAAGGCGATCATTACCCAGAATTCTGGATTTACCGGATTGAACATGGCGCTTATTCTCCGGCGGCCGGTGCGAGTGCATGGCGAACTTCATCTGCTGAAACCTGGCCCCCGCCCAGGTGGGCGACGACGGCTGCGGCGGTCTCGGCGGCGATCTCGTTGACCTGAGCCAGGGCGCGGGACTTCATTGCACCGATACGGGTTTCAGCTTCGGCTAGTTTCGCTGCGATTGTGGTCTCGACCCCGACTTTTTCGCGGTCGATGTCGGCTGAGAGCTTCGATTGAGCATCTTTGGCGATCGTACCGGCTTTTGATTTGGCGTCTGCCAGTGCCTGTTCGTAGCCGGAAAGGGCTTTGTCGGTTTCGCCCTTGAGGCGATCTGCAGCATCGAGATCGCGCAAGATCCGGTCGCGGCGCTCGTCGATCACTTCACCGACGCGGGGCAAAGCAACGCGCTTCAAAAGCACATAAAGCCCGCCAAAAGCGATGGCCAGCCAGATCAGCTGCGATGAGAATGTATCGGGATTGAACGGCGGGAAGCCGCCCTTCCCGTGCGCATCGGCTGGCACTGCCGTGCCGGTCGCCGAATTCTTCGTGGTGGTCGTGGAGCCGGACGCCATCGGTTGTTCTTACCTGATAAAGGGCGCACCCGGAACCGGATGCGCCTCACTTCACTCGTCGAGATACGATGCGAATAGGCGCAAATTTCAGACGGCGAACAGCAGCAACAGCGCGATCAGAAGCGAGAAGATGCCGAGAGCTTCAGTCAAGGCGAAACCAAGCAGCAGCGTGCCGCGCTGGCCATCGGCAGCCGATGGATTGCGTAGCGCGCCCGAAAGGAATTGCCCGAACAGGTTGCCGAGACCAATGCCGGCACCGGCCATGCCGAGGCAGGCCAAACCTGCGCCAATGTATTTCGCTGCAACTGGATCCATCTGAGTGCTCCTGGAGGTTCGGTGGTGGGTTTGTGGACGTAAAGGGCGGGAAATGCTGTGAACTTTGCAGACTCAGTGATGGCCGCCGTGGACAGCATCGTTGAGGTAAATACAGGTGAGGACCGCGAAAACGTATGCTTGCAACACAGCGACCAAGAACTCGAGCGCTGTAAGGCCGACGGTCAATGCAAGTGGAAGAGGAGCCAAAATCATCCAGCCGCCGGCGAACGCTAGAGTGCCAACGAAGCCTGCGAAGATCTTGAGGGCGATGTGGCCGGCCAGCATGTTGGCAAACAACCGGACCGAAAGACTGATCGGGCGCGATATGAACGAGATCACCTCGATCGGTATCATGATTGGCAGCAACCAAGCCGGCACGTCGGATGGCACGAACAATTTGAAGAAGCCGACGCCGTGCTGCGCAATGCCGTAGAGTATCACGATGCCGATCACCAAAAGCGCCATTGCGGCGGTGATGACGATATGGCTCGTGACCGTGAATGCACCGGGTACCATGCCCATCAGGTTCAGCACGAGCACGAAGATGAACAAAGCAAAGACGAGCGGAAAGAACTTCATTCCCTTTTCGCCGACATTCTCTCGCACTGTCGTCGCCACAAACTCATAAATCATCTCCGCAACCGACTGCAGCCGGGTCGGAACGAGGGCGCGCGCGCGCATGGCCGACATCAAAAATGCGATGACCAGACCAGTCGCCAGCAGCATGAACATCGACGAATTTGTGAACGAGGCATCGACGCCAAAAATCTTCAGCGGCACCAACGTTTTAAGTTCGAATTGCGCGATCGGGCTATGCCCGCCATCCGCTCCAGCCGCCACGGTTTCAACTTTCCCTTCGAATACTAACGTTCTTCGTCTTCATCCGGTACTGACGGGGCCGGCGGTGTTGTCTCTTTAGCGGCTGCGCGCACGACGTTCAAAATGCCGGCAGCTGCACCAAGCATAAAGAACAAAATGAAAAACCAGGGCTTTTCATTACCAATCCACCGGTCTAGTGCCCAACCGATGACGCCACCCACCACGATTCCGCCAATCAGTTCGGTCGAGATCCGCAAAGCCCGGCCCATTGCCGCGCCGTTTCGGTCCCCTGCATCGCCCGCAGCAGGAGGAGACACAGGGTGTCGTCCTTTCGCCGCGTTCAACTTTTCGCCGATGCGGGCAGCACGCTTTTCGAACGCTGCTCGATCTGCCGGACTGATACCTGCCGGGTCCGCTCCTTCCGAAGGGATGTGCTGTTCCTTGTCGCCCTTCCCGTTGTGGTTGGTAGACACGGACGCACCCCTATCTCGCCAAGACTTTCATCTCGGCCAAGGCTCGAAACCGCCCGATCTATAGGCAGCTGCTTCATGGAGTGTCAAGGAAGAGGGTGCAGTTGATAACTCATTGGGGGTATGGCGAAAACGCGCAGGCGCTCAAGAATCCGTTTCGCTGTCGTGGGAAATAAGCCACGGACCCCGTTAGTTGTTGCACGTCGTATTTGCTGGGCTCGCGGTTTGATGCCGGATCGGATAGAAATTCGCGGTGTGAACGCGTCTCGTGATTCGACCTAGGCTCTGGCCGTGACGGCGCTCGATACCTTATTCTGGTTTTTGATCGTCATGCTTGGTGTCATCGCCTATGCGATCGAGGCCGGGCTAGCCGCGCGTCATCGATCCGCCGTCATGACAGCGATGTTCTCAACCGTTGCGGCCATTGTTTACATGATGCTCGGCGGAGAGGATGCTTCGTTCGGACGGTCTGGAACGGTGCCCGGATTCGAAGTTAGCCTGCCAACGATCGCACTGCCCAAGATCGAACTCAAGGAAGGCGATGGAGCTGTTATTGGGATACGCGGGCTGAGTGTTCCGGTAGCCGCTGCCCCGGTCATCGAGCGCCGGGTGCCGGTTGGACCGTTTGCCGATTGCGACACTTGCCCGTCAATGATTGCCGTGCCGGTCGGCCGTTTTGTGATGGGTTCGCCGCCGTTGGAAAAGGGGCGCCGCGACACGGAAGGGCCGGTCGATGTCATCCTGAAGGAGCCGTTTGCGGTCGGTCGCTTCGAGGTTACCCGCGATCAGTTTTTGGCCTTTGCAGAGGACGCCAAACAGTCGATCGGCGGCGGCTGTTCAGTCAATGGTCGCAGCCAGACGAGTGCCAACTGGAGACAACCCGGCTTCGAGCAGGCAGGCAATCATCCTGTCGTTTGCATTACCTGGCGAGAGGCACGGGCCTACGTCGCCTGGCTTTCACAAAAGTCAAAAAAAACGTACCGGCTGCTTTCGGAGGCGGAATGGGAGTTCATTGCGCGCGCCGGGGTGACGACCGAATTCACGCATGGACCGAGCCTTGGCACCTCGCACGCCAATTTTAACAGGGCGCGTGACGGTACGATACCTGTCGGCTACACATCCGCTAATCAGTTCGGGCTCCACGACGTGCACGGTAACGCCTGGGAAATGGTCGAAGATTGCTGGAACCCAGACCTGACGTTCAATCAGCTCGATGGGCGGCCGACTGTTCTTCGTGGCGATTGCAGCCAGCATGTTATTCGCGGTGGTGGCTGGGATACTAGTGCGGCCCAGTCACGGCTTGCGGCTCGCTCGATGCTTGATACGGGTTCGTCGGCAAATACCGTGGGCTTCCGTGTGGCGCGCGTCCTCGACTGAGGTAGAACCCTTACGCGATCTCGCGGAACTTCTCGGCGGTTGCGAGGTCGACGGAGACCAGTTGCGATACGCCCCGCTCTCCCATTGTCACACCGAACAACCGGTCGGTTCGCGACATCGTCATCGGATGATGCGTGATCACGAGGAAACGCGTTGCCGTCTCGTGCGCCATCTTTTCGAGCAGTGTGCAGAAACGATCGACGTTGGCGTCATCGAGTGGCGCGTCGACTTCGTCCAACACGCAGATCGGCGAAGGGTTGGTAAGGAACACCGCAAAGATCAACGACATCGCCGTTAGCGTCTGCTCGCCCCCTGAAAGTAACGATAAGGTTGCGGGCTTCTTGCCTGGTGGTTTCGCAATGATCTCGAGGCCGCCTTCCAGTGGATCGTCCGGATTTTCCAGCAACTCCAGGCGTGCCTCTCCGCCACCGAAGAGGGTCGTGAACAACCGCTGGAAGTGGCCATTGACGATCTCGAACGCCTCCATCAGCCGCTTCTTGGCTTCCCGGTTGAGCTGACCGATCGCGCCACGCAGTTTGGCTATCGCCTCCTCGACGTCGCGCTTTTCCGCCCCCATGCCATCGACTTGCGCTTGGATGGCCTGCAGCTCATCATCGGCCTGCAGGTTGACGCCACCCAACCGCTCGCGGTCGGATTTGAGGCGTATCAACTGCCGATCGACTTCCGCCAGCGAGGGAATTTTGTAGTCTGCCCCGAGTTGAGCCACGCTAAGGCAAGCTTCGGGCGCGCAATCCAGTGTCTCGCGGATTTTGCGCGCCTCGTCCTGGCGCCGAATTCGCGCATTTTCCAGCCGCGTTTCGATGCGCGCGCGAGCCTCACGCTCGTTCGCCACCACTGCGTGAGCGGCTCGCATATCCTGAACGGCGGTGCGCAATGCGTTCTCGGCGACACCAAGCGCGTTGGCTGCCGCTCGCCGGTGCTGGTCGGCTTGGGCTATGCCATTCATCAATTTCTGGCGCTGTTCTTCGATCAACTCGGGCAGCTCAGCTAGGCTCCCGAGCTCCTCCATCGCCTCGGATTTGCGCGCTTCGAGATCGGCGATGTGCCGACTTGCCGCCGAGTGTCTGGCCGACCAGCGCTGCTGATCGGCTGTGATCGCGGCAAGCCGATTGGTCCGCGCAACACGTTCACGTTCGAGGCTGACGATTTCCGCCTTGATCTCGGTAACCAGAGAACGAAGGCGTGTGACCTCGGTCTGTTTTGTCGCAACGAGCGGAGTGAGATCCTCGTCGGCGTCGAGCATTTCGATCGCAGTCTCGAACTCGATCACTTTCTCGGACGCTTCCATCAGCGCGTCGTCGGCAAGCGCCTTGGCTTCCGCAGCAGTTTGCAGGCGCTGCTCGGTTTCGCGCGCGTTTCTCTCGATCTCCGTCAGCGTCTGCCGCGTGCGTGCGAGTTCCGCCGAGGTGTCGCGCCACGCTTGGCGTATGCGGCTGTCTTCGATTTCGGCCGCAGCATGCAGGTCGGCAGCAACTTTCTCGTGGGCGCTGGCCTCGTCGGCGGCGGATAGGACACCTGAAGCTTGCGCTTCGAGGTCGGCCAGCCGGTTGCGCTGCGCGAGGCGCTGGGCGGCGGCGGTCGGCGCTTCGGCTGCTGCAACGAAGCCATCCCAACGCCACAGGTCGCCCTCGCGCGATACGAGCCGCTGGCCCGGCTTCAATGCCGGTTGCAACCGATGGCCGGCAGCGCGCGATACGACGCCGATCTGACGCAGGCGGCGGGTAAGTTCGGCCGGGCCTTTGACACGGTTGAATAGCGGCTCGGCGCCCTCGGGCAGTCCGGCGTCATCGGCGGCGGGATCGATCCGGCGCCAGTGGATCGGGTAATCGGTCTGGATCGGCGCATCTAGATCGTCGCCAAGCGCTGCACCGAGTGCCACCTCGTAGCCGGATGCAACTTTCAGCTTATCGACGATCGGAGGCACGTCGTCGTCGCGCACGGGCACCAGCATGCGGGCCAATGTCGACAATTCGGTGCGAACTTCGCCGGCCGCGAGACTGGCCGCGCGGGCTTCGTCTCGTTTGACTTTCGCAGCACTCGCAGCTTTGCGAACATTGCTCTCAGCCTCGATCGTGTGCCCTTCGATCTGGGTAATTTGGACGACGAGACCGCGAGCGGATTCCTGCAGGCGAGCGAGGTGTTGCGCGTCCGGCGCCCGTCCCGCGATTTCGCGTATCTGCGCATCCAATCCGGAAATTTGGCGACTGATCTTGGCCGATTGCTCACGCGCAGCGTTGAGGCTGGCGTCGAGGCTCTTGCGCTTTGCGGCCGTCTCGAAAGCCTTCTGCGTCAACGCACTGAGTTCGCGCTCGGCTTTCGCAAGAGCAGCTTCCGCCGCATCGAGGTTATCGATGTTGGCCGCATCCTGGTCGATGGCGCCGGCATCTGCGCCTGATAGATCGTTGTACTCGGTCTTGAGGCGAGCCAATGTCTCGATTGCTTCGGCGAATTGCCCTTTTTCCCGCACGAGATCGGTTGCGAATTGCTGCGCTCGACCCGTGAGTTCGCGCTGCCGATCGGCAGAACGCTTGGCTTCGGCTTCGAAATTTGTCTGTTCGGTCTTGATGCGGGCGAGAACAGCTGCCCTCGTCGCTTCAGCCTCACGCAACGGCTGCATGCTTTCCGATAGCTCGGCTTCGAGGCGCGTCGCCACTGCCTCCGCTTGAACTGCCGTGCCAAGCGCCGACAACGCTGACAGCAGTGCGGCTTCCTCCGCATCGACCTGGTTCTGCGCCTCGGTCCACAAAAGATGCAGCAACAGCGCCTCATCGCGGCGGATCTCGACCGACAACTCCTTATAGCGCTTGGCCTGCCGGGCCTGCCGCTTCAAACCGTCCAGCTGGGACACCAACTGACCGATGATGTCACCAAGCCGGGCGAGATTGCTCTCCGCCGCCTTCAGACGTAATTCCGCTTCGTGACGGCGGCTGTGCAGACCAGCGATGCCTGCCGCATCTTCCAGCACGCGACGGCGTTGTTCGGGCTTGGCGTTGACGATCTCCGCGATCTGGCCCTGACGCACAAGAGCTGGTGAACGCGCGCCCGTCGCTGCATCCTCAAATAACAACTTGATGTCGCGGGCGCGCGCATCGCGGCCGTTGATGCGATATGCCGAACCGGCCTCGCGTTCGATGCGCCGGGTGATTTCGATAGTATCGACGTCGTTGAATTCGGCCGGTGCGGTTCGCTTCGAGTTATCGAGGAAGATCGTGACCTCCGCCCAATTGCGCGCAGGACGGGAGTTGGTACCGGAAAAGATCACGTCGTCCATCGCGGCGGCGCGCATCGATTTGTGCGAGGTCTCGCCCATCACCCAGCGAAGCGCTTCGAGTAGGTTCGATTTGCCACAGCCATTCGGTCCGACGACACCGGTCAACCCCTTCTCGATGACGAGGTCGGTTGGGTCGACAAACGACTTGAAGCCGAGCAGCCGGAGCCGGTTCATGTGCACGGATTGTCAAAGCCTCCTGCGCAGTGCTTGGAGCGAGGACGATCCGGCGGCATTTCGGCGATCGATCAGCGCGTGAGGCCCGCAGGCTGCACGGCTAAGCGGCCAGCCAAAATCGGGTCGACGAGTTCGCGGATCTTGTTCATGTCCAGAGTGCCTTTGATAAGCTTGCCCTGTACGAAGAAATTAGGTGTGCCGATAATACCGAGTGTTCGCCCACGCTCCTTCATTGAGTTCAGAGCCGCAATCATGCCCCGATTCTCATAGCAGGCGTCAAACTCAGCGCGAGTCATCCCCACCTGAGATGCGATCTTGAAAATTGGATCACGCCGAACTTCCTGGCTGACCCAAACGGATTGCTGCGACAGGAACTTCTCGTACAGCGCCAGCTGTTTAGCCGGTGGCGCACAACGCATTGCGATGGTCGCCGCGCCAGACTGCATGCCGATCGGAAAATCGCGGATAATGAACCGCACCTTCCCCGTATCAATGTACTCGCGCTTCAGAATAGGAAACGTTTCAGCTTGAAATTGCTTGCAAAAAGGGCAGGTGAGTGAAGCAAACTTGATGATTGTCACAGGCGCATCAGGCCGGCCCGTTGTCAGTTCTGGGATATCGTTCACCGCCTGCATGATTTCGGCAACAGTCGGATTGACGATAACCTCGCGCCCACCTGCTGCCGGTGTCGTCGCATCGGTAAACGGGTTGAACTGGGGCTTATCCGGAGTGGCGCCATTGAGAAGCGCTGTGGAGGATGCATTATCGGATGGCGACGGCGAAAAGATCACGTCACCCGCGCATGCGGTGAGAACGCTCAGGGCCATGCAGGCAGCGGCAATATGCAACATTCGTCTGCCGCCGGCTTCCATGCGGATCAGGACGCTTTCAGAATAGAGTCGAAGGCCTTTTCGAAAGCCTCTACCGATGGGCCTTCGGCCAAGCGCTTACCATTGATGAAGAAGGTCGGCGTCGAGCTCACACTGAACGTCTTCGAGCCGCGCTCACGCGTCGCCGTAATCTGTTCCAGCAGCTTTTGGTCGGTCAGGCACTTGTCGAAGCTCTCCTGTGTGAAGCCGGCCTGCTTCGCAATCTCGAACAGCTTCGGCACTGGATTGCCCTTCGCAAAGGCCCAATCTTCCTGCTTTTCAAACAGGATGCTGGTCAAATCAAAGCTTTTTGAAACATCGGTGCCGCCGCCGGCGCACCGGCTGAGCATCGAGGCGGCAGCGGCCAAGTCGTCAAGCGGAAATTCGCGGAAGATAAAACGGACCTTGCCGGTATCAACGTACTTTGTCTTCAGCGCGGGCAATACCTTCTTGTGGAAGTTGGCGCAGTGACCGCACGTCATCGATGCGTATTCGACGACGGTCACCTTGGCGTCGGCTGCGCCAATCGTGAGGTCAGGCAAGTCGCCGGCTTTCATCAACTCGGTCACGTCGGCGTCGGCGCCAGGCTTGCGCTGGGCAAATGCGGGGCCGACCGTGAATGAAGCGCCGGCAGCGGTTGCGCCAGCAGCCAGCAACATCGCGCGACGGGAAATCGGAGGTAAGTTGTTGGACACGGGGCTCTGGCCTCCTGGTTCGCCGGGGCGGCGGATTCAGCCTCACCCCTGATGGTCGGTTGTCTATCCGGCTCCATTTAGGCAATACCGCGCTGAATGCCAACTGAATGGTGGTCGCAGCAGCCAATCACAATTCCGGCATGGCCCCGCAGCATCAAGCGGGAATGCGAGCCTTCTTCGCGTTGATGCTCGCTTCGAGCGCGGCTAGAGCCTCTCGAAGGGCACTGTTTTCAATCGCCCGCACCGCGGCTGTCGGGATCGACGGTTGCGAAGGCATACGTGGCATCGGCAGTGCAGAACGGATGAGGGGCGCCTGGATCAAACGGATTTCAGCCACCGCGCGATAGCCGAAATAAGCGTTGATGCGATCGATCAACAACCGTGCCTTGTATTGAATATCGAGCGCGCGTGCAGGTTCGACGCGGAGCATCAAGGTTGCACCAGCCCGGCCCGCTTCTGGTTCTCCGGTCTCGCCTGCACCCTCGAATCCACGTGGCCATTTCAGGCGTTCTGGTGCCGTGTAGGCTGCGAGATCCGCACCGACGATGATCGCCCAATCAGTCAGCAACGTCGCTGTCGAGAAGCCGAACTTCTCGAACACTTTTTGCGTGATCTTGGGCACGAAAGTTCCGACCGACCGGCCGCGATATGCCGGCTTGGCCAGCACACGGCCGGCGGTCGGCCGTTTGGGCATCTGCAGGCGTTGCGCTTGAGGCACAGCGCGAGGTAGCGGCAGTTTGCTCACAGGAGTATTCCCACCGGCAATTCCAAATTTCATGAGCGGACACTACCATCTAAGTAGATCGATTCGCACGAGCGCAGAGGGTCGACGTGACAACTGTGGCCGGCAAACAACTAAAGCGGTTCAGCAAGAAAGTGCCGGAAGCCAGTGCCGCCGCGCTTTTACTGGACTGGTACGATCGCGAGCATCGCCATCTGCCGTGGCGCTATCCACCGGGAAAGCAAGCCGACCCCTACCGCGTTTGGCTCAGCGAAATCATGCTGCAGCAAACGGTGGTGAAAACGGTCATCCCCTACTACGCGAATTTTCTCGAGCGCTGGCCGACAGTCAACGTCCTTGCGGCCGCCAGTGTCGACGATGTGCTCGTCGCCTGGGCGGGGCTCGGATACTATACCCGCGCTCGCAATCTGCATAAGTGCGCGCAGGCAATCGTTGCCGAGCACGGTGGAAAATTTCCGCGGGACGAGGCAACGCTACTGACGCTGCCCGGCATCGGGCCGTATACCGCTGCCGCTATCGCATCGATCGCTTTCGGCGAAAAGGCCATGCCGGTCGATGGCAACGTCGAGCGCGTTATCACCCGGTTGTTCGCGCTCGAAACCCCATTGCCGGCGGTAAAGGGCGAGATTAAGCGCCGCGCCACGGCTCTTTCATCGGATGACAGACCCGGTGATTTCGCGCAGGCAATGATGGATCTCGGCGCAACGGTGTGCACGCCGAAACGGCCGTCCTGCCTGATGTGCCCGCTGCATCGGCATTGCGAGGGCTTCGCCTTGGGCATCGAAGCGACCTTGCCGCGCAAGGCCGGAAAGGCAGCGCGGCCCGAGCGTTTCGGTCATGTGTTCCTGGCGATGCGCGAGGATGGGCACATCCTCTTGCGCCAGCGTCCCGATGCCGGATTGCTCGCCCGTATGATGGAAGTGCCATCGACCGGGTGGAGCGATCATCTGCCGTCGCTGACGGATGCGGTACGGGCGGCCCCGGTGCAGGCCGATTGGTGGCAGGTGCCGGGCGTGGTCGGCCACGTGTTCACCCATTTCAAGTTGGAACTATTGGTCCATGTAGCCGTGGTACCAACCGACGTCGCGCTTACATTCTGGGCCGACGCACCCCGTTGCCGCTGGGTGCCGCGCCGGTCACTCGCCGGCCAGGCGCTGCCGAGCGTCATGCGCAAGATCATCGCGCATGCGCTGAAAGAAATGTGAA
>JANMNO010000148.1:0-1755 GCA_031374115.1 Hyphomicrobiaceae bacterium | reverse complement strand
CCAGTAAGTCCGCCGGCGCAGCTCATGCGCTTGTCAGTCACCGTGAACACGTTCTGGACAAACTGGACCTTGGGAAACATCTGGGCATAGACCGGCAAGTTGGCGTAATGCGCCGTCACTGTGTGGCCATCAAGAACACTCGACTTGGCCAGATGGTAGACGCCAGCTTCCATGCTGCCGATGATCTTTCCCTGCCGGGCGATCTGGCGCAACCGCTTCTGAGTCGCCGCCTTGACATACTTGTGCGGCTTGAAACTTCCGCAAACCAGCAGCATGTCGAACTCGTCCAGCTTTTCCAGTGAGGTGTCGGCGCTCAACGCTAGTCCGCAACTGGACGGGACCGCGATTGTGGTGTCCGTCACCATGGTCCACTTGTAGAACGGCTGCTCAAGCAGCGTGTTCGCCACCCTGAGCGTATCGATCGCCGACGCGACATTGACCAGCGAGAATTCCGGGGTGAGCAGGAACGCGACCGTCTGCATGGGGGGCTCCGGATTTCCCTATAGAGCCTTTTTGCCGAGATCGCGCAGGATTTCGCGAGCAGCATTGTGGCCGGGCAAGCTGCTGACACCCCCGCCGGGGTGCGCGGAGGAGCCGCACTGGTAGAGCCCCCTGAGCGGGCTGCGATAGTCGGCATAATGCGGCGCGGGCCTCTTCAGGAACATCTGATCGGGCATGATCTCGCCGTGAAAAATATGGCCATGGGGCGAACCGATGATGCGCTCGATATCGGGCGGCGTCAGCACCTGCATTCCGATGATGCCATCCGAAAACCCTGGTGCATGATCGTCAATGACCCGAATTGCGTTGCGGGCGAAGGCGTCCCGCTCGGCTTCTGTCCAGCTCTTGCCCTTGAGAGTATGCGGCGCATGGCCGCCGAATACGTGAAGGACGTGCTTGCCGGACGGCGCGAGTGTATTGTCGACAAAGCTGGGGGCGACCGGCGTCAGAAAAGGATTGCGTGACCAGTCGCCGTTCTTGGCATCGTCGTAGGCAGCTTCCAGATACTCGATAGTTGGGCCGATGTGGGTGTAGGTCGGGTATTCGAATCCGCACGCGATCCGGTCGAAGGCGCGGTACCGCGGCAAGCGCTCGCAGGCAATGTTGATCTTGAATGCCGTCGAGAACGTGCGGTAGCGCCGGATGTCAGCGAGGAAATCCGCCGGCAGCTTCGACGCGTCGATCAACTCTAGGAATGTCACTTTGCAGCTGACATTGCTGGCGACGACCGGGGCTTCGATTCGGCTGCCATCGGCCAAGGTCACACCGGTGGCCCGGCCGCCGGCACTTTCGATCGAGACCACCTCGGCGTCGGTGCGGATCGTCATGCCATGCAATTCACCCGCCCTAGCGATCGCATTGCTGATCGTGCCCATGCCGCCGCGAATGAAGCCCCAGCCGCCGGCGCCAGCGTGCTCGCCGAGGAGATGGTGGGCCGTAACATAAGCCGAGCCGGGGCTTTTCGGACCGGCGAACGTGCCGATTCCCGAGTAATAGGCGAGCGTCGCCTTGACCTCGGTGCTTTCGAACCAGCACGACAGGAAATCATCGGCACTCATCGTCATCAGGTCGACGATGCGGTGAAATGTCTTGCCGATGCGGCGGTATTTCCATGCAAACCGACCGAGGTCCTTGAGATCACGCCAGCTCCGCTTCGTCGGATCGACGGGAGTATCCAGAACGAGTTTGCGAATGACCCGGACAGCCTCACTGAGGTACCGGTCGAATTCAGGGTAGATCTCGGCGTCGTGCCGG